>JBEEPK010000017.1:0-35629 GCA_041191145.1 Bacteroidota bacterium
ACTTGGACTCCGCAAGAATTTGGCAGGCGAAGCATTCACACATACGGCATCATATGATTCCATGATTGCACGATGGTTTGCCGAGAAACAAGACATTGCATTTCCTGAAACACTTACTCTCTCCATGCCGGCTGATCAATCACTCAGATATGGTGAGAATCCACATCAGAATGCAAAACTCTATGGAGCATTTTCATCCATCTTTATGCAATTACATGGAAAGGAATTGTCCTATAATAATATCATGGACATCGATGCGGCATCACGCATTGCGCTTGAATTCGATGAACCTGTCACTGTTATCGTCAAGCATAACAATCCATGCGGTGTAGGTATCGGCAATTCATTATCGGAAGCATATCACAAAGCATTCGCAACTGATACTGTTTCTCCTTTCGGTGGCATTCTTGCATTTAATAGAGAAATGGATCTGGAGACAGCTGAAACAATTCATTCATTGTTTGCCGAAGTATTGATCGCTCCTTCCTATACCGAAGAAGCTTTGTCATTACTCATGAAAAAGAAAGACAGAAGACTTCTTATCTGTAGATATGATGCATTGAAGCAAGCAATTACAGGAAAGCATATTCGCAGTGTTGCCGGCGGACTTCTCATTCAAAATGAAGATGCACAATTATTGAATGAAGCAGCTTTACAAATTGTCACTGAAAGACATCCAAGTGAAGAGGAATCCAAAGCAATGGATTTTGCATGGCGCATTGCCAAACATGTGAAGTCAAATGCAATTGTCTATGCATCATCCGATCGAACGCTTGCAATTGGCGCAGGACAAATGTCAAGACTCGACTCCGCACGCATAGCCGTGAAAAAAGCACAAGATGCAGGCATTGATCTCAAAGGCTGTGCGGTTGCTTCCGATGCATTCTTCCCATTTGCGGATGGCATGTTGCAAGCAGTGGAAGCCGGTGCAACAGCTGTGATTCAGCCCGGTGGTTCGGTTCGTGATGCGGAAGTCATATCTGCTGCAAATGAGAATAATGTAACAATGATGCTTACGGGCATGAGACATTTCAGACATTAAGGACATTTCGTGAAATTGCTTTTTCGTGTTCTAGGATATCTCGGACAATTCAAATTACTATTGATATTGTCCATCACGCTGAATACACTGTTCTCAATTTTGAGTGCGGTGACAATCATCGTGATTCAACCTGTCCTACAAGCATTGTTCGAACCCGACACAATGCAAAAAGCGAATGCAATTTCATCAAGTGATAGTTTTTCGGGACAAGCGAAGAATTGGTTCTTCACAAATGTTATGAGTTTTGTCCAAGGTGCTTCACATTCAGAAACATTGTTCAAACTCGGCATACTCATCATCACGCTATTTACATTCAAGAATCTTGCGAAATATCTAGGGAATAATGTTAATACACGCCTCGGCGAAGGCGTAATCAAATCCATACGCGATCAACTCTTCACTCGCATGATGTCACAATCCATGGAGCATTTCAATAAAAGTAAAGTTGGTGATGGGATTTCTTTGATGATTAATTCCGTGGGTGTGATGAATGGTGCAATCACTCCATTATTCTTTACGCTGTTCAGACAACCGATTGAAATCGCACTCTTTCTTGGCGTGCTCATCACCTATTCTCCCTATCTTACTTTGATTTCATTCAGCACCAGTATTGGAAGTTTACTTCTCATCAAACTCACGACAACACCAATCAAAAAGTATGCTCTTCGAATGCAAGATGCAATGGCACATTTGACACATGTATTGCAGGAATTCCTGAGTGGCATTCGGATCGTGAAATCAACAAGCAGCGAGAAAAAAGCGAGTGACATTTTTCATGGTGAAACAAATACCTATGTGAGAACAACGATCAAGAATCAGAAGATCGTTGACCTCGTTCCGGCCATCAATGAAATGCTTGCAATTACTTCGCTTTGTGCTGTATTGTTTATCGGTGGAAATGAAGTGTATTCAGGACAGATGAAAGCACATGAACTCATGACATTTCTCTTTGCATTATTCAGCATCATGTCACCCATCGCACAAATCACCAGCACACCCGCGATGATTCAAAGAGGTCTTGTAGCAGCACAGAGTATTTTTGAAGTGATGGATAAATCACCCGTAGTGAAAGACGGAATTGCAATATGTCCTTCACTCCAATCCAAAATCTGTTTCAATGATGTTACCTTTTCTTATGATGGCAAACACAATGTGCTCAAGAACATTACACTCACCATCAAGAAAGGAGAGAAAATCGCATTCGTAGGTCAAAGTGGTTCAGGTAAATCAACGATGAGTGATCTTGTGATTCGACTCTATGATCCTATTTCCGGAAACATCACGATTGATGATGCACCGATTCAGTCATATACAATGGATTCATATCGTTCGCATTTTGGCATTGTTTCACAAGAATCATTTCTCTTCAATGATACAATAGCTGCAAATATCGGATTTGGCTCTGATGCAGAAAGAGATATGATTATAGAAGCGGCAACAATTGCTCATGCACATTCATTCATCATGGAATTACCTAATGGATATGATACAGTGATTGGAGATCGCGGTGTATTACTCTCCGGTGGACAAAGACAGCGCCTTGCCATAGCTCGCGCTCTTGCCCGCAGACCCGAAATCCTTATTTTTGATGAAGCAACTTCTGCATTGGATGCCGAATCAGAAAAGCTCGTACAAGATGCAATTGCGAATGTTTTGAAAGACAGAACTGCTCTCATCATAGCACATCGCTTATCTACCATCATTGATGCAGACAAAATTTATGTCTTCGAGAAAGGTCGCATCATTGAATCAGGTAATCACAAAGAATTACTCGCAAATGGCGGAATATATGCTTCGATGTGTGCTTTGCAATCACTCGATGCATAAAAAATCTCAATATCAATCGGAATTCAAATGGCTTATCCTTTTTCAATCATAGAAGAAAAGTGGCAGAAGATTTGGACTGAACAGAATGTCTATGCAGTTCAAGAAGATATTTCCAAGCCCAAATATTATGTCCTCGACATGTTTCCCTATCCAAGTGGTGCTGGTTTGCATATCGGACATCCAGAGGGATATACCGCCACCGATATCATTGCTCGTTATAAATCGATGCGTGGATTCAATGTGCTTCATCCAATGGGTTTTGATGCATTTGGTTTGCCCACAGAGCGCTATTCCATGGTAACAGGAATTCATCCGGCGATTGCTACTGAAACTAATATCAATAATTTCAAAAGACAATTGAATTTACTTGGTTTGGGCTATGATTGGAATCGTTCTGTAAACACCACCGATCCAAATTATTATAAATGGACTCAGTGGATGTTTCTGAAGATCTACAATTCATGGTATGATGAAGAACTTCAAAAAGCTCGTCCGATCAGCGAGTTACCAATTCCTCAGCATCTCACAAATACTGTTGACATTGAAGCATATCGAGATGAACAGCGTCTTGCCTATACCGCCAATATTCCTGTGAATTGGTGCGAAGAATTGGGAACAGTTCTCGCAAATGAGGAAGTAGATGAGTGGAAAGACAAAGGATATACCGTAGAGCGCAGACCAATGCGACAATGGATGATTCGCATCACGAAATATGCCGATAGACTGTTGAATGATTTGGAATTCGTGGAATGGCCGGCTTCAACAAAAGAAATGCAAAAGCATTGGATCGGTAAATCAGAAGGTGCGGAGATTTCTTTTAAGGTTGATGATGCTCATGCCGTGAAAGTGTTCACGACAAGACCGGATACAATCTTCGGCGCAACTTATCTCGTGCTAGCACCCGAACATCCACTTGTTGATATCATCACCACTTCTGATCATAGAAATGCAATTGATGAATATCGCAAAGTTGCATCACTCAAAAGTGATTTGGAAAGAACTGAATTGTCGAAAGAAAAGACCGGTGTGAACACAGGCGCATTCGCGATTAATCCTGCAAATCAAAAGCCGATCCAAATTTGGATTGCCGATTATGTTCTCGCACATTATGGAACAGGAGCCATCATGGCTGTTCCGGGTCATGATGAACGCGATCACGCATTCGCAAAGCAATTTTCACTCCCGATCATCCAAGTGGTGAAACCACAGGATGATACTGAGATTGATGTGCAAATACAAGCATTCACCGATTATGCCATTTCAATGGCTTCCGATCATCCCGATACAGTTTCCTTTGCGGGTCTTCCAACAGATCAAGCCAAAAAGAAATGCATCGAATGGCTTGAAGAGTCAGGCATCGGACATGGCAGAATACAATTCCGTTTGAGAGATTGGCTCTTTTCAAGACAGCGTTATTGGGGCGAACCAATCCCGATCGTGTATTTCGAAGATGGAACAAAACGCGCACTTGAATATGATGAATTGCCTCTCACATTACCAGATGTGAAAGAGTATAAACCCGCAGGAACGGGTGAATCCCCACTTGCAACCGTTGATGCATGGATCAAATGGCATGATCCTAAAATGAATAAAGTTGGAAAACTTGAAACGAATACAATGCCTCAATGGGCGGGTTCTTGTTGGTATTATCTTCGATATATGGATCCAATGAATCAGGATACATTCTGCGATAGAAATAAAGAATATTATTGGTCTGGCAATATTCCCGATTCAGGGGCTGTGGATTTATATGTCGGTGGCGCTGAACATGCCGTTCTCCATTTGCTCTATGCGCGTTTTTGGCATAAAGTATTATTTGATCATGGACTTGTTTCGACCAAAGAACCATTCGCAAAATTATTCCATCAAGGTCTAATACTCGGTGAAGATGGTAGAAAGATGTCAAAATCACTCGGTAATGTTGTCAATCCCGATGATATCGTCAAACAATATGGGGCCGATTCGCTGCGATTGTTTGAAATGTTCATGGGTCCTCTTGAAGCGGCAAAACCATGGTCTTCCAAAGGCGTCGAAGGCGTGAATCGCTTTTTGAATCGTGCTTGGCGTTTGATCGCCGATGAAGATGGAACATTGCTGGATGCAGTGAAGAAAGAACATCAGGATTCTCCTGCATTGGAATTTGTATTGCATACAACAATCAAGAAAGTTGGTGATGACATTGAATCACTGAGCTTCAATACATCCATTTCTCAAATGATGATTTTGGTGAATGAATATACCGCATCCGAGACTCGCTCTCATGAATCGATGAGTGCATTCATTCGCATACTCGCTCCATTCGCTCCTCATATCGCTGAAGAGTTATGGCAGATATTGGGACATGAAGGTTCAATTATTAAAGCTTCATGGCCTACATATGATGAATCAAAGATGCAACAATCTACAGTCGAGATTGTATTGCAAGTCAATAGCAAGATTCGCTCGCGTGTAACTGTATCTGCCGATGCAAGCGAAGATGAATTGAAAGAGATTGCATTGAATGATGAATATGTGAAGAAGAATCTTGAAGGTCTCACAATTCGAAAGTCCATCATCGTGCCTGGTAAACTTGTGAATTTCATCGCGAATTAAGATGTCATTTCTCAGACTCATCTATCTTGCCCATCGCTTTGGAACCTCGTTGAAAAAACGAGGTTTTATTGCTTTTACGCGCATAGTTGCTATACTCAGCATTGCGATTGGATGCATGGCTTTGCTCCTTTCTATGGCAATTTTGGATGGATTCAAACAAGCATTGGAAGACAATGCCGTTAAGTTCACGGCGCATATTAGAGTGCAATCATTCAATGGTGATATTCCACCAGCAATGCCGGAACATATCATTAATCATCCCGCTATAGCTTCCTTTGAAATCGCATTGCAAAAAGAGGGATTATTGCGAAAAAGAGGTGGCGATATTGATGGTATCTTGCTCAAAGGAATTGATGATGAAATGGAATTTATCGTAAGACCCAAAGAGTTACGCAAAGGTAGTTTTACTTTTTCATCTGATTTATCAAAAGAAATCATCATCAGTGAAAGACTTGCAAAATCGATGGGATTTCAAGTTGCCGACACTGCAATCATCACTTCCATGATACCCGATCCGGGAGGATCTTCGATTCCGCTTCCCGTTACGATGAAAGCAAAGATTCAGGGTTTATTTAAAACCGGCATGTCGCAATATGATGAGTTATATGTATTTCTTCCTCGAATGACTTTATCTCAATTGCTTGGCACTTCAACAGATGCAAAATCTCATTATGAATTGATGGTGAAGCCGGGTTTTGACATTAATGCCATCGGCACTGAAATTCAAGATCAAGTACCGTATCCACTATTCGTGCAAACAGTCTATGATCTGCATGCAGGAATGTTCCATTGGATTGAATTGCAGAAAGAACCCATACCCATTGTGCTCAGCTTGATCGGTATTGTTGCCATCATGAATATCCTCACGAGTCTACTCATTATTGTGATTGAAAAAACGCGCAGTATCGGCATACTGAAATCAATTGGCATGAAGCAATTTTCGATCATGACGATCTTTTCTTTACAAGGAATAGCTCTTGGAATAATTGGTATCACGATTGGTTGCTTGGGAAGCTTCGCACTCTGCACCATTCAGCACAATTATGGAATCATCACCTTGAATGCGGATTTGTACTTCATTGATGTACTTCCTGTCTCCATGAAAGCATGGCATTATTATTTGGTTGGTGGCTCGGCTCTTGCATTATCACTCCTCGCAACAATCATCCCCGCATTTGTTGCATCGCGTATTTCCCCCACGAAAGCTATGCTTTTCAAATAATCATTTTTTGATAGAGAATATCAATTCCGGTTTCTACATCACGCAAACTGTGTGATTGTTCGATGGTATATCCTTGGATATTGATATCATAGAATGTATCGGCATTAAACTCTCTCATAATTCTACTCACATGAATCGCATTGCATTGCGGAATCAACTCATCAAAAATGCGTTTTCCGCCAATCACAAAAACTTTTTGTGGAGAAAGTGATTCGGCGATTGACAATGCGTGATTCACAGATGATGCAATATGTACACCTTGTATTGAATTCAATGATTGAGATATAATAATATGCTCTCTATTTGGCAGAATTCCGGGTAATGATTCATATGTTTTTCTCCCCATGATCAATGTATGATGTATCGTGACTTCTTGAAATAATTTCAATTCAATAGGAAGATGCCATGGAAGCTTCCCGTCAAGTCCGATGGCATTATTCTGTGCAATCGCAAGAATTGCTTCAAGTGAGAATGAATAAGACATCAATTGAGTGACATAGGAAAAACATAATGCGCTGCATTGTGATGAAACATCGCCTCCACAATTTCAAAATCCATAAAATCCTTCATTGGAA
This sequence comes from Bacteroidota bacterium, assembly GCA_041191145.1. GTDB lineage: Bacteria > Bacteroidota > Ignavibacteria > Kapaibacteriales > UBA961 > UBA961. The sequence goes on from JBEEPK010000017.1 coordinate 7,259, forward strand.
ATCTATCGAGATAGGATTCGATGTCCTCACTATTGTCACCAAACATGGTCACCCATAATGTGGTGCGATCTAGTGACAATGTATATGTCGAAACCACTCCTCTTCCCATCAATTTATTGATATATGCTCTCTGCGATGGAATGAGCGATAGAAATTCCGGCGTATATTCTTCAGGCAATGCGATATTGACCATATAACATTTCATGAATGCCTCAACGATATAAATTTGGTGAATTAAATATGAGCATTTTTTCTCTCGAATAACCGCACTTGCATTGAGTGATTTCATCACTTTGAATGCAATATCAGTATTCTTTGTGAAAACAGATGCTTGAAATCCAAATGGGGTAGTATTGATCCTTTGAATTGCTTCATCAAGCGAATCATAAGAATGTACGCATAATACAGGACCGAATACTTCTTGATTTGTAACTTGTGAATGCACAGATGGATTATATAACACAGTTGGAGCATAGAGCGTTTCCGACATCGCCTCACCACCACAAATTTTTCTTGCTCCTTGATTCACAGCTTCATTAATCCAGGTATGCACTCTTTGCACTTCCTTTGGATGAATAAGCGGACCACCCTCGGTCTCAGCGGAAAGTGGATCTCCGATTTTGAATTGTTCGACTCTTTGCTTTAAAGATAGAAGAAGTTCTTCGCTCTGAGATTCATGTACATACACATGTTGCGTGCTCACACAAACTTGTCCAGAATGATACATTGCACCCTTCACAATCTTCTCGAGATATTCTTCTGTAAGTGCATCTTCGGCTATGATTGATGGAGCCATTCCACCATGCTCCAATGCACAGCGCATTCCGGGAGCAAGTAGTGAACGCAATGTCCAACCGATTTCACCGGAACCAATAAATGATAGAAATGCAATGCGAGAATCCGACACCATTTGTTGTGCAATGGAAGAATGACAAATCAATACCTGACACCATTCTTTTGGTAGTCCTGCATCATGAATCATATCGATAAATGTCAAACATGTCCTCGGTGTAGAACTCGCCGGCTTTATGATGACGGGGGCTCCGGCCGCAATAGCTGGTATCACTTGGTGAACAATCAAATTCAAAGGATGATTGAATGCACTGATTGCAAATACCACACCAATCGGTTCATGCATTGTTAGAGCAAGTCTATGCTGTGATGATGCAGTTAGACCCATAGGCACTTCATGTCCATGCATTGTGCGCATGGTATCTATTGCTGATTTAATGCCCTGAATAGCACGCAATACTTCCACTTTTGAATCTAGATAAGGTTTGCCACCTTCTTTTGTTGCCATGATGGTCAAGGATTCCACAGATTTCTCCATCATAGGAATCAATCGCTCAAGAATTGAAATTCTTTCATGATATGGAATATGTTGCTTAGAGTCCTTGAATACAGTATATGCAGTGGCAATCATTCTCTCAGCATCTTGCATATTATGCATCGGAATATTGTCTATTTGTTCTCGCGTATATGGTGAATACACCATTAACTCTTGCTTTGACATAATGTACCGTGGAAGTGATGTCCGAAATTACAAAATCACAACTTTGATTTTCAAAAAAGAATGGCGTCAATGCATTTTCAGTGAAAATACATGACGCCATTTGGCTATCAAGAAATAGTATTTACTTTGTGATTTCGATATTTGCAACGAGATCAACGACATCACCTACAACTGCTCCACCTTGATCGAGCAATTTGCTCCAAGATACACCAAAATCTTTACGATTGATTTTGCCTGTAATTTTGAAACCTGCAACGGTTTGACCCCATGGGCTCTTTTGAGTTCCACCGAATTTCACATCAAGTGTGATCGGCTTTGTAACACCGCGCATCGTGAAGTCACCGGAAAGTTTATATGTACCTTTTCCTGACTTTTTCATCGATTTGCTTTTGAATGTGATATTCGGATGATTTGCAACATCAAAGAAATCACCACTGCGCAAATGTTCATCACGCTTTGCATCATCTGTGTTGATGGAAGTTGCTTTGATAGTTACATCAATATTTGCATCTGAAAAATCTTCTTTATCAGAAGCAACATTGACAGAAAAATCACCAAATTTTCCATCAGCTTCTGAAACCACCATGTGGCTTACTGAAAATTTGATGGATGAATGTGATCTGTCAAAATTCCATTTTGTGTTTTGTGCATTTGATGACATTGCACCAAATACCAAGACTGCGATCATTGCGATCATGTTTTTCATGTGTACTCCAAAAATATGTGAATAGTGAAAGTATATTATTACTTCATTGGTACTTCTATCAGAAGAATTTTCGACTGCTCATGAACGGTTGCTAACACGGAATCAACATCGTAAATTCCTATACCGTCTCTTTTGTTCAATGTGATGTCACCGATAGTCACAGAACCTTCAATAACAAATACATATACGCCATGATTGCCTGACTTCATGGCATGCGATATATCAATCGATATATCAAATTCACCAAGATATAATTCTGCATCTTGATTGATCCACAAAGTGCCATCTTTCTTGCTAGCCGATACGATATGTTCTAGTTGATTTCTTAATTGTTCTTTTGAAAAAGACAATTGGTCATATCGTGGTTGTATATTTCTTTCCTTTGGAAAAATCCACAATTGCAGAAAATTCACGAGTTCTGTTTCGCTTGCATTATATTCTGCATGTTGTATGCCACTGCCTGCACTCATGATTTGAATATCACCGGGTTTGATGATTCCTTCATTTCCTGTGGAATCCGCATGCGCAAGACTTCCCTGCAATGGAATGGAAATGATTTCCATGTTTTCATGTCCATGCTTACCAAAACCAGCACCACCAATCACGAAATCATCATTCAATACTCTGAGCATTCCAAAATGCATTCTACTTGCTTCATGATACATACCGAAACTGAATGTATGATATGTATCCAACCATCCATGATTTGCATGACCACGGGTTTCAGATCTATGAATCACTATATTCATGATTGCACTCCTTCAGCTTTCATCTCATGAGAAATGATTCTCCCACACAGTTCTGTGATTGACTCCAAATCCTGCATTGAAAACATCTGATCCATCTCTTTGGAAAATGATTGCATGGGTTCGCGTAATTCATTCAAGAGATTGATCCCCTTTTCTGTTATACGAGTGAGAGACATCCTCTTGTCCGTAATTCCCGGAATACGCTCAGCATTTCCCGACGAAACCAAACCATCGATGAGTCTTGTCACATCAGGAGCTTTTTCCAGCATTCTTTCGATGATATCCTTTCGGCAATAGCCATCTGGATAACAACCTTTCAAAATGCGTAGGATATTGTATTGTGAATGTGTCAAACACTTTGATGAGCACACTATTAATTGCTTTCTTTTGATAATATCTGCTGCAACAATCAGACTGAGCATCGCCTGCTGAATATCTGATTCAAATTGGCTTTGTTTAAGTCTTTTATGTATTGGTGAATCATTCATGTCACAAATATATGTGTTTCAACATATATGTTCCAACACGTTTTTATTTTCTTTACTTTTTCTGCATGTTTCATTGAAAGAGAATGGTGAATGACAAATCCAATTGATATCTATCTTCAGCAGTTTCATGGACTTAAGCTCAAGAAGTTGCAGGAAATGCGTGCAATCCTTCAGAAAGCTCTTCCTGAGGCTGAAGAGTGTATTTCCTATGGAATGCCCGCTTATCGTGTAGATAAAGTATTGGTCTATTTTGCCGGAAATACCCATCATATTGGATTTTATCCAACTTCTTCTGGTATTCAGAAGTTTAAACATGAACTTGGAGAATGGAAATATTCCAAGGGTGCGATACAATTTCCATATGAAAAGACATTGCCGAAGGGATTGATCATGCGCATTGCACGCATGAGAAAAGAGGAAGTGGAAAGATCAACACAAAATACCTGCAGGCTTAAAACTAATACGAACAAGATCCAAGAATATGAAGAAGTCATTCAGAAGATGGATAGAGTTCTACGCGAATCGGGTCTTGCCAAACCTGCATTAAGAGCCATGATTGATCATCGTATATTGACAATCAATGACCTCAAAAAATTTGATAAAGACACATTGCATGACCTACATGGAATAGGACCGAGAGCTTTGGACATCATCAATACTTTGCTTAGTGAGCGCAATTGACCATCCAATGTATTCCGAATTGATCTTGAAGTTGTCCATAATATGCGCCCCAGAACATTTCTTGTAGCGGTTGTAGGATGATGCCGCCATCACTCAATGCATAGAAAAGTCGTTCCGTCTCATTTCTTGAATCAGGTTCTAGATTGATATTCACATTATTCCCTTGAATCACGGAAAATCCCATTTCTTGTGGAGCATCGGTTCCCATCAATATCAATCCACCGGTAATTTCAAGTTCCACATGCACAATCATTGCTTTCACTGCTTCACTCATCGGTGGCGCTCCATCCAATGCAGGCATATCACCAAATCGAGCAATGCCATCATTTCCGAAATTGCCTCCGAAGACGGATTGATAGAATACAAAGGCTTCTTCTGTATTGCCTGGAAAGTTCAGGTAGATACTAGCTCTTGCCATGATAACCACTCTCAATTAATAGTAAATCAATGTTTTTTTGAGTTATAGGAAGTGTATAAAATATGCTAATTTCGCCACACTCATATTGACTTAAATCCCATGATACAAAAGCTGTTTTCTTCGCTTAGACATATACCTGTTCAATCTCCATTGAAGCATGATGCATTTTTCAATGAATTGAGAGTAAAGGAATATTCAAGACTTGATTCTGCCGGCCATGTGTATTTAGATTATACGGGTGGGAATCTGTATGCCGAATCACAATTGTTAGAACATCAGGCATTATTGAGACAAAATGTATTTGGGAATCCACATTCTACAAATCCATCATCACAATTCGCAACAAAGCTCACTGAAGAAGCCAGACAAGAAGTACTCAACTTTTTCAATGCCGAAGATTATTTCTGCATCTTTACACAAAATGCCACCGAGGCATTGCATATCGTTGGTGAGTGTTATCCTTTCGGTGATCAATCACAATTTGTATTATTGGCAGACAATCACAATTCGGTGAATGGCATTCGTGAATATTGTCGTTCAAAGAATGGTGCCTTCACTTATGTGCAGACATACTATGAAGATCTGATGATTGATGAAGAAGCATTGCTTCGCGAACTTGATGGACATTCTGATAAAAAGCACAAACTCTTCGCATTTCCGGGTCAATCGAATGTATCAGGCGTGAAACATGATTTATCATGGATACAAAAAGCACAAGATCGCGGATGGAATGTCTTACTCGATGCCGCGGCATATGCTCCCACTAATACACTCGATCTCAAAAAAGTACAACCAGATTTTGTGTCATTGTCATTCTACAAAATCTTCGGATATCCAACAGGGATTGGATGTCTCCTTGTAAAGAAATCCTCATTCGAACTTCTCAAAAAACCATGGTTTGCAGGCGGTAATGTAACAATGGTTGCAGTTCTTTCCCCTCAGCATTATTTACATGAAAATCATGAACGCTTTGAGAATGGAACGGTGAATTATCTCGACATTCCTGCTGTCACCATTGGCTTGCGGTACATTGAATCCATTGGCCGGGATAAAATTGCAGAGAGAATTCAATCGCTCATGCACTATCTCTGTTCTGAATTACGAAATATGCATCATGCGACCGGAATGAAACAGGTGAACATGTATGGTCCGGAAGATAGAACAAAAGCCGGCGGCACAGTCATCATGACTTTTCTCAATCCAGATGGATCGGCAGTACCTTTTGATATCGTAGAACACAAAGCAAATGAACATATGATTTCTCTACGATCAGGATGTTTTTGCAATCCGGGCATTGATGAGATTTTTAATTGTGTGACAACAGAAGAATTGGCGCAATTTTTCAGTGGAAGAACAAAAGGTAATTATTCCGACATGTTCAATTTCCTGAAAAAAATGCGTGGGGCCGTAAGAATATCAGTGGGAATCGCAACGACGAAATCGGATATCGATCGCTATGTGAAATTCGTGGGAAGCTTGCGAGATCAGCATATCTAAAAACATGCAGTGAAGAGGCAGGTGAAATTTGGGTTGATTCTTTATAACCCAAAGTGACTGATTACATTGAAGTATGATAATGATTATCAATGTCTTCAAATACATATTACCCAAGGGAAATCTATCTTGAATGGTAAATGCTCACCTTTTCGGTAATTCTCTTGCACCGAATGTTGAGATCAAAGCTTGTTCTACTTCACTCAATTCTCTTTGTTGCACTTTTGGTTTATTCAATTCCATTTGTTCCATGTGTGATGGAGCTGATGAAATGAAATCGAGTCCTCCAGACTTGCTATTCCCCTGTACTGTTTCTATGCTATCAAAATAAGATTTCTTTTCTTGTTCCCCGGATCCATCTTTTCCTGATCTCAATTGCACGGAAATATCGATTCCATAGAATGCATTCAAAGATTTTTTCAATGTGTCGATATTCGATTGCAATTGTTCATAAGTGAAATTTTGTCCTGCATGAATGTATAATACATTCTCCTCAATGCGTGCCTCAGCTGTATGCAATGCAAATCGTACGATTGCAGAAGTTGATTCAATGAACTCCTCCCAACGATTGAGAATATCAGAAGTCAATTGTTGCGCTTTAGGTGCTTCTTCTACAATTTGAGGGAGTTCTTCTTTGATGATTTCTTGTGGCTTTTGCGCTACAATTGGAGGATTGATTAGCTCAGGAGTTTTTTTTTCAGGGGTAATGATTGGTTTTGGTTCAAAACCTGATTCACCACGAAGCGATTGTATTACTTCTGAAATCTCGACAATAGAATCCAAGGAGGCCATTTGTGTGAGTGCAAGTTCGAGTCTTACACCCGGTTGTGCAGCAAAACGCAAGCCCTGTTCAGTACTTGTCACAATATGCATCAGTCTCAGAATTTCTGCCTGTGAAAAATACAATGCCTCTTTCTCATACTTCAGGAGAAAATTCGCACTTGATTCAATGAGCGAGGTCGAACCTGTCGCTTGCACGGAAAGGATATTTCTGAAATGTTCCAAAAGACCATTCAAACATTCTTGAATGTCATATCCCTTTACGATTACATCATGAGCGATAGCAAACATCTCGGCAACATTCTTCTCGCGTATCGCAAGACTAATGCGGAAGAAAAATTCGGTGTCAATCAAATGTAATGCATCATGCACATCGGATGCAATGATGGTATTGCCACAAAAAGCACGTACTTGATCAAAAATACTTTGAGAATCACGCATTGAACCATCCGCTTTTCTTGCGATGGCAATCAGCGATTCATCATCTATCGAAATACCTTCACCGCTTGCAATCTTTCTCAATTGTCCGACGATGGTTTCGATTTCCATTCTGCGAAAATCAAATCGTTGACATCTTGAAAGGATAGTCGCCGGAACTTTATGTACTTCTGTTGTCGCAAAGATGAACATCAAATGCGGAGGTGGTTCTTCAAGTGTCTTGAGAAGTGCATTGAATGCCGATGTTGACAACATATGCACTTCATCGATGATATAGAGTTTGTACTTTCCATGAACAGGTGGATAGCGAGAATTTTCTCTCAGCTTGCGAATATCATCCACACTATTATTCGAAGCACCATCAATTTCAATTACATCGATCGATCTGCCATCCATGATATCATTGCATGATGCACAAGCATTGCAAGGTTCTGCATCAGGACCCGGATTCAAACAATTCAGTGCCTTTGCCACGATTCTCGCAGATGTGGTTTTACCTACTCCGCGTGGACCCGTGAACAGATATGCATGATGCACTCTTCCACTGAGCATGGCATTGCGCAATGTTGTTGCAATATGATCCTGACCAACAACTTCTGCAAAAGTCATCGGGCGCCATTTTCTGGCGGTTACCACATATTGTTCATTGCGAGCATTTGCAGACATGATTAACCCTGACTCTTTTTGAATGCTTCCACTTTATCACGAATCTTCGCATAAGCCGCGACTTCTCTATATCCTTTTTCAGGAACTGTTTCAAAAAAATCAGAATCAGATTGATCAAGGACATGAATATTTGATGTCTCTACAATCCAGACATTCAAGGTTTGGCCTCTGCGACCATATTGCTCTTTTGCATAGGACATTGCCATCTCGGGTGTTGGAGCATGTACAGATCCAACATGCGCATGATGACCGCCTGTTTTGCTTTGAACAAATACCTCAAAAGTTTGAAACTGATCCAAAGTTTCTTTTGGTGCAAATGGTTGTTCTTGCTCTGCCGGGATACTCGCACGAGTTATGCGCGGATCCAATGAAGTGATAGTTGGCATAAAATCTCAAATCTTAAAATGGTTGGAAATCCCTCCCTACCGGAACGCAATTTACGATTTTCAATGCAGTTAAGGAGTGCATCGGGCAGGAATACCGTATTTTTGTGTAATCACAAGTTTGGAATCCAGCATGAATTTTATCGATAATGCATTAATTGAAGTACAATCCGGCAAGGGCGGAAAAGGTCACATGAGTTTTCGCAAGGAAAAATTCGTACCTCTTGGCGGGCCAGATGGCGGAAATGGCGGAAAAGGCGGAGATGTGATTTTTGAAGCCGACAGACAATTAACCACACTTCTTGACTTTCGTTATGAAAGATCCTATAATGCTGAAGATGGCAAACAAGGTGGAACTTCCCGCTGTACAGGCAAAAGCGGTAAAGACAAAATCATCAGAGTGCCGGCAGGAACTGTTATTCGCAATGCCGAAACACATGAAATTTTAGCAGATTTGACCGATGACAAGCAAAGAGTGACCATAGCAAAAGGTGGTCGTGGTGGTCGTGGAAATTCCGAATTCACCACATCTGTGAATCAAGCGCCAAGATATTTCGAGCCGGGTGAACCGGGTGAAGAATTCAAACTCGAACTTGAATTGAAAATCCTTGCAGATATTGGGCTCGTCGGATTCCCAAATGCCGGGAAATCCACGCTTATATCCGTCATGTCTGCCGCAAAACCCAAAATCGCAGATTATCCATTCACAACGCTCGTACCAAATCTCGGGATGGTATATGTTGGAAATGAACGCTCATTCACGATGGCTGATATTCCCGGTTTGATTGAAGGCGCCCATGAAGGCAAAGGGTTGGGTATTCAATTCTTGCGACATGTTGAAAGAACCAAAGTTCTCGTGTTCCTTCTCGATGCCATGAGTGGCGATCCCGTTCAGGAATATGGAGTTCTCTGTGATGAGTTACGCAAATATGAATCATCAATGCTTGAAAAGCCACGGATTATTTGCATCAGTAAGATGGATACGGTAACCGATGCAGACAGACCCATTTTGGAAGAATTGGACTTCGGAAAAGAGTACAAAGTATTGTTGATTTCCGCTGTTTCAGGCGAGAATATTGAGATACTCAAAAGAGAGATTTGGAAGATTTTGGCGGCTGAAAGCAATTCCTAAAGTTCTTGCGACCCCGAGAGGACTCGAACCTCCGACATCAAGTTTAGGAAACTTGCGTTCTATCCGGCTGAACTACGGGGTCATGCTTCAATGAATTTGTTCATCACCCTTCAAAAGCATGCGATGTATTGAATGCTTTGAGTCATCATCTTGGAATAAAAGAGAAACTACCAGCATCGTGAGCGTGGGATTGTCAATCGAGCCGATATTCATCATGATGGCTCTTTCAATCAGCATTTCAACATGCTCCGCACGCAACAATCCAATCTCGCGAAAGTGAAGCATTCTTCCCCATGCTTCAGATGAAAACAATGCTCTTTCGGTTTCATTCAAAATACGATATGAAAGATCAGAACGCAATGCATGCTCGGTTTTCTCAGTGACTGACAACTCAATTCTCTCAGCTATCCAACTTAAAGCTGTTGAAATTTCGGCAACAGTGAAACCTCTGTTTTCGAATTCTTTCAATTGCAATCCTGTTAGAGAGTCACCTTCCTGCATATAGCCAATGACTTCAGAGATTATCTGTAAAATGCGATCATACATGCTCATGTTCAGGAATTTCCTGCATGCATGTATTTGGTCTCCAGAATGCTCATTTGCTTCTTGCCTTCCGGGGTGGAGTCATCGTAACCTGCTAGGTGTAATGCGCCATGGGCGGCAAGACGGAGAATCTCTTCGGTCAATGTCACACCATATTCGACAGCTTGATTTCTTGCTGTGTCCGCACTGATATACACTTCACCCTCCAATGGATCTTCACTTATTGGAAAAGTGATGACATCCGTTGGATAATCATGCTTTAGAAATTCAATGTTCATTTCATGAATGCGCTCATCTGTAACGATGATGACATTCACCTCGGCTTCTTTGATTCCTTCACTTGCAAAAACCCTGCGAACAACTTCCTGAATTTTTGTTCTTGGAACCGGCTTTTGATTCGAGTCATTAAAAACTTGAACCTGAATTTTATTATTTCGAGAACTCATGATAGAATACTCTCCGCTATTGACATTTGCATTGCTGACATCAAAACCGCAGGATCCAACAATTCAGGATCCATGCGAAGCAATTCTCTATTTATGGGAGCAAACATAGAACAAGTGCAATGCTTGCCTATCACCATGCTTGATACCATTTTTTCTTCTACTCGTAGAAAGATGACTTCATCCGGCTCAAAAAGCAAAAAATGCGTGCAGCCATGAAGTTCAAAATATCCATGTCTGGTCTGCACGGAAATCAAGTAGCCTGATTCTCCATCACCAAAATCCACCGACTCATGTATGATCACCGTTTGAGATTGACCCGATGTCTCATTCGACATTTGCCATATCCACGCACTATCTTGTTTTACCGGAACAATGTCCAGCAAACTCGCCATGGCATCAATGTCTTGCTGAGAAATGGGTGTCTTCATGGAATTTCATAGATGTTCAAATCGGTCCGCCTTATGCCGCAAAGTGCAAAAATACGATAATTCCGGTTATTTCCGGTCTAAGTACATATTCTTGACATGGAAATGAGTAGAAAGAATTCGTGCAAAAGGCCTGTTTTTTTCTTATCTTCGCCACTTGCTTTTTTTTGAACAAAGCATTGAATTTCTAGCTCAAAAACAGGTTTTTGACATGCAATCGATTTCTAGTTCCACGGCAAAATCCATTCTTTCTCAATGCGCCGGCAAAACTATTGCCGTTGTCGGAGATGTGATGCTGGATCGCTATTTCTGGGGTTCAGTGAGCCGAATTTCTCCTGAAGCTCCTGTTCCGGTCATTGATCTCGAGAATGAATCCCTGCATTTAGGTGGCGCGGCCAATGTGGCGAGCAATCTACAGGCACTTGGAATCAAGCCATTATTGTGTGGTGTGATTGGAAATGACAATTCCGGAGCCTTGCTTATGGAAATTCTTGAATCCATGGGTTGCTCTTCTTCAGGCATGATTGCTTTGGAACATCGACCAACCACGGTCAAAACCCGCATCATCGGAAATAATCAGCAAATGTTACGCGTAGACCGCGAAGTTCGTGATTCCATCACTGATGCAGAAGCGGATATGCTCCTGGGTTCCATCATGAATACACCCGATTTGGCAGGAATCATACTCGAGGACTATAATAAAGGCGTAATGACCAAATCTCTCATTCACTCCCTTTGCTCAATTGCACAAGCTCGCAATATCCCTGTTTTTGTTGATCCTAAATTTAGTCACTTCTTCGAGTATAAAGGAGTTGCCGTCTTCAAACCAAACCGTAAGGAAGCTCAAGAAGCTCTTGGATTCTCATTGAAAAGCACTGAAGACATACACAAAGCAGGAAAAGAGCTATTGCAAAGACTCGAATGCAAGAATGTACTTCTTACTCTTGGCGAACAAGGAATGATGCTTTTCGAGAATAATGGAAATATATCATCCGTACCAACAAGAGCAAGAAAAGTATCCGATGTGTCCGGAGCGGGTGATACCGCAATTGCAATGCTTGCTTCCGCAATGGCGGGTGGTGCAACGATACAACAAGCAGCTACTCTCGCAAATTATGCGGCGGGAATAGTATGTGAACAGCCCGGCATTGTTTCTGTCACACCTCAAGAAATCATTCATGCAATTGATACCGATTTGGAATAATTGTCATGCCCAAATTCACTCAACCTGATGCATCAGTTCTGGAAATAGACAATTCACTTGAAACTGATTTTTATATAAGTGAAATCTTTCATTCGATTCAGGGTGAAGGACTCAGAGCCGGCGAACGATGCGTGTTTATACGCATGCATGGTTGTTCACTTCGTTGCTCATGGTGTGATACTCCCTATGCACTCGACAAAAGAACGGGTGGGATCACAATGAAAGGCAGTGAATTATTGGAAGCAGTCAAACAATATGATTGTAAATTCATTGAATTCACCGGTGGTGAACCGCTCGAACAATTCGCAATTCATGATCTGATGAAAACCTTTTGTGATGCAGGATATACGGTTGCAATTGAGACAGGTGGACATATCGACATATCATTCATCGATCCAAGAGTGATTCGCATAATGGATATAAAATGTCCTGATTCAAAAATGAGCACACTGAATCATCTTCCGAATCTTCGGGTATTAACCAAGAATGATGAAGTGAAATTTGTCCTCGCATCACGCGAAGATTATGAATGGGCAAAAAACATCATCAATGAATATGATTTGACAATTGCATGTGGAGCAATACTCATGTCTTGCGTATTCGATGCATTGCCATTCAAATCACTCGCTGAATGGATTTTGGAAGATCGATTGAATGTTCGCATGCAACTCCAGATGCATAAATTCATCTGGGACCCCTCGATGCGCGGGGTATAATTAGAATGGCAAGACCATGAATGGATTATGATTATGAACGGAATCAAGAATTTCCGCTGTATAATCACCTTCATCAGACTGCGTACAAATCAACGTTTGAGTAGAAAGCATATGCTGTTGTGACAATTCATGCAAAGTGTCTTTACAAGCATGTATCATCTCAATGAGCAATGTTCCTCGCTCAACAAAAAAACTGTAGTCTGCTTCACAGACATCGCCAAAGCAAGGAACGGCTTTGACAATTACTTCTGAACTCATGGTTCAACTCTATAATTCATGAATATATATTCTTGAATTTTACAACTGCAATAACAATGCCAAAAGATATGGATAATACATCTCCTCTGTATGAAGCAATGAAAAGGCGATCGCCAAGCGCTGGAATGAAGCGTGAAACTCCTCTTCAATTGTATTTTCAGATCAATGTTGATGAACATGGTGCATATCTACGCATCATAGATGATTCAAGGCGTGATATTGAACCTGATCCAAGAGGATATTCCGGTCCGGTGAGAGATATACTTCAATTGATAGATGCCATTCGATTACGAACTGCATTTCAAATTGATTGGGAAAAACCCTCAGGAAGATTATATCTAGCAGATAATGAAATGTTGCTTTGGCAAATGCGAAATTGTCCGAATGTTGTAGATGCCGCCATGAGACCTATTACTTTTGCAGAGAATGAGATTCCAGCAAAAGTAGTAGTTACCATTTCCGGAGTGGAACCACAACTCGAAACAACATTTGCCGTGGATTATGGTCGTGAACTCATCAGTCCGATAATGGCAATCAGTGAATCTTGTGTCTATGCACAAGGAATGCTTATCGACATCAAACCACTTGGTGGGAAACCCCAATCTTTGAGACTATTTCAAACATTTGTGTTTCCCCATGAACTCGAAAAGTATCTGTCCTTACTGTTAAGTACATATCCCGGAATCAATGTCAAATATGATAATTACATTGTCGAAGAAGGGGAACCACTCATAACTCAACAATGTGTGTTCATTGAAAAGATTGATGCAGATAATACACTCTATTTACGCCTTTCTCAATCATTACCAGAAACTGAACCAACGCTCATTGAAGAATTTGACATTCAACGATATGTTTCAGTCAACCCTGCAGAAAAACGAATATTGATTTCTCGTGTATTGGATAAAGACATCGCACCTCTCGTTGAGGATCTTTCAAAGAAACTCTCATTACACAAGAAGCTTTTGCGCACCTCATCTGATTTCATTGTGGATGGCACCCTCTTTATCATCCAAGAAGAATTAGCCAGAGAATTCATCCGAAAAGAATTGGAGCATATTGTCAGAGACTTTGTTGTTTATGGATCAGAAAATCTCAAGACATATCGCATCAAAGCTGTTACCCCAACACTCTCCGTTTCACTCTCACATGGCATTGACTTTCTCGAAGGCGATGTCGGAGTAGTCATTGACGAAGAGCACTTCACGGTTTTTGATGCTCTTACAATGTTCAAAAATCATGGATATGTACAATTATCCAATGGGACTCAAGCTCTGCCAAATATAGAATTCATGAGGAAGCTGGAAAGGATATTCCAGAAATCGAAGAAAAAAACTCGAATCTCTTTTTTTGATCTTCCCATCATTGAAGACTTACTCGATGAAAATGCAGCAGAAAAAGCATTCCCAAAAGCTCGCTCCATTTTTCGTGGATTCTCCACATATCAAGACAGAAACATTGAACTACCGAAGATCAATGCAGAATTGAGACCATATCAAGTATTGGGTTTCAAATGGATGAGATATCTTCATGATAATCATCTTGGCGGTTGCTTGGCAGATGATATGGGATTGGGAAAAACATTACAAACCATCACGATGCTGGCTTCTTTGTATCCGGGTGAGAAGAAACAATCGCTCATCATCATGCCCAAGAGTTTGCTGTTCAACTGGGCTCAGGAATTACAGAAATTTGCCCCTCAGATTTCTTACTATACATATTATGGTGGAAATAGAGATTGGGATAAAGCCGATAATGCAGATGTGATTCTTACCACTTATTCTGTACTGAGAAATGATATCGAAGAATTGCGCGAGAAAGATTTTCACATGGTGGTCTTGGATGAGTCTCAAAATATCAAGAATCTCAATTCAAGAACTGCAAGAGCAGCTCTTCTCCTTCGTTCGGATTGCAGATTTGCACTTTCAGGTACCCCGATTGAGAATAATATCGGTGAACTCTATGCATTATTCCGCTTTTTGAACCCATCAATGTTCGGAAGTCCTGATGAATTCTCACGCATGTATGCCATGCCGATTCAAAGAGACAATAGTAAGGAGATTGCATCAGAATTGCGTAGAAAAATATTCCCCTTCATTTTGAGAAGACTCAAGCGTGAAGTGGCAAAGGAATTGCCCGAAAGAATAGAGCAAACGCTTTATGTCGAAATGTCTCCCGAGCAACAGACATATTATGAGCAAAGAAGAAATTTCTACTATCAGACTATTCGCGAAGAAATTCTTACCGAAGGTCTTCAAAAGTCACAGTTTCATATTTTACAAGCACTCAGCGATTTACGACAAATCGCATCATGTCCTGAAGTCAAAACCGAAGGCACTATCATCTCTCCAAAACGCGAAGTATTGATGGAACATGTATTGGACGCTGTTGCGAATGGACATAAAATTCTCATCTTCTCAAATTATGTTGGAGCAGTCAATACCATCGAAGAAGAGTTGAACAAAGCAGGAATCGGACATGTCGTAATGACGGGTTCATCCACCAATAGACAGAAGATTGTTGAGAAGTTCCAACAAGATGAATCAATACGCGCTTTTGTTATGACACTAAAAACCGGTGGCCTTGGTTTAAATCTTACTGCCGCCGACATGATCTTTCTATATGATCCATGGTGGAATATCGCAGCCGAAAATCAAGCTATTGACAGATCCCATAGAATTGGTCAGAAGAATACTGTATTGAGTTATAAATTGATTGCTCGTGGTTCAATCGAAGAAAAAATACTCAAACTGCAGGATCGCAAGCGTGAACTATTTGATGCCATCATCTCAACCGATGGAACTTCCCTAAAAGCATTGACCGAAGAAGACATAGAATATATACTCGGCGAAGGAGAGTCAGATGATCATACAAGATGATTTATCATCATTGGTACAGGAAATCTGTGACTATTATACGCATGCAGAACTTTCTTTGGCATATACAGAATATCTCCGTGGCCAGGTCTTAATTCATTCATCTCATAAGGCACTCAAAGAATTCAAAGATATTGCACGCTCATCAGATATACCCGAGAAGATCATCATTGCTAATCTCTATGCAACGATTGTCAAGAATGATGACTTGGCTTCTACTCTCATCGACTATTTGCACGATCCAGTTTTTGAAACATTACAGTATGTGGTATGGCGCGGTCCTTGTCATGCTGTCAAAAGTTCTGCTCAACATGTCACGGAAATTGACAAAATTCAATACTCTGAAGATTCAGTTCTTCCATCCATGGCTTTTCCAAAACAGGAATATGCACTACTCGCTTTGGATGAATTGACTCCACCGATTATGCGAAGGGTTCAAACCTCCAAAATCAGTCGTTACCAAAATGTGTGGTTTTATCTCCCACCACTTCTTCGAAATGCATTCCGTGAGGTCATGGAATCACCTATTTCAAAGTATCCGAAATCTACTGAGGAATTGCCTCATCCACCGAAAGGAGGATGGTATTTATACGAATCTCAACATAGATTACCGGAGATAATTCGCGATTTGATTCCAAGAGTTCAAAGAGATTTTTATATCGAAGAATGTACTTTCCCGGGTTCTTTGCAAAGAAAGAAAACAAAATCTCTGATTTCCATGTTTTCACTTCCAGAATTGTTTCCTGACAATAGAGAATTCGATACCATTTCCACAAATCCACTCATTTGGATGATAATGCATGGTCCATCTTCTGAAACTCTCTACAAATCAAGCGGAATGGACATTATTCGAGTCTATTTCGAAATGTTGGTCAAACATAATCTACCTATAAAAGATTATGTACTGCATTTTGTACATGACAATGATGTTAAAAACAATATATCTACGATTTGTGCCGGAATCCCCCAACTCCTGGAATTCTGTTCAAAGGGTTCCTGGATTGACATTGAATCATTGATAGATGCAATCATGATTCATGAAATTCTCCCACCATTGTATCCGGAACTCCCATCCCGAGAAGATGCAGGATTTATTAACTTGTCAACCTATGATAAGCCTGCAATAGATCCTATGTCTTATAGAGAAGCCATTTATCCAACTCTCATCAGAGGAATATTGGGAATATTGGGTTCATTGGGCATACTTGATTTTCTCTCCGTCATTCCAAACAATCATCACTATCAATTGAAAGGATTTAAATATGTATCACCTTGGGATTGCATTGTACACGCAAAAATCACAGATATAGGACTCATACTCCTCGGAAAACAAGATGATGAAGTGATCAATATACCTGAAAACCAAGATGACCCGTTTCTTCTTGATCAGGAGAGATTGATCATTACTGTGAGAGGAAATGCAGCCCACAGACAATTGGCGATTTCCCAATATGCAGTGAAAGTTGGAGGACAGTTCTTTCAAGTTGATCCTACAGTCTTTACGAAAGGATGCCGTACAGTAAAAGACATTCAACATAAGATCACAGAATTCAGAAATCTTATCGGAATTGAATTACCTGATAATTGGGAACAATTTTTTCATGATTTAATCGACAAATCAAATGCTTTGATTCCCGAGCCAACATCTCTTGTATTCAGATTGAAAGATCATCCCGACCTGACTAGACTTTTTGCAATAGATCCTGAGTTAAGATTATTAACAAAGAGAGCAGAAGGATTCAGAATCATCATAAACAAAGCTGACCTAAACAGAGTGAACAAAAGACTAGGGGATTTAGGGTATTTTATAGAGTAATAAATTTTATTTTTTAATTAATTATAATTTTATTTAATTTGCATCGTTTATAAGAAACATGTCGAAATCATGGCATTCTGTTTCGACACATTGATAAAAGGGGTATTTATTTTTTTTAACAGGGGATTTATATGTCCACACAATTTTTACGATTACTCGACAATCGACGTGGTGTTAACTATTCAGCTTTTGTTTCGAGTATGAAGGATGAGGCACGCATAGCATGGTATCCGTCTGCTGGTACTGATTTTAGAACGCTATTCTACTTGAATAATGCATTCCTAGATTCTAGTCCAGCAATTGAAGGAGAAGATCCGAAAGAACCGGATATATTTCTATATACCGATTATGCTTTAAATGATAACGCTTTTGAGAAGATTCTTTTTCATGGTGGCAACCCGGTCATTCATGATGATGGAAGAGCAAAAGTGACATTATCTAGTATCGAAAATTTGGGTAGAATTGATTTCGAATCATATCCTGATTATCGATTGACTGAAGAGAATAAGCATTTTTTTAATCGTGTGTTTTATTTTAATGCAACGATAGAAAGCGCTGATTTTGGCTCGATAACAAAACCGATTCTCTATATTTTTTGCTGTAATGAGCAGATTTGTTCAGAAATTTTATTACCTGTGAATGCCAAAATAAGTCACATTATTCATGTCCGTTATGGACATGGTTTTGGTGGTGGCAATTCAAGTGGTCATTGGATACAGCATGTATTATATCCACTGCAATGCGAGATATATATTCATGATGGCTTATCTCATTATTATGAAAATGAATATAGAATAATCTCATATTATTCAGAGATTATTCCACAAGAGCCTTTAACGATCTTAAAAACCATTCGAGAAATTGATGGAAGAGGTTGGTCAGACAGCACTCGAATCATTTGGCAGTCTGTCAAAAGAAATCCTGACATATCCCCGAGCTATCTTCCCGAAAGTCACATGCGATTTCGAAGACTTGATCTTCAATTACAAAGAAATTACGAATCAGATATTTCACATTTTTTGATGTAATAATTATGACACAGAGAACCTATAACTCAAAAGAGGTATGCGAGATGTTTAATCTCTCAGCTCCTCGATTACTGCAATTCCGTAAAGGGCAAACAGTAAAAGTAAAAGGAAAAAGCAAAAATGAAGAACCTAGATATTATGAGTTTGAGCCAATATTGGAAGAAGGAAAAGACTGGGACTGGAATGGTTCTGAAGTGGTCTTCAAAGAATCAGCAATCACCAAGCTCAAGCAAAGAAAAGCATATAGAAAATATCAAAACAAAACAGTTGCAGTTCGTGAAAAAAAGACAACAGCTAATAAAGAGCAAAGCAAGCTGGATACAAACAGAAAAGTGAACAATCTTGAGTATTCAGTTCAGGAGCTAGCCGAAGAAATGAAACTGACAGTTCAAAAAATCTATGCACTTCGTGATATCAGCACCAATAAACCTGTTTCATTTCATAATTATCTCAAGCAGAATAAAGACTGGAGATATGATGATGGTAAAGTAGTTTTGTTAAAAAGTGCAAGAGAGAAAATTCAGCAATATGCCAACATTCTTAAGCAAAAAGAAGAAATACCAAAATCAAAAAAACTTACTGTGTTAATTGGAAATAAAGTATTTCATCTTCATGGCGAAGCAGCGAATACTGTTATTAAGATTATTGAAAAAGAGCAACATTCAAAAAAGAAAGAAAAAGTATAAATCAATGTTTGAAACAATAAACATATTATCCATATATCAGGGGAATATTCCTAATGAACAATCTTGAAAAAAGCGTTCTGTTTTCACTTATTTCCGAGAGCAAAGGTCTTGGCGCAGGTGTCGCGGTTTATCCATTCGAAACCACACTCAGAAAAATCATTTCCAATCCTGTAGATGCAAAGCTTGTCATCTATAGCTTGCAGAAACTTGGCTATTTGACATTATCTGAAAAAGAGGGCTATGATCATTTAAGAGATAAGGCGGCAATGTATCCTATTTACATTGTTACTGAAAAGGGATTTGAGGCGGCTTTAGAGATTCGCAAGGGTGAGCAATATATAACAGATAAAATAGAGTCAGGCTCATTGGACGATATCGATCTTCCAAATTTTTTACTAGACGATGATTCAGGTGAATCTGAAGAATAATCAAATTATTATACAATTACCGAGAGGGGAGAATGAAATTCGAAGAAATAATTGAAGTTGCGGCAAAATGGATTGAAGATACGGATGATATCCAAGGATATGAAATTGATCTCTACGATTCGCTTTATCCATTGGGTAATGTAGTTTGTAAAGACAATGCCGGGATAGAACGGGACTATGAAGAATACAAAAGAAGTATGATTAATTATCAAATAACTTTAAAAGATTCATTTAACAGCTTCCAAGATGTTAATCGAATTGCTCTCTCTATGGTTCAAGAATGTTATTATTCCATCCTAGGCGCACATTTTGTCAGTCATGATAAAAAATCTCTTATCATACGCTTCGTAACGGTTTCTACCTGGTGCTATATTACCGGTACTATAGAAATCATCGGTCCTCATTATGAAAAGTTATATCAAGAATACTTAGATTTCATTGCAAGATCTAAGTAGCAAAAGAGGCATCCAATGGATGCCTCTTTTTTTTAATCAGTAAGTAATTGTCTTGCTATCACCAATTTCTGAACCTCACTGGTTCCTTCACCAATGGTGAGTAGTTTTACATCACGATAGTATTTCTCAACCGGATACTCTTTGATATATCCATAACCGCCATGGATCTGCACTGATTCTTCAGCAACACGAACAGCAATTTCACTGGCATGTAATTTTGCCTGAGAGGCAGCCAAAGTTATGTTCTGACCATTATCACGCATCCAAGCGGTTTTATACGTCAATAGTCTTGCTGCCTCAATATCCATCGCCATTTTGGCCAATTTAAATTGAATTGCCTGCATGTCTGCCAATCTCTGATTGAATTGCTTACGCTCCACAGAATACTTCAAAGATGCATTCAATGCGCCTTGCGCAAGACCTACAGATAATGCTGCAATGGAAATTCTTCCACCATCAAGAATTTGCAATGCCTGCACGAAACCTTCACCTTCATTTCCAATCAAGTGACTTGCAGGAACGCGCACATTGTCAAAAGTCAATGAAGCTGTATCACTGCAACGCATGCCCAATTTATTCTCTTTCTTAGATGCATAGAAACCCGGCATCGATTTGTCAATGGCAAATGCTGAAATTCCGCGCTTGCCTTTTGATGCATCAGTTACAGCCATTATAACGGCAATATCACCAACATTACCATGCGTGATGAAATTCTTTGATCCATTGATGATATAATGATCACCATCTTTGATGGCTGTTGTGCGAGTACCACCAGCATCACTTCCGGCACTTGGTTCTGTCAAACCCCATGCACCCAATGTTTCACCTACCGCCAATCCTGGAATATATTTTTGTTTTACTTCATCATTTGCGAATTTCAAAATATGATTGGTGCACAGTCCATTATGAGCAGCAACACCAAGTGCCATTGCAGGACATATACGGGCAATTTCTTCCACAATCACTGAGTATTCCTGATAGCCAAGACCACTTCCACCATATTCTGTTGGCACAAGAATTCCAAGAAATCCCAATTCACCCAGTTTTTTGAATATTTCATGGGGGAATTCTTGCGTTTCATCAAAATGAAGAACATGAGGAGCAATTTCATTGTCTGCAAATGAAGCTGCAACATCTTTTATTGCCTGTACCTCTTCAGAAAGGTGAAAGTTTAAAGAAGAATTTTCTGTATGTGACATGATTTATTCCAAATATTAGATGGCGATTAGATGACAAAATTACAAAATATTGATGATGATGTGAGCATTATGAATACTCAAAGCATGGTCTAAATTTTCAATGTGAAGGAAATAGTGGTGCCTTCACCCGGCATGCTTTCAACATTGGGGGTTGTTTGATGTGCTTCAAGAATATGCTTAACAATTGCAAGACCCAATCCTGTTCCACCTACTGCCCTCGATCTATCTTTGTCAACTCGATAAAAACGCTCAAATATTCTGTTCTTATGCTCCTTAGCTATACCTATTCCGGTATCCTTCACGGATATGGTCACCTGAGTTGTGTTCATGCTTAATTCAACAATGACCTTTCCACCCGGCTTATTATACTTCATGGCATTCTCAACAAGATTTGTGAGTGCCTGAGACAATCTTTCTTTGTCTCCATAAACAGACACTTCGTCTTCAGGCATTTTTGTTTCCAAAAGCACTTGATATTGTTGAGACTGAAATTCAAGTGAATGCAATACATCATGAATCATTTCAATCGCATTGAAATATCTATAGCTCATTCGCATTTCACCTGATTCAATCTTTGATATATCGATCAAGTCTGAAAGCAACAAATTCAATCGAATAGCATTTGCATGTGATCTTTCCACAAATTTTCTACTAACTTTCGGATCATCAAGTGCGCCATCGAGAAGAGTTTCCAAATATCCTTGAATAGAAAAGATTGGCGTTCGTAATTCATGTGATACATTTCCCAAAAATTGACTTCGTACCTGCTCTAATTTCTTTAACTCGGAGATATCCTTGGAAGACTTATCGGCAAGTGAATTATACGCTTCAGCCAATTCCCTTAATTCAAATACACTACTGATCTGTTTGTCTACTCTTGAGGAAGATATACCACCGACAAAACTATTCATGGAATCAATGATTAGATTGATGGGGTAAATGACTTGTTTTCGGACATACATTCTCACAAGAATTATAGATGCAATTGATATGATAAACCATGCAAAAAACAAAGTAAAGAAATCAATTCCATCCACTCCTGAGATTATATACATGATCAGTCCTGTTGCAAACACAGAAATAAAAATCATGAAGAGCGATAATCTTCTGAATGTTCTTTCCAATGGACCTTTATTCGACAACATTCTTTGCCTCAATCATTGAGATATGGAAATGATATTTGTTTGTGAATTATAGTGAATCAAATGATCTTTTATGAGAGCCGGCAAGATTCTGTCTTCAAACCAAGTCCGATCTTTTTCATCAATTGATTCTCCCAAGATTCCATGCAATAGCTCAGATTTATCACTGCGATATTGATTGGCATTTCGCAAGAATTCAATTATTCTTCCTCGCCACATTCGATTTGGAATATCTCTATGTGACGGTTCACTTCTTCTCACTTTTTTCTTTTCTATCCGTACATTGAAAGCTGATGAACAGTGCTCTTGCAATGGACACAATTCACATGTGGTTTGATTCGCTCTACAAAATTGTGCACCGATATCCATCAATGCCTGATGCCATTCCGATGATTTGCCTTTTGGATATATCTGCTCGGCAAAGCTCTCAATCGACTTGTTAGACATTTCTTCTGGATTCGAATATCCATTCAATCGAACATATATTCTTCGAATATTGACATCTATCACCGAGATATCACATCCATAAGCAAAAGACATGATAGCCGATGCCGTATATGGTCCAATACCTGGTAAGTTCAACAATGCATGATACTCTGCAGGTATTTTGCCTTCATGCACATTCACGATTGCTTTGGCACAATCGCGAAGTCGTAGCGCACGATTATTATATCCCAAACCTTGCCAAGCAAGAATCATCTCCTGATTGCTTGCATTTGACAATGATAAGACATTCGGAAACTTTGCTAGAAATATCGGAAATCGCTCAGCAATTCTTGATGTTTGAGTTTGTTGCAACATATACTCAGAAATAAGCACATGATATGGATCCGGTGAATCATATCTCCAAGGAAATACCCTCCCTTCTCGTGAAAACCAATCCAAAATCAAATGATGCATTTCAATAAGTGTTTGCATACAAAATCAAAAAATAAAGGCACTCCGCTTTTGAAAACGAAGTGCCTTAATTTCACAAAAACATAAATCACAACATTCGGAATGTGCCAATGCTCTTTTCAAACACCTGCTTGTACACATCTTGTTTAGGAATGAAATAGTTCATTGTCACGCGGAACATTTTATCACCTTTGATGGCAAAGTACACACGACTCTGAACATTTCCACCGAATGAATAATTCATATAGTATGCTTCTACGCCACCAAGTGTGGTTTTTGATGCAGCTGCTGCTCCATATGCTTTCTTATTGTCTTCAACAATCTTAGAAAGATTTTTTTGCTTGGATGCATCAATCACATCCACTTGAATCGTACAATCCAGACGATCGCCTTGGAAGCTGACAGAATAAATAGTGCCGGCATTCTGTGTTTTTACACCATTGAAATTATCCGGAACGGAAATAGAAAATCCTGTTCCATTAATAACGCGACTTGTTGCAGATGGAGGTGCTGCTTCGGCATTTTGAACAACTGTGTCAGGCTTCTTCTCAATCGGATTCGAAGCAGGGACAAAGTTCTTTGCGATATTGTCAAATGTCGGCTTATAGAATGAATATGAATCTGAAAATGCACTAAATTCAAGCACTGTAGCATAGGCAGTATCTTTCACCACAATATATTTCTCGCCTTCATATAAGCCATCGGCAAGATTATATCTGTAGCGCAATCTATATGCAGGTAAACCTGCGATTGTGGTTCTTCTTTTCTCTGTATACAGTGAGTCACTAATCATATCTGTCATATTGTCCAATACAATCGAATCCAAGATTCTTCCACGAGTAGGCTGGAGAAATACGGCAATTTGTGCAGCAGAATTATTGATTTCACCAGGCATCGCATATACCTTGCGAAATGCATCACTTGCATCTTTCCCCGGGAAAGCCATGAATCTGCGACCTGACTCTTTCTGCAATTCTTTCCAATTGCCCGGATATTGAACTTTGAATGAGGTTGTGGGATCAGTATATGACTTCAATGATCCGAGTGGTTCAGGACCCTTCGATTTTTCACCACATCCCAAGAGGAACATGGCAAGTATGAATACAGTAAGTCCTTTAACTGAAAAGTATTTGGAAATATCCATGTGAGAAGGTTCTCCAGAACAATCAAATGTATTATGTAAAAAGTTGAGCTCAAACAAAGATAGAAAACTCCGATGAGAATTCAATTTCAGGAAATCATTACATAGACCTCCAAAAATTTATTCTCCCTGGGCCTTGGAAAACAATGGTTGATCGCCTTCTTTATGAAGAATCTCAATGTGATTCCATACATATTCTTTTGGGAAAGCACTGAGCAGAGCGATTACATCATCATGTTCAACCGGCTTTTCCGCATAGAAGCGGCAACGGAAATGGTCCACCAAGAGAATATCCGGTGTCACTCCTGGATAAATCTTTGTGCCACGATTTGAAATCATTGCCAGCTTGAATGCACCGATCGTTTCAGGAAATACTGGTAATCCTGTTTTTGAACGAACGAATACATCCACACCGTGAATGCTCCAAGGTTGTTTCTCCACAGTAAGTGGTTCATGATCGATGATAATTTTGGTCGGGGTTTCATTCCCGGCTGATTGATCCTCAGGAGCGATTCTCTCACAAATTGCATTCGTGAATTCATGAGTATTTGCGCTTCCACCCAAATCTCCCGTCTTGATACCCGCTTGCAATGTTTCCTGCAAGGCATTTTCAATACGATTTGCATATCCATTCAAGCCGAGATAGCGAAGCATTTGCAAACCGGAAAGTAGGATGGCTGTTGGATTTGCCAAGCCTTTTCCTGCTATATCCGGCGCAGAACCATGCACTGCTTCAAATACTGCGGAATCTTTACCGATATTGCCTCCTGGTGCAACACCCAATCCACCTACAAGGCCTGCGCACAAATCACTGGCGATATCACCGAACAAATTTGGTAATAACAATACATCGAATTGCTCGGGCTTTGTCACCAATTGCATACACAAATTGTCGATCAATATATCATCATGTTCAATATGCGGATAATCAGCGGCAACTTCCTGGAATGAACTAAGGAATAATCCATCAGTGATCTTTTGAATATTTGCTTTATGAACGCAAGTCACACGATTACGACCACTGAGATTTGCCATTTCAAAAGCATATCTGGCAGCATTACGTGAACCAGATCGGGTAATCAATCGAAGACATTGCGCAACTTCAGGTGATTGCTGATGCTCGATTCCACCATACGTATCTTCGAGATTCTCACGAACGATGATTAAATCCACATTGTCAAATCGAGTCTTGATGCCCGGAAGTGACTTAGATGGTCTGACATTTGCAAACAAATCCAAAGTCTTGCGAATTGTCACATTGATACTCTTATGTCCACCACCGATCGGAGTTGTGGTTGGTGCTTTTAAAGCAACTTTATTTCTAATGATTGAGTCCAAAGTTTCCTGAGGAATTCCATTTCCATATTTCTCGATGCAATACAAGCCTGCATCAGCTTCTTCCCATTCAATCGGCACATTTGCCGCAGCAAAAATAGTTTGCACCGAATGTGCAATTTCAGGACCGATGCCATCGCCTTTTATTAATGTGACCGTTTGTTTACTCATGGTTTTATCTATTCGAAAAATGGATGAATCAAGGTGTTACGCTTGTTGGTGCTTTTGGATTGGGAATCATTCCCAATTTACTCTTAGCCAATGCTGTGATTCTTGACGCCGATTGCATGTCCAATACCTTGGACTTCAAATGTTGATTCATTGAAACAAGCGAATCACGCTGCTTTTCCAATGATCGAATCTCATTCAACATCTTATTGATCCGCATCACATTATTGATGTAAATCGCCGTTCCTCCGGCAGCCACAAATAACACAAACATGAGAGTCATTCTGTTGAAAACCTTCTTTGCCTTGCTGAGCTTCGGCGAATCTGGCTTTGATTGATTCTCATTATTTGTGATTCTTTTTGCCATCAGGACAGTTCTATGATGCGTTCACAAAGTTCCGGGAATTCAATTCCATGCTCTCTTGCCGCCATCGGCACCAAACTTGTTGCACTGAACCCTGGAATTGTATTCACTTCCAAACAATATGGGACATTCTCTTCATCAAGTCGGAAATCCACTCGGCTATAAGCGGAGCAACCAAGTACTTTATGTGCAGAAATAGCGAGATTCTGAACAAACTCAGTAATATCGCCACTTAAGTCAGCCGGACAATGATATTGTGTTTCGCCCTTGGTGTATTTATGCTTATAATCATAAAATCCACCATCCGGTACGATTTCGATGATTGGCAATGCCTGATCACCCAGAACGGCTACAGTCAATTCCCTGCCCTCAATATATGATTCTATCAGAATCATATCGGCATATTGACCTATCGACATCCCAACAGTGGATCCTTGATTATTTGGCTTAATGACCAAAGAACCGGGTAAATCTTCAATGATTTCATGCAGCATGTCCGAATCACTGAAATGTCCTTTGCTCTTTACTGCAATTGCCCATGGTGGTGTCATGATATTTGTTGCTGACATCATCATTTTTGAAGCTACTTTGTCCATACACAATGCACTGGATAATACCTTGCTCCCTGTATATCGTATGCCTCTTGCTTCAAGCAGAGCTTGAAAGATTCCATCTTCGCCATTTGTTCCATGTATGAGCATGAATGCGATATCAATGCCATCAAATGCTGATGACATCACACATTCCAACAATCGTTTTTTGGGCAATCCAAGAATTTCTTCGCTTGGCAATACGGAAGGATCAATTTCAATTTGATCTTTCATGCGGATGCAATCGGCCCCAAAAGCAGGATCAATGATGCGCACAGTGTGCCCAAGTGATTCCAAGGCATTCGTTGCCGCAAGACCGCCAACAAGCGAAACATTTCTTTCGGGCGAAATACCTCCGCAAATAACCGCTATGTTCATGAAAGATTCCGATCTGATGATTGTGAATTAGAGTTCCAATTTTGCAAATATTCGCTTCCTCAATGCATGTAGCCCCACAACTGCTATCATGAGACATATCCCGGCTATGATAAACAAGATATCGCCTTGAATGAAATAACCCGCAAAAAAGGCCATACCAGCAAGGAAATTGCTGATTTGCAGGACAAGTATCGCTTTTTTGATCTTGCCAATGAGAGCATCATTACTCATAATTTGTTTTGTGGCATTAATGGTGACAAGACTGCAAAAATATCAAAAAGTCCTCATTTTTAAGGGGTTTTCCTCAACTGATTTCACCTTTTTGATTCATATTCCTTGGATGCACTCATTGGAGAGACACTATCATCATAAGCCAAATGAGCAGTATATTTGCATGTTCGAGCCATGCTTTTCCAAAATAATCACAGTTTACACCACATAAATCCGATTGCAATGATTGCTTCTCTTCAATGGTTAAAAGAATGTTACCCTTTTGAAATGCCAATACAAGCATTGGCCGATGGCCTAACCATGCTTGGAATTGAAGTCGAATCAATTCGTGATGATGCGGCTGTATATGCGGGGTTTGTCACCGGTTGTCATTGTGCACGGTAACAAATGGCTCTACGGAAAGCGTCATTATTTGTGGCGCGCCAAATGTAGATGCAGGACAAACAGTGATCATCGCTCAGTCCGGCGCAATCGTGCCAAATGGTGGTTTTGCCATCGGCAAAAGAAAGATCCGTGGCATCGAATCCAATGGAATGATTTGCAGTCGATTCGAACTTAATCTCGGTGAAGATGATGGCGGCATTTGGGTACTTCCTG
>JBEEPK010000018.1:0-25423 GCA_041191145.1 Bacteroidota bacterium
ATGGAAACTCCGGAAATAGGTGGATATAAATCCATCAGAATGGAAATGGAACCTGGCACATATTATTGGTGCTCATGTGGCAAATCATCAAATCAACCATTTTGTGATGGATCACACAAAAGTTCTTCTTTTTCACCAATGGCTGTAGAAATCACAGAAAAAAAAGCAGTTTCATGGTGTACATGCAAGCAATCAGCCAATCAACCATTTTGTGATGGAGCGCATAAACAATTGACTCCACCACAAGAATAATAAAAGTACAATGGCGAAAATCATCGCAATAGCAAATCAAAAAGGCGGAGTTGGGAAAACCACCTCCGCTGTCAATATTGCCGCATCATTGGCTGCTGCTGAGAAAAAGACTTTATTGATTGATATCGATCCGCAAGCAAATGCATCGAATGGCCTTGGTATCGATACCAAGAGCCTGGATCATACTGTTTATGAAGTATTAATTGGAAAAGCTGATATTCATGAAGCCATCGTTCCCACGATGATGCCATATCTGACTGTATTGCCTTCCCATATTAATCTTGTAGGTGCAGAGATAGAAATGATCACTCTACAAGATCGGGAATTTGTTTTGAAACAAGCATTGTCTTCAATTCAGGACAGTTATGAGTATATGATCATTGACTGTCCGCCATCATTAGGTATCTTAACCTTGAATGGTTTGACAGCAGCGAACTCAGTTCTGATTCCGGTTCAATGTGAATATTATGCGCTTGAAGGTTTGGGACAATTGTTACATACTATATCCATAGTTAGAAAGCATCTCAATCCTAAACTAGACATAGAAGGCGTATTACTTACGATGTTTGATGGACGCCTCAGATTATCTCAGCAAGTTGAACATGAAGTACGAAAGCACTTTGAAGATAAAGTAATGAAGACAGTGATTCAAAGAAATGTTCGATTATCTGAGTCTCCCAGTCATGGAAAACCAATCGTACTCTATGATGCCTTGAGCACCGGTGCAAGAAATTATCTTGATCTAGCCATGGAAATCATTGGGAACAATGCTCATACACAAAGCGACAATTAATCATGAAATCTCAAACCGGACTTGGCAAAGGCCTTGGTGCTCTCATTCAGAACGATCCAACCAAGGAAGCTACTATTTTAGATAGCGGGAACAACCAAAATACTATTGAAATTGAAATCACCAAAATCAAGACTAATCCTTTTCAACCAAGAGTGATTTTTGATCCTGAAGCTTTGAAGGATTTGGTTGATTCCATTAAAGTTCACGGAGTTATTCAGCCTATTGCAGTCAGAAGATCAGGAAATGCATATGAACTCATTGCAGGTGAAAGAAGAATCAGGGCATCCATTGAAGCAGGTCTAGAGAAGATTCCTGCCATGATCTTGGATATTGATTCAGATCAAACAATGATTGAACTTGCGATCATAGAGAATATACAAAGAGAAAATCTCAATGATATAGAAGTTGCAATGGGTTATGCTCTCCTGATGGAAAAATGCACACTAACACAGGAAGAAGTCGCGCAAAAAGTAGGAAAAGATAGAGCTACAATTTCCAATTTCTTGAGACTACTCAAGTTGCCAATAGAAATTCAACAAAAACTCGCAATGCGTGAGATTTCAAATGGTCATGCCAGAGCACTGCTTTCTCTTACATCATCTGATAATCAGAACATGCTTGTAGAGAGAATCATGAATGAAGATTTATCTGTTCGAGAAACAGAGCAGATCATTCGTGAATTAATGGGCGGTTCAAAACGTAGTACAAAAAAGTCTTCAAAGAAAAGTAAGTCCATTCCTCAACAGGCACAATCTTTGAACAGTGACTTACTCGCACTTGAAGATAGTTTGAGAGAACATTTTACAACCCAAGTATCCATCCAACTCAAAGAGCATGAGACAGGAAAAATCGAGATTACATTTTTCTCTTTGGATGATTTGCAAAGAGTCATTGAACTCATTGTACAAAAGTGATTCTTCATCATGATTGAACATTCACATAATACAACGATTCGTGTGAGATATGCCGATACCGATAAAATGGGTATTGTATATAATGGAAATTATCTCACTTACTTTGAAATAGGTCGTACAGAATTACTTCGTTCTTTAGGCATGCCATATGCAGTCTTGGAGCAACAAGGGGTTCAATTACCTGTAATTGAAGCACATATCGAATATAAAGCTCCGGCTGAATATGATGATCTTATATCAATCAAAGCCACATGCAAAATGGAAAGAGGTATATTGCTCAATATCTCTTATGAAATAACCAAAGACAATAAACTTTTGACAATAGGTCATACTATTCATCCTTTCATGAATATTATAAGCGGTAAACCAATAAGACCCCCACAGAGATTTTTGGAAATATGGAATGGTAATCACGATAATAGAACGAAAGAGGAGATTATAGAATGAAATTATTTTCAGCATGTACTTTGTGTTTTCTACTTTCTTCCTTCTTTTCAAGAGTGTATGCCCAATCGCCATTTGATTTCATTCAATTGGGTAT
Source organism: Bacteroidota bacterium (assembly GCA_041191145.1). Lineage (GTDB taxonomy): Bacteria > Bacteroidota > Ignavibacteria > Kapaibacteriales > UBA961 > UBA961. The sequence continues at coordinate 2,501 of JBEEPK010000018.1, forward strand.
CAGCGCAAGGTCAGCAGGTTTGGGTGGAGCATTTACAAGCATGACAAATGATCAAACTGCAGTATTTTTCAATCCGGGTACGCTTGCAACCATAGATTCATCAGCTGTTTCTGCCACATTTATGAAACATGTTCTGGATATTAGTTCTGGTATGGCAACATATACATTGCCAATTGACAAAAACTCAACTGAACGCATATCAATAAGTGCAGTGTATACAACTTATGGTACATTCGATAGAACAGATGAATTCGGTACAGTCACAGGTTCATTTTCATCGAATAATATTGGATTAATGGGAACATATTCAAATGAATTGGACCCAACATTGAGTTATGGAATATCTGCAAAACTCATGTATGTTACTTTGGATGATTTGGCATCTTCCGCTCTTGCACTTGATGCAGGAGTATTATATAGACTACCAGCTTCTCGTACCAATATCGGTTTTTCTTTACTGAATATTGGTACTCAGCTTTCAACATTTGAAGGCATTACAGACCAAATGCCAATTGATGTTCGATTGGGTATAAATCATAGATTGCGTGGATTACCTCTATTACTCAACTTCTCATTGCATCACTTGGCTGATGATGCTGATGCACTCTTTGACAGAATAGGTAATTTCAGCATTGGTGGCGAATTCATTCTCAGCAAAGTATTAGATTTGCGTATTGGATACGATAATTATGTCAGAAATGCTACCAGCATTCAAGGACAAAGAAGATTTTCCGGATTTGCCGCCGGAGTCGGTATCAGAACTGCTTATGTACAAATAGACTATGGAGTTTCAGCAATTGGCACAGCCGGCTCCATTCATAGATTGACACTACATACATCACTATAATTAAAGGAATCATTCATGAAATACCTTTTTTCGTTCATTGTGACCTTATTACTCATCACAGGAACAACCATTGCTCAACAACAGCAACAATATCCTATCATCAAGCCAACATTTACATATGGTCAACTTGATTTAGCTCTTAGATTAATGGAGAAAATTGAACTGAATGGTTCGGAGGTTGATGCATTTCTTGAAATCAAAGGTATATTCTATCCGGTATTGGTGAAGGGTGCCAATGAAAAGAAGCAGCTAAATGACAAGATAACCTTGGACATGAATGCAAAACAAGCTGAAAATGTTCTTGCATTTTTGAATAGAGCTCGCTTGACAGGCAGTGAAGTTCAAGTCTTCAAAGAGTTTAAAGATGCAATATTTACTGCTGCTGCAGCATTGAGGAGATAAGTTTAAGGGTCGTTTTTACGACCCTTTTTTATTTTTTTCCTCTAAACTCTGAAATCCTTTTTTCATGGATTCCATACATTCTTTATCACTAATCTTACCATAGACATATCTCATGATATGTTCTTCAAATATCTCTTCCGCATCTTGAAAATACACAGGGGAGGGAAGAATCATTGATATTGTACATTGCTGCAGGAATGCCTTTCTATCAATATCAACTGTAAATATCGAATCACTGAAAGAAGTTATATGAGCAGGAATACCCGCATCCGGAATACTAGTGCAGAGAAATCTACTTTGTTCATACTTCGTTATAAATTGCACAAAGCGTATTGATTCATCAATATGTTTGGTATCCGAAGAAATACCAAGACAATCTCCACTTAGAATTGAAGCGCCAGATATTCCAGGTATTCTGGCAAGAACTTTATGAGGTATAGATTCCAATTGAGGTAGCATCCATTGTCCTGTCAATGTTGCACGAATTTTACCTTGAATCAAATATTGATCTAATATTCTGGACTGTTCTAGAATCCCATTTTTCTGTAGATCAGACAAGACATGCAAACCCTCAAGTAACTTTTCATCACAAGTTTCACTCAAAGGAAGCTTTGTAAAGATGATACTACCACCACTCCATAAAATTGGCAATATCCTCTTCATCACATTGTGTTTTTCTGAAGCATTTATACCGAATACAGCACCATCTAGCTTTGATGTAATTATGTCTTGCCAAGAAAGTGAATCATTCAAATCTGATAATTCATGTGTAAGCACCAATGCTCTTGTATTCATTGTCCATGGAATGCAATAGATCTTCCCATCACTGCCTCTCATTTGCTCGTGAAATTGCTTTGGAATACTCGAATCATCCAAAATCAAAGGCATGAATACTTTAGCATTGATAAATTCTTGTGACCATTCAATGCCAATATGGGTTATATCAGGTTTTTGTGAAGAAGAATGTGCAAGCAATAGCTTTGTTCTTCCTTCATTCCATTGCAATGGAATTTGTTCAATTCGTATTTCAGGATTATTTGTTTCGAAAATTACGATCAATGAATCAATCATCTTCTGTTGATTCGGCTCAGTCCAAAAATGAGCGAAGCGAATAACAAGTTTTTCTTTGTCATCCGAAGAACATGATGAGAGGAAGAAGAGGAGAACAATAGTGAGGAGTAGTCGAGCCATATTTAGAATCACTGATTGGAAGTGATGACTTTACTATTCGGAGATAGATTCTGCTCCTTCTTTTTTGTAGAATCTAGCATTAATGAATCACCTGATTGTTTGGCTGAGGGATAGAAATACTTCATGAGTAATTGCTGTGCGATAGGTGCGGCAATAGTACCACCGAAACCCGAATTTTCTACCAAAACGCAAATGGCAATACGTGGATTGACTTTTGGAGCAAATGCAATAAACCAAGCATGATCTTCACCGTGAGGGTTTTGTGCGGTTCCTGTTTTACCACAGACGGAAATGCCAGGTACTTTGGCACCCAATGCAGTGCCTCCCGGTGTATTGACAACATCATACATCCCTTTATGAATCACATTCCAGAATTCATCAGGTATATCAATTGCTTTTCTACTTGCATACGCAACATCTTGCAATTGTTTTGTCTTTCTATTATACACTGATCGTACTATATGTGGCTGATATATGATGCCCTTATTTGCAAGTGCAGCGCAATAGACTGCCATTTGAAGGGGAGAGACACCGATTTCACCTTGACCAATACCTAAGTTCACCAATCGACCGCGTATCTCTCCTGGTGAAAGTTTTTGTTTTTTGTAAAACTTTTCGCCTGGCAATTTACCCTTTGAATCTTCAGGAATATCAATAAATGTCTTTTGTCCGAATCCAAATGCTCGACCATATTTCTCAAAATTGATGATGCCTAATTGAGGTCCTAATTTATTGAAGAACACATTGCAAGATACATGAATTGCTTTTTGGAGATTTGTTGCGCCGTGAGCACCATGACATTTCCAGGAACGACCACCAAATTCATAATATCCGGGACAATTAATGGTTTTCTCGGGGGTGATCAAACCTTCATTTAATCCGGCAATTCCCATAAGCATCTTCCAAGTGGATCCAGGAGGATAAATTGTCTGAGTTGCTCTATTGAAGAGTGGCTTTCCTTCATCTTTGATCAATTTTGAAAACAAATTGCTTTTTGTTCTGCCACTGAATTCACGAATATCATAATCAGGCATACTCACAAGAGCAAGAACCTCACCGGAATTCGGATCAACAGCAACAATACCGCCTCTTTTTCCTCTTAGTAATTTCTCGCCTAGTTCCTGTAGAGATTTATCAATACCCAAGCGAAGATCGAAACCCTCTTCGGCATTGATGTCATTCTTACCATCAAGAAAACTTGAAACTTTTTGTCCAGTGGAATTCACAGCAACAAATTGAACACCTTTTGTTCCACGAAGAAAATTCTCATATGTTTTCTCAAGACCTGCATATCCTACAATATCACCGGCAGAATAATAATCACCCATGGTTTCAATTTGTCTTCTATTTATCTCTCTAGAGTATCCCAAAATATGAGACATATTTCCTTCCATACTGTATAAGCGTTTGGACTCAACGGATATATCAACACCAGGTAAAAACTCATGATTTTCTTCAATGAGAGATATGATGGACATATCTGCATCTCTGTATATCTTATTGGGTTTTACTCTTGATATTTTCTTTGATTCTTCTACAAAAGCCTTGATTTCATCTTGTGATATTTGTAAGATGGCTGACAAATAAGGTATAGCCGAATCATCGAATTCATTTGGAGTGATTGAGATGGAATATGATGGTGAATTATGGACCATTCTCTCACCATTTCGATCAAATACATTTCCCCTGAAAGGATCTACAGTGACTTGTTTGATAGCTTGTGTTTCAGCTTTCAGTCTGTACACATTTCCTTGTATGATCTGTAAATAGGCCAATCTGCCAACATAGATGGACAAAACGCCCAAGACTATGATGCGCAAAATGATGGTTCTATCTCTACTGCCAATATTTACGGAATTATTATTCAATTGACTTACCTATTTAATGCATTCAAAATTAATCAATTCACGAGTTGAAAACATCATTGCAAGGAAACAGTAAGGTTTTCTTTTGATCTAAAATACAAAGTTAGAATCAGTAAGATCATTGATGATGCTATGATACCGGCAAGAAGTCCATAAACACCATACATTGGAATCAATAAACCAAACAGAGATAAAGTCGCTATACAAGTCAAACCATATATCTTGGCAAATACGCCATAATTACCGGAAATCGGGAAATAATGTATCAAAAATATGTTAGCAGTCAGAATGAGTGTTTCAAAACACAGAATTCTGAACATGAATGTTGCTTCTTCATGAAATTGTCCTGAGAAGACATAGATGATCCACGGAGCAGCTATCAAAGCAATTGGCGTCATGATGATAGCATACACAAAAGTCCATTTTTGATACATGGACAGTGTATGTAAACATTTATCCTGTTCATGTTCAAACATGTATGATAATCTGGGTAATGCAGATATGATAAAAAGCCATGCCGGAAACAATTGAAAAACCCCGGCTGCCTTATCTGCTATGGCGAATGCACCTGTCATCATTGGTGTTGCAATCAGTGACACATAAAACAATCTTGGTTGCGTATACAGTACTTGTGCAATGGAAGAAAAGAACGGTTTAAGCGCAAGTAGGAATTCTTGCTTCAATATATCTACTGTTGGAAGAGATATTTTCACACCGAGTAATTTTCTAGCGAAGGCCAATGTTGAAATGGACATGAGTATTTGTGATCCATAATAAATCATGGGATAATACAAATAATCACTCGGGCTTTTGATGAGTAAGATCGTAAATATGAAGAGTATGATTCTCGCGATTATCTGAAATCTTGAGAGATAGAACATCTTCTCATACCCTTGATAAAGCCATACCGGAAAAAGTACATCACCCACAATGAATCCGAAAGTGAGGATAATCAGTCCTAGCTCTGCATTCAAAGAAGGAATTGCAAGTGCAATACCAAGCATGATGAAAAATGAAATAAACATCAAGATGGACTTTAATACAAGAATTGCTCCGGAGATTTTCGAGGACATATCCGGATTGTCTCTATACACAGATATTTGTCGTGCTGCCGAATAGTTAAACCCAAAATTTGTAATGATATAGAAAATGTACATGAATGAAACAGCACTTTGTACTATGCCATATCGCTCCAGACCGAGTGTTCTTACAAGATAGGGGACAAGGATGAGTGGGACAAGATATTCCAATCCTTTGAGAAATGTCAGTGAAAAAAAGTTTTTCATGACACTCGCATGATCATTGCGCAGCATTGTGATCACGGAATTGAATATCGTTTTCATTAGAGTGTGGAATTATGATGATTCGCTTGCAATATTCTCTTGGGTAATTCATGAAGCAAATCAGGATGTCTATCATATTGATGAATTGTATGGCAAATACTACCATCCTCATTCAACAATAGACCATTATCGGGATGGTATCGAAGTGAATCCTTATTCATCAGACCCATTGTCATAACTGGTCCATGCATATTCTCATATAGATGCAATCTTTCACCAAAGAGATTCATCCGAATGGAATAATTATGTATGCCTTGATCAAGTCCTGTAATGCCGGCAATTGCTCGAACTTTTGGTGTTAAAAGTATTCTGCACATTTCAGATGTATATTCCAAAATGGCCGATGCGCTTCCCATTGTAATACCGGCACAAGAAATGGTATTATTGCCGATTCGATTTAATATATCATCGCCAAATGCTCTACGAATCCAGCCTGCATTGTGTTTTTCGCCTGCAATGGTTGTTTTGGGATCTTCAAGAAAACAACAGAGATCATTATTGATGCCAAAGTCAAAGGGATCTCTTTGAAAAACAACATCTCTTGTGTCACTTAGCATGACTTTTGAAAAGGAAGATTCTTTCTCAAGAAATGATGTATAAAGAAAATGTCTTGACTGATGAATATGAAAAGCTTTAGACGCAAATGTATATTGAGCTTCTTTTGACAATACATAAAAATTGATTTTTTGTATTGGACTGAATAATCGATATGCATTTACTTTTTTGCCAAGCAATGGTATCGAGACTCTTACTTCTTTGAAATCCCTTAGATAAATCCCCATTGATGAAAATATATTTCTCGTATTTGAAGATATATCATCACAAAAAAAAGTTACACCACCTGCATAGCCGGTGGAATGCAGTGTTGTCAAAAATGGTTTGAGATCATCATATTCAAGAGAGCGAACAATCCCCATGACCAGTGAACCATTTTCAGTTTGGAATTTTGGAATATCAATAGGAAGATTACTCATTCTTCAGATACTCCTGCTTTATCTTGCATACGCTCTGCATTAATGAGAGCTGCCTTCTTCATTTGATTTGAGATTATAAGTATAAGGCATGATAAAACAAAAATACCAAGTGCGGTACCTGCAGCAATTGTCAATCTTTTGGGTCTTGACTTCTTGAATGCAGGTTTTGCATAGTCAAGTACATACATGGTGGGTGCTTCTCTGATTTCATCCAATTTTGCTTGTTCAAGCATAGGCATGAGAAAAGCCTTGACTTTCGACATTGCCTCATATTCAGTGTAAAGCTTCATGTATTTAGCTCCAACTTTAAGACCATCTCTCAAGGCAAAATTTCCGGCAAAACCTGGTTTGTTTTCAGCTTTATAGACTTGTTCTTTCATTTCATTCAAGAGTTTTTCCCCTGCAATCGTGGAGGGGTCTTTTTCACCGTATGTATTTTTTAGAAGTTCCAGTTGAATTTCTTGTTTTAACGCTGAGGCTTTCAATGTTGCCAATGCTTCAGAAACCGCTTGGGCTTGATCAAGAGGGGAGAATACAAGACTTTGTGAAGAATACCTACCCAATTCCTGTGCAATCGAATTCAATATTGAATCTGTTCTTTTCAATCGCATGTCCATATATGCTCGATTGGTTTCAGCTTCCGCCTTTTGCATACGTAGTGAAATATTATTTGCTATTCTCACTACATCATTAGCCATCTTGGCAGCTTTTTCTTTGTCTTTGGAAAGAACTGTGACATTATAATTACCTTCGGGCGATAACTCCACTTCATAGTTTGAGAGAAACTCTTTATATAACTCCTCTCTATCTTCTTTGGGTAATTCATATTCAGCTGAAAGTTCATAAGAATTGATGAGAGTATCCATTAAACTTCTTGAATTTAGAATGACCATATACGAATATGATTCCCCTTTATTCATCTTTCCAAGTCCTAGATCTTTCAATGCACTAGATACATTACCCATCATTCCGCTAATCATGGAATTTGCATTGTTTGGAGGCACGAAAGTCACTGTTGAAGCATACCAATTGGGAAGTGTCCATGAAATTCCGAAAGCAATCAGGCCTGAAAGTATGGTTAATATGAAAAGAATCCATTTTTTGGCTGACAAAATCCCCAGGAATTCGGCGCCATCCAATGCCAATGAAGTTCGTTTGTTCAAGATGGGTTCTTGCATTGAAATGCTCTGTGTGTAAACAAGAATTTGGCAAATTTACAAAAAATGAGAGCATTTTACCTTGATTCTCATCATTAATCATGCATATAAAATGTAACATCTGTGATGGTGCTTCCGTCTTTGTTTGGCATTTTACATCATATTTCACCTTCGAGCTACAATAGATCCTATGGGAAATCTCTCATTTGCAATTCGTTCAATACCGCATACATTGCTTTTCAGTGTGTCGGGATATGTATTTGCAGGGACCTTTTTCGCATCTTTAATCATCTTTTTGATCTTTTTAGATGCAGGTTCCAATGAATTCCCATGGTATTTGGGATTTGCCTTCCATTTATCTCTTGAACTATTACTATTAGGATATGTACAAAAGGACAAACAATGGTATAAAAACATTGCCTCCATGCGTGATAGTGAAAGCATCATAGATGATATGAAGTCATTGGCCATCATTCTTGGCATGGCTGGTTTATTAAATTTTCTAGGTTTGTTTGATACTATTATTAGTTTTAAAAACAATGTGTTTTCACTTGCTGTAAGTATTCTTTATGCAGGATATATGGGGATTGTCTTTGGAATGAGTTCCTCTTTGTTATTCAGATTGATGACACAAAGACCTCATGCTTTGTCTAAAAAACTTACCTTTTGGATTATAGGATTATCTGGATTCACTCTTTTCCTTCAATTGTTTTTTTATGGGCCTTTGCAAGTTGGGATTCATATTGTTGCAGGCATCATCGGCTTATTAGGTTTCTACAATACCAAGGGTTTACTATGGTTTTCTGAAATCACGAAAAAACAGAAAACAGATCTTGCTTGGTCTTCAATCGTAATATTACTTTCAATCTCCATCATAGCAGGTAATTATGAACAAATCACATATGTCGCATTGAATCAAATCATGTCAGTAGCGGAGCCTTTTATATTTGCTATTGGAATATGGCTTTTATTGATTGCAGGAAGATTATCAATGATTGCTATAAATTCACTTCCAACGGCAGGGTTAATTGACAGAAAAACTTTGGAGTTTTCAGCACTCTCGGAATTGACTGCAATTGCATCTACAACACAGAATTATCAGCAAATCCTTCAAAATGCAGTACAATTGATAGAAAAAGCTATTGAAGTGAACGGATTATATGGAAAGATATACATTCAAGATCAACAATTCGAAACATATCATGGGGACTTGGGTACTGAATTGTCGATTATAGATTCAAATGGAGAATTCATTTCTTGGAAGGAAGAACAAAATTCAATAGGAAATCTCTTTGAAAAACCGGAAAGCATGGATCCTCATAACTTGTTGAGAATAAAGTCTATTGTATCATTAACAATTCAGATTGATCGCAATAAACATGCAGAGATTCTTTTAGCCCATGAAGAGCCTTATCATTTTACTCCTGAAGATGAGATTATACTTTCGACATTTGCTGATAGTTTGAGAATTGCGATTATTAATGCATCACTTTTGACCATTGAACTTGAACATCAAAAGTTCGAACAAGAAATGGAAATTGCAAGAGGAGTTCAAAATTCATTGTTACCTCAGAATATTCCAATGTCCGCTCATTATTCCATTGCAACATATTCAATGCCATCAAAGATCGTGGGTGGTGATTTTTATGATGTATTTGAAATGGACAATGGAAATACCTGCATTATTATTGCAGATGTCTCAGGCAAAGGAATACCGGCGGCATTTTGGATGGCAACTATTCGTGGGATTTTATTGTCATTACAATATGGCGGATTTAGTCCCAAAGACATTTTGATTCATTTACAAAGATCACTGGCTGATATTTTGGATCCTAAAGTGTTCATAACGGCTTCTTGTTTGATTTTGGAGAAGAGTTCAAACTCAATACAATATGCAAGAGCAGGTCATATGCCACTCTTACGAATTCATGAAGAGACATTGACAGAATATATACCTCGCGGACTAGGAATTGGTTTGACAAAAAACATCGAGTTCTTTGAGGAGAATTTAGAAGAAATTTCACTACAAATTGAAGACAATGAATTGCTCATTTTGTTTACGGATGGATTGACTGATTTACCAGTACCTGATAATGAGTCTGAACAATATTCGTCAATGAAGCGGTTTTTAAAAGAATCTACTATGAATCCTAAATCCCTGATTGAAGTGATAGATAGAGAGATTCAAATTTTCCAAAAAAGCAACTTGGTTGACGATATCACGGTTATATCTGTAAAGAGAAATGCGAGCAATCATTAAATATGGCTATTTCAGGTAAATTTCGTGGAGAAAAGCCTTTTTTCAATACAAAAATAACCGATGATTTTCTGTATTTTTGAATGCCAGCAGCAATATATCCTCATTTGAATGTTTTAATATTTTACCGGATAGATGTATGAAATATTTCCTAATCCTTCTTTGTTCCATATTCTTCATGGAATTCAGCATCGATGCCACTGCGCAAACATTCGATGCAAAAACCTTCATCAGTCATGCTAATGACTCGAAAATGCCCGCGATGCTAAAGCAATCAGTTCATACATTCTCATTGGATAAAACTGTTGCAGGTAAGATATTCGGTTCATCTTCGAAAGATCTTCAATTGAACAATTTTCCAATTGGCTTGAACGCGATTGGTACTGTAGACGTATCTCTTTCACAATCAGTAATAGATGCCAATACAATCATCATGATAGGGAACAAAAGAGTTCCGGTACCATCGATGACCACATATCAAGGAAGTATCAAAGATGAAAAAGGATCAACTGTACTAATTTCCTATATAGATGGGGAAATGTATGGATGGATTTCAAGATCTAATGGTACAACTATCTCATTTGCACCCGAAGACACAAAAACAGATATCAAGAAAGAACATGTCATGTATAATGAAAACTCATTACACTCTGCATTAAACATGCCTTCAAAGTCTTGTGGTACAGAAGAGTTCTCACATACAGGAATCAAAACTTGGGAAGTAGAAGCTCAGCTAAAAAAGGGAGAGAAAAAACTTGATAATAGAATGCTTGAACTTCAAATCATTCTGGAATCAACCACTTCATTTTTCACAGGAGTTGCTTCGAGAAATGAAACTAGAGCGATGACTTTAATGGTATCAATGACAAATGCAGTCAATGCATTATACAGAAGAGAATTGAATCTCAATATCGTCGTTCCATTCATTCAAATATGGACTGACGATAATCCTGATCCCTATCAAAATGATGGCTCAAATACACCTGCTTTATTACAAGAAGTTCAAAACAGATGGAGCAAAAACACAACAAGAATTCGCGACATTGTGCACTGCTTTGATAGAATGGGTAATTCCTCAGCCGGAGCCGGCGTTGTTGCCGGAATAGCCAATGGTATTGGAGCTTTGTGCAATGGATCTCTTTCCAATGCATATTCAGTGACTGGCGTTTCAACCTTTGCCAATCTCCCGATGATAACTTATATGAAAGATGTTTCCACCATGGCTCATGAAATAGGTCACAATATGGGTTCATTTCATACGCATAACTGCGGGGAATGGAAACCTGCACTTGATTCATGCCTTTCCAGTGGTCCGAGTTATCAGGGTAAAATTTCTTATTCGACAGAAACTTGTAATACAGGTGCTCCAAGACCAATTCCAGGTTCAATCATGAGTTATTGTGATTTAACTAATTCCACCGGATCAGTACCCTTTACATTTCTGCCAAGAGTCTATGAATTTCTTAGAGCAAGACTTGAAAGCAGCAAATGCATTACAGAAGCACAAAATGCACAGATCAAAATGATTGGACCTTGGGGAAATCAAACTTTTGTTTCAGGCAGAACTACATTAGTAGAATGGACTTCTGTAAAAGTCAATAGTGTCAAAGTACAATTTTCAACTGATGGTGGTGGAAATTGGAGTGATGTCGCAACAGGTATTCCTGCCGCATCTTCGATCATGATTAATGGTCAAGGCGCTTATCAATGGACAATTCCAAATACTGCCACAACTGCAGGAAGACTGCGAGTCGTTGATATGGCAAATCCTGATATTAATGATACTTCATGGGTAAATTTCAAAATCGTTGCACCAATGTTGAATCTTTCTACGAATCTTGATGGCAAAGCATTTGGACAATCTGAAACTACTACTTTGCAATGGGCAAAAACAAATGTTGACAGTGTACTTGTGATGTTTTCTAAAGACAATGGTTCAACATGGGAGACTTTAGCCAAACAGACCGGATCTACATACACATTCCCAATTCCGAATATTGAAGCTGAAAAATGCTGGGTTCGCATAGCTGATGCCAGCAATATGGCTCTTGTATCACAAACTGGACCATTCTCCATTGGCAAAGAAGAATTGGCTTTGATTAATCCAAAAGGTGGAGAGAAACTTTGCGCCAATAAGCGTTTTGTGATCGCATGGACATATAAAAACTTGGCTAATTCAAAGTTACTTGTCCAATATTCAAATGCAGGCGGAGCATGGCAGAATATTTCGGGCGCAAATGGTGTGGATCCATGGTCTAGCGTATTTGGCTTTACACCACCTTCAATCAAAAGCGATTCTATTGTGATAAGAATTATCAGTAGAACAGATAGTACTGTAGCTGCAATCTCTGGTTATATTTCAGTGTCAAATGAAGCAGGATGTGTGGCAACTTCGCTCGAAGAAGACCCAACCATGCCTAGTTTTCTTGTAGCACCGAATCCAATCACAGGAAATACATTTACCGTCACAATCAATGCACCAATAGCATGTGGTAATGGAACTCTTTCACTTACCTCATTGACTGGATCAACTGTTCATGTTTTTGGAGATGCTTATTCATTTGTTCAAGGAATGCATTCGATGGAACTCAGTTTGCCGAGCATAAGTTCAGGAAGATATTTCTTGACATTGCAATGTAATGGAAGAAGATTAAGCATTCCTGTATCAATTGAGAACTAACATGGATTATCGATCTATTCTCCACATATTCATCTGTTTGATGGCTGTCATTCCCATGCTAAGCAAGACTAATGATGCCACCAAAGGGATGAAGATATTACCGCCATTATCTTTATTGTCTGCTGAGAATCAAACTCATGCCAAGACATATTCTGTGAACAAAACTTGGTCAATGGAAGCATTCACGCAATCCGGTAATACTTTTATAATAGATCAATTTCCGATTTCATTGAATGAAAATGGAAGCATACAATTCGAACTTTCTCCATCTGTAATTGATGGCTCCACGGAAGTAATGGTAGGCCTCCAACGCATCCCCGCTCCGGATGTGAGAACATATACAGGAACCATCATTGGAGAACCTGGCTCAAATGTCGTGATGTCTTTTGCAAATGGAATTCTTCGTGGTTGGATAGAAAGAGCCGATGGAAGCAGAGTAAGTATAGCGCCTTCTGAAAGTTCCACAGAAATACATCTACTCTATGATGCGGAAATTGTTGCTGAACTCAGAAAGAATGCAGGCTCATGCATGACTGATGAATCGGCAATCACCATTCCCACCCCTGAAGATTTGTATAAATCACTTGGTAAGGTTGAGTCCGTAAAAGGGAATAATCTTCTCGAATTACAAGTGATTGTTGAAGCAACTTCTTCCTTTTTCAATGGTCCCGGAAGAAAAGATTCCATTCGCACTGCTGAATTCATGATCGGATTAATGAATGGTGTGAATACGATTTACAGAAAAGAATTGAATGTAAATATCATTATACCAAGACTTCAAATATGGACAGCCACCACTCAGGATCCATATGTAAGTGATGGGAATGCTCCGGCACTTTTGGATGAGGTTGAAAATCGTTGGGGAAAGTTAACAACAATCAAACGCGATATTGTTCATTGTCTTGATGCCGTGCCAACCACCGGTGGTTTATTCGTTCTTGGAATTGCCAATGGAATTGGAAATATATGCTCAGGTAGCAACTCAAATGCTTATTCGGTTTCAGGAATTTTCAAAAATGGCTTGGCAAAAATCGAAGATTATATGGGTGATATTGTTACGATTGCGCATGAACTTGGACATAATATTGGTTCATATCACACGCATAATTGTCAATTCTGGCCACCAAGAGGACTTGACTCTTGCATGACAAGCGGAAGTGCATATCGTTCACGCTCGAATTATTCTCAGGAAGCTTGCTTTAAAAATGCTCCAATGGCAAATCCAGGCTCTATCATGAGTTATTGTCATTTGACAAATCCTAGCCGTTCCGTAGCTTTTACATTTTTACCTAGAGTTGCAAACTATCTTCGTACTTATATGGAGAGTCGTACTTGCATTGAGCCTGCTACACAACCGATTGTGAGAATGGTCTATCCATGGGGACAACAAACTTTTGTTGTTGGAACTCAAACTTCCATTGACTGGACCTCTCATAGAGTCACAAATGTGAATATCGAATTCAGCACGGACGGTGGAACAAATTGGCGAACAATATTTGCTTCAAGACCGGCAGTTACAGAAGCTAATGGTACTGGTTCATTTCTTTGGACCATTCCTGACTATCCAACCACAAAAGGAAGAATCCGTATAGTTGATGTATCCAACAATCAAATTCGTGATACTTCTTGGGCTGATTTCACCATTGCCAAAGCAACTATTACACTCACTACTGACTTACGATCAAAAAAATTTGGGATGAAGGAAAAAATTTCTCTCAATTGGACAAAAGATCTTGTTGATCGAGTCCGCATTGAGTTTTCATCTAATAATGGATCAACTTGGTCACTCATTCGCGATTCATTGTCAAACACGACATTCTCCGTTGATATCCCCGATCTAGAATCAAAGAATTGCTTTTTTAGGATTGTGGATGTGGCAACAGGAAAACTCAACAGTCAATCAGCAATATTCGAGATTGGAAAAGAACAATTGGCATTATTACAACCGGCAAATAATGACACGCTTTGTTTGGGTAAGCCATATACCATCACTTGGTCCCATTCATTTATGTCCAATAGCAAAATATTCATAGAATATAGAAATGTTGGGCAAACAACTTGGAAAAGAGTTTCACTCCTGGGACATGATGCCGATTCTGCCAAATTCACTTGGACATTGAATAATATCACCGCTGGTATATATCAATTCAGAACAGTCTATAGACAAGATACATCGCTATCGACGTTGCCTATAAATCTTTTCATGAGCAGTGAAGGTTTTTGTGCCACGGCTGCAAGCATCAGTGATCTGGATTATTCTGCATTCACTTTGTTCCCAAATCCTACTAGTGAATTTGTACGAGTAATTCCAGCCAAGGAAATGTGTGTTAATCCAAAAATGATCATCTCTGATAATGCTGGAAGATCCATGCTTGAAATAATGGATTCGCACCAGAACATCGCCAACGGAATTGATGTATCCGTTAAACACTTGACTTCAGGCACATATTATTTCACACTCATTTGCGATGATCGCAGATATACGCAAAGTTTTACCATTCAACGATAATTCGGATAGATAATTCACCATGTTACAATCACTGATTGCTGCATCATTACCATATATTCCCAAATCCATAGTAAAGTCGGTTGCATCTCGTTACATTGCCGGCTCAACATTAAGGGAAGCTGTTCAAACAGTCCAAGCACTTGAAAAAAAGGGTGCCTCATCCACGATTGATGTACTTGGTGAATTCGTTACCACCAAAGAGCGATCATTTCATGAATATGAAAGTTCAAAAGCTGTATTATCTGCAATTAAACAATATGCATTACCTGCATATCTATCAGTGAAGCCAACATCGCTTGGATTGGGAATAGATCCTGAATTTGCTTATGAGAATATCCGTTCATTGGTGAGTATGGCAAAAGAATTCGGTGCCTTTGTTCGAATGGATATGGAGAATACACCATATACCACACAAACTATTGACATGTACCGAAGATTGCGACATGATGGATTTGATAATTGTGGAATAGTAATCCAAGCATATTTGCATAGAAGTGAATCCGATATCTTATCTCTACTTGACTTAGATCCCAATATCAGACTATGCAAAGGAATTTATCGTGAGAATCCGGAAATAGCATTTACAAATCCTGATGATATTCGGAATAATTATAAAAAGCTCCTTAGACTACTCTTAAAGCATGCTTCAAAGACAGGGATCGCAACCCATGATGATATACTCATCAATGATGCGATGCATGTGATTGAAACAGAAAAGATCAATAAAGAAACATATGAATTTCAGATGTTACTTGGAGTTCGTGAAGAAAGAAGAGATGCAATTCTACGCCTAGGGCATCAGATGAGGATTTATGTACCATTTGGGGAAGATTGGTATGGTTATTCGACAAGAAGACTCAAAGAAAACCCACAAGTGGCGGGTTATGTGTTCAAAGCCATGTTTAAGAAAGGATGATATGCAAAAACTAATCATCCCATTTATCATAACCATCATCATTCTATTTCAACCATTATTTGGTTGTACAAAACCATCAGTAGATCTTAATCCACTCTCCATTGCTACTTTCAATATAGCTTGGCTTGGTGATGGTGAAGGGAATGATGTGATTCCAAGAACGAAAGAACATTATGCATTGATTGCCGATATCATCAATGAAACTTCAGCAGACATCATTGCCTTGCAAGAAATAGAAAACATGCAGGCACTGAATCAATTACTTGTACATTTACCCGATTATACGGGCATACTCGGTTCCGGTGGCAAGTCACAAAATGTTGGATTCATGTATAAAAAAACATTAAAAGTAGAATCCATTGGAGAATATCTCCCGATAGCCATAGATCCAAGTCGTAATAGGCCCGGATATGTGGTCAAAGTCAAAAAAGGGAATTTTGATTGTTATTTGATGTCTGTTCATTTCAAATCTACATCAAGATTTGACTCAACAGATGACATGCGTATAGAGTCACGCCGGATGAGAAGAGAACAATCACAAAAAGCCATGGCATGGATAGATTCAATCAAATCCAATAAAATAGATCAAGATATTTTTATCGTTGGAGATTTGAATGATTTCCCGAAAAGAGAAAAAGAACCAACTCTTCAAGCATTGACTAACTCTTCAGAAATCTCCTTTCTCACTTCAGAGATGAAAAGTTGCAAGTTTCAGAATTTCTATGTCATAGATCATATCATAGCCTCCAAGTCTGCGCAAAATCGTTTTGTAAAAGGGAGCGAACGCATCATTGATATTTATTCCATGCATTCCAAAGAAATCGTAGAGAAAATATCTGATCATTGCCCGATCGTCATGCAATTTGATGTCACACAACCTGATAATGATTAATCCATGAAACAATTCTTCATTGCAGTGATTGTTTTTCTTGCAGGACAATCCATCCTCGAAGCACAACCATATCAGAAATTTCTTGATTGGCAAATAGCACAATCAAAAAGATGCATGGATGCAGTACTCAAAAAAGACTTTCAGAAAGCATATGATCTTTTTACTCCAGAAATGAAGAAAGAGTTTTCGAGAGATACATTTGCCATTTTTTGGAATCTATTTGAAAAAAAAGCAGGAAAGCCATACAAAGTATTCGATATCAGAACGGATATTGATAATGAAGACACAAATCTTGTGACCATCATACAATCCGTCCGATGTTCAAATGGCAATTGGGATATTCGAATGTCATTCAAAGGTTCGCATTTGATTGATGGATTCTATGTAGATGAATTTAAACCTCGTTATGATAGAAGAGCATATACTGTACCTGACTATGCAAATGTAGATAGCATAAAAGTAAGAACTCTTACGATTGGTAAAGGAACTGATTGGGAAACTGAAGGTACTCTCACATTACCACTCAAAAGCGGAAGATATCCCATAGTTATCATTATTCATGGTAGCGGTCCTTTGGACGAAGATGGAACTTATGTTGCCAATAAACCATATGCCGACCTTGCTTGGGGATTGGCGTCCAAAGGCATTGGTGTACTTCGTTTCACGAAAAGAACCAGAAAGTACTTTTCAGCAATCAAAGACAAAGGACTGGAAATAACTCCTGACTTGGAAAGCACAGAGGATGCAATTGCCGCCTTTAATGCGGTAAAAGATTTTCGAGAAGCCGATCCGGAAAATATTTTTCTATTGGGTCATGGAACCGGTGGATTGATCATTCCGAGAGCATTGCAAGCAGTCAAAGATCTAAAAGGAATGATCTTGATGGGTGCTCCTGCAAGACCACTTCCTGATGTATTGATAGAACAATTAGAATATGTATTAACCTTGGATACTCTCATTGAAAAGAAAGATGCTGGAGTGAAATTAGAGAAATTAAGAAAGCAATATAAGACTGTCATTTCTCCTTTATTAAAAAAGGATACTCCATCTGAATATCTCTTACTCGAAACTCCTGCATCATATTGGCTTTCACTCAGAAACTATGATCAAGTTCAGACCTTGAAAAAAAACAAGATACCAACTCTGATTTTGCATGGTGAAAGAGATTTTCAAACCACAATGAAAGACTTTTCTTTGTGGCAAAAAGGACTTATTGGAAAAAACGGCATTCCGGGTAGCAAAGCGATCAGTTATCCTCTATTGAATTATTTGTTTTTGGAAGGCGTGGGGAAGGCAAGTCCTTCCGAATATGCAATCTTTGATCATATTCCTGAAGAAGTCATGAATGATATTTCTTCATGGATCAAGTCAATAATGAAACAATAGATTTCATAAGCAAGAATCTAGAATCATAATTGATCCGGCTAGTTCTGCTTCATTGTTTGATGAATCAATACAACAGTATTCACAAGTTATCCAAAAGTATTCTCCCATGAAATTCCCGATTAGTGATTGCATCATCATAGGAGCGGGAGCTGCAGGCTTATTCTGTGCCGGAAAAATTAGTCAACATGGTAAAAGCGTAACGATCATAGAACACAATAACCATCCCGGTAAGAAAATTCGGATATCAGGAGGTGGTAGATGCAACTTTACAAATCGAGTGGTAAAAGCTCACCATTTCATTTCTGACAATCCTCATTTTGCTGTTTCTGCATTAAGTCGATATTCTCCTGATCATTTCATTTCTCTGGTTGAATCTCATCACATTGCTTATCATGAAAAGACTCTTGGACAATTATTTTGCGATAATTCATCCAAAAAAATTATTGAGATGCTATTGAAAGAATGCAATCAAGATTTTACAGATATACAGTATGGGGCCAAGATATATTCCATCACAAAAGATGACTATTATACCGTAGAAACCTCCAAAGGTATAGTTCAATCACATTCACTCGTGATTGCATCAGGAGGTTTATCCATTCCTTCCCTCGGAGCTTCCTCTTTTGGATATGATATTGCCAAGCAATTTGGACATACCATTATAGACACCAGACCTGCTCTTGTGCCATTGATGATTAATCAAGAAACATTCCCCTGCAATGAGTTGGCAGGTGTTTCTCTTCCGGTTGAAGTGTACACAAAAAAAAGTCCAGTATTCAAGGAATCAATGCTCTTTACTCATAAGGGAATAAGTGGTCCGGCCATTTTGCAGATTTCTTCATATCTGGATAAAGAGAATTCATTTACGATTAATACATTACCGGGATTCGAGTATTCTCATTTATCCGGAAATTCAAAAAAAAGTGAATGGAGAACTGTACTTGGACATATTCTCCCGAAAAGATTTTCTGATTATTGGACACATGTACATCAACAAAATGAAGTGTTCGGTCATTATAGTGATCGTAGCATACAACAATTTCTCAGTGAATTGCAAGAATGGCATTTTACCTCCTCAGGTACTGAAGGATATGCAAAAGCAGAAGTCACTGCCGGAGGAGTGAATACAAATGAATTATCGTCAAAAACAATGATGTCGAAGATTAATCCCAATCTCTATTTTATTGGAGAAGTTGTTGATGTGACGGGTCATTTGGGTGGATACAATTTTCAATGGGCATGGTCATCAGCACATGCGGCTTCAGAATCTATATTAGGAAATCATGGCTAAGAATCTTTTTTCGGCAAATGCACTCTCAAAATCTTATCATGAGAAAACGCTTTTCACTTCCATTGCACTCGGAATTATGGAAGGCGAGAGAATAGGAATCATTGGTAAGAATGGCGTCGGAAAAAGTTCTTTGCTTAAAATCATAGCAGGACTCGAAGAACCCGATGCAGGAATCGTCACCAGAGCAAAAGATGTGCATATCGTGTATTTGCCACAGCTTCCTGTTTTTGAAACTCATGAATCATGCATTGATGCCGTCATGTCAGGAAAACCGGAAATCGTGGCATTACTAGAGGAACATCGCAATCTCTGCGAAAAGCAAGAAACTACAACAGATCATTCATTTGGTGATGAAATTCATGAACTCTCTGTTCGAATAGATTTACTGAATGGTTGGACATTAGATAATCAAGCAAAAACTCTTCTCATGAAATTGGGAATTTCCGATGTTCATAAATTGGTCCATAATCTTTCGGGTGGACAAAAGAAAAGGGTGGCTTTGGCAAAAGCTTTATTGTCTGAACCTGATTTATTGATTCTTGATGAACCTACAAATCACTTGGATGCGGATTCGGTTCAATGGCTTCAGGATCATTTGAGTGATTATTCAAAAGCCATTTTACTTGTAACTCATGATCGGTATTTCCTTGATGCCGTATCAACCAAAATCATTGAGCTCGACAATCAATCACTTTTTACCTATGAAGGAAATTTTGAATATTTTCTGATGCGTAAAGAACAGAGAATGGCAATCGAGGAATCAACTGCAGAGCATGAAAGAAATACTTTGAGAAGAGAACTAGCATGGCTTCAGAAAGGAGCAAAGGCCCGTAGAACCAAACAGAAAAGTCGCATCGATTGGATATCCAAGATGCAAGAAAAGCCCGAACAAGTCGAGATTCGAAATATCAAGATTGAAATCGGGAATAAATTTCTTGGCGGGAAATTGATTGATGCAGTTGATATTTCAAAGTCAATCAATGGGAAATCACTATTTAGAGAATTCACATATCGAGCAGCTCCGGGAGATCGAATTGGTGTCATCGGTCCAAATGGGGCTGGAAAATCAACTTTGTTGAATATACTGAGTGGTCGAACTCAATCAGATACCGGTTATGTTAGCATCGGTGATACCGTCAGTATCGGTTATTTTGATCAAGAAGTAAAAACACTCAAAGAACAAATGACTGTTATTGGAAATCTTCGTGAAATTGCCGAGTATATCGACACCGGAATCGGACGAGACCGATTTATCACCGCTAAAGAATTATTGGATAGATTCCAATTCCCTGGGAAACAGCATCACTCATTCGTACATACGCTTTCAGGTGGAGAAAAACGAAGACTTGCCATGCTCATGACGCTTATGGGTAATCCAAATGTGCTTATGTTTGATGAACCAACCAATGATTTCGATATTGCTACCCTTGCCGCATTGGAAGAATATTTGGAATATTTCAAGGGTGTTTTATTGATAGTCTCCCATGATAGATCTTTTCTTGATCGAACCGTGAACCGCATATTCTCATTCGAAGATGATATCATCAAAGAATATCCCGGAAACTATTCCGCATATCTTGAGAAGATTGAGCAAAAGAAAAGTGTACATTCACAAGAAATGATATCAAAACCCAAAGAGCAAATCCAACAGGAGAAAACATTCAAAAAGAAAGGACTTACTTTTAATGAAAAAAGGGAATTCGAGACTTTGGAATCAACAATAGCTCAGAAGGAAGAATATATATCTACAATCAATGAGCAATTGGCTCAGACTCCACCCGAACAATTCAAAAAATTTGAAGAATTATCGCTTTTACATGCCAAAACAGAGCAAGAACTGGAAGTTGCCATGCTTCGGTGGATGGAACTTTCTGAGAAATCCAACTCTAACTAATTGAGAACTCCGTATTTTGCATGGTCTTAAGCACGAGAAGCGCCATGTTGAAAGAATTACTCAAACCGGACATTCAAGATCTCATAGCCACAAGAAATTGGCAGGCTTTGCGAGAGGTCTTATCTTCTTGGTCGGCACCCGAAATAGCAGATCTCTTATTGGATCTTGAAACGGGTGACAGGGTATTGCTATTCAAATCACTCGATCGTGAATTATCTTCAGAGCTCTTTTCCTATATGGAAACAGATGATCAAGATGCTCTTTTAGAAGTTCTGACCAATCACGAAACCAGAGAATTGCTCTCTGCTTTGCCTCCTGATGATAGAACGACTCTTCTTGAGGAATTGCCTGCAGAAATGACTCAAAGACTTCTTTCTCTTCTCAGTCCTGAAGATTTGAAAGAAGCCAGATTTCTTCTTGGTTATCCCGAGCAGAGTATTGGTCGATTGATGACTGTTGACTTCCTTTCAGTAAGAGCTGAATGGTCTGTTTCAGAAGCAATGTCCTATATCAGAACACATGGCAAGAAAAGTGAATCCATCAATCGAATTTATATCACGGATTCAAGAGGCTGTTTAAAGGACGACATCCCTCTTCGCTCTTTTATTTTTGCCGAACCAGATGCAAAAATTTCAAGCCTGATGGATGGTTCTGTTGTTTCTCTTTCTGCATTCGAAGATCAGGAAGAAGCGGTTCTCATGATGGAGAAATACGATATTTCTGAATTACCTGTTATTGATTCGGCAGGAGTATTGATTGGCATCGTGACCTTCGATGATGTTATGGATATTCAAGAAGAAGAGGCCACGGAAGACTTTCAAAAATTCGGGGGTATGGAAGCTCTGGAAAAACCATATGATGCAACAGCACTCATAGCGATGGTGAAAAAGCGAGCAGGATGGCTGATATTGTTATTTCTTGGTGAAATGCTTACAGCTACAGCTTTAGGGTATTTTGAACAGGAATTGGACAAAGCAGTAATCTTATCATTATTTCTTCCTTTGATCATCTCTAGTGGTGGGAATTCAGGTTCACAGGCAGCAACACTTATCGTTCGTGCTTTGTCAATCAATGAAATCAGTTTAAAAGATTGGTGGTTCGTGCTTCAAAGAGAATTCTTATCCGGATTGCTCTTAGGTTGCATCTTAGGTTGCATTGGATTTCTTCGCATCGTACTATGGTCAAGCGCAACTGGAATGTATGGAGAACATTCCATAGAGATAGGACTTACGATTGGTACTTCATTGATTGGTGTGGTAATGTGGGGCACATTGAGTGGATCAATGTTACCGCTTCTCATGAAAAAACTTGGATTTGAT
>JBEEPK010000019.1:0-32147 GCA_041191145.1 Bacteroidota bacterium
CAACAAGCTCCCACCTTATCAGGCGGTGAGGCGCAACGAGTGAAGCTTGCAACAGAATTATCGAAAATCTCAACTGGAAAAACGCTGTATTTATTGGATGAGCCGACAACCGGATTACATTTCCAGGATATCACGCATCTGGTTCGGATCATCAATAAACTTGTAGAAAAAGGCAATACGGTGATTGTCATCGAGCATAATCTCGACATGGTAAAATGTGCCGATTGGGTGATTGATCTTGGTCCTTATGGCGGAATGGGTGGCGGTGAAATCATTGCCGAAGGTACTCCCGAACAGATTATCAAGAGCAAGAAAAGCATCACGGGGAAATATCTGAAAAAGGAACTTGAGCGAAGTAAGCTCATTCAACAAAAAAGGATATCTCAATAAAGAGATATCCTTTGATTTGTTGTGCATGATTCAATCACACATCGAGATTTTTCACATACTGAGCATTCTTCTCGATGAATTCTCTTCTGGGCTCTACTTTATCACCCATCAAAGTATCAAATACCAATGCGGCTTCTGCGGCATTTTCAATGCTCACTTGAAGGAGCGTACGCGTTTCAGGATTCATGGTTGTTGACCATAATTGATCAGGATTCATCTCGCCAAGACCTTTGAATCGCTGAATATTGATACCGTCTGCTGTTGTGCTTTCAACAGATTCAGGATTGACTTCATCGACGAGGCCTTTATCCTTTCTGATACGCTTGATGATTTCATCACGCTCTTGATCATTATAGGCATAATGTTCTTGCTTGCCTTTTTTCACTTTATACAGTGGTGGCTGAGCAATGTATAATCTTCCTGAAGTGATCAAATCGCGCATATTGAGGAAGAAGAATGTCAAGAGCAATGTGCGAATGTGAGAACCATCTACATCAGCATCGGCCATGAGAATGATTTTTCCATAACGACTCTTCTCTGCATCAAAATCCTCACCGAATCCCGCACCAAGTGCTGCGATGATTGTTCTAATCTCTTCATTGTCCAAAATCTTATTGATTCTCGCGCGATGCGTATTCAGAATCTTACCACGAAGCGGTAGAATTGCTTGGAAGCGTCGATCTCTTCCCTGCTTTGCGGAACCACCCGCTGAATCACCCTCAACGAGATAGATTTCGGTGTCTTCTGCAGTACGAAGTGAACAATCTGCAAGCTTTCCGGGAAGCGCTGAACTTTCAAGTGCATTTTGACGGCGAACGAGTTCGCGAGATTTCTTTGCTGCCATGCGGGCTTCAGCTGCAAGCGTTGCTTTTTCGATAATTTTCTTAGCAACTTTGGGATTGCCATCAAGGTAAACCGCAAGACTTTCATTCACCACTTGGCGAACAATACCCTCGACATCACCATTGCCCAGTTTTGTTTTTGTCTGTCCCTCAAATTGAGGTTCTGCAACTTTAACGCTAATGATAGCAGTCAATCCTTCACGGAAATCTTCACCTGTAAGTGCTGCCTTGGTGAGATTGTTTGATGTCGCATATGAATTGATCGTACGCGTGAGGGCAGATCGGAAACCGGACACATGAGTTCCGCCTTCAACTGTATTGATATTGTTCACATAGGAAAGTAAAGTTTCGCTATAAGAATCATTGTATTCAAAACAAACATCAACGATGGTATCAGCACCGACATCACTTTTTCCTGAACCGGAGATCGTTACTGTTTCTGTTACTGCAGTGAGATGAGAGTCAACATGACGAACAAATTCTGAAAGTCCGCCGGGATAATGATATTCTTCAGTTGTTGAATTTGCTTCATCAATAAGTGTCAAACTTACTTCGGGATTCAAGAATGCTAATTCACGAAGGCGCTCTGCAACGCGGGAGGCACGGAATTCAACGGTTTTGAAAATAGTATCATCAGGATAGAAGCGAATCATCGTTCCGGTTTCTTTAGATGT
Organism: Bacteroidota bacterium; assembly: GCA_041191145.1. Lineage (GTDB taxonomy): Bacteria > Bacteroidota > Ignavibacteria > Kapaibacteriales > UBA961 > UBA961. Next base: position 1,907 of record JBEEPK010000019.1, read on the forward strand.
GCCAATTTCTTTGACATCATGAACCGGATTCCCTCTAGAATACTCTTGACTATAGATTTTACCATCTCTTTTGATGGTGGCTTCAAGTTTGGTTGAAAGTGCATTCACGCAGGAAACACCAACGCCATGCAAACCACCGGAAACCTTATAACTTCCTTTGTCAAACTTCCCACCTGCATGCAATGTGCAAAGCACAACTTCAAGTGTGGAGATTTTCTTCACGGGATGGGGACCTGTAGGTATACCTCGTCCATCATCTTGAACCGAACAGGAGCCATCATTATGAAGCGTTACAATGATTTTTTTACAAAATCCTGCAAGAGCTTCATCGATTGAATTGTCGACCACTTCCTGTATGAGATGATGCAATCCGCGATCACCGATATCACCGATATACATAGCAGGACGCATTCTGACTGCCTCAAGCCCCTCGAGCACCTTGATACTGTCTTCGGAATATTGCTTTCCTTTACCGTTAAGTTCTTGTTCTTCTGTAGATTCAGCCATCGTATTTGGAAGTATTTGTGGGTAAAGTCTCTGTTTTCGCTGCAAGGCAAAACAAGACATTCGACTATCGAAAAATATTATGCAAAAGTACGCAATTTTCACCAATGATTGGCACTGAAAATTGTCCTATGCACCATGCGGACCAACCTTTGGAAGTGCTTGTTTTTTAAGGACATAAGAATCCATCCATGCTCTCATCTCAAGATTGCTCTCCTGCCTTCTGCCTGCAAGGATATGATCAGCATTTTCATACATCACGAGTTTATATGGATGCATTGCTTCCTGTAATGCCATTCCGAGTTTATATCCATGCATTGGATCGACTCTTTTGTCGCCAGTACCATGTAAAACAAGTAGAGGCGTAGTCTTACATAATTCCTTACAGAAATGCTCGGATGAGCGTTTCAATTCCTCTGTTGACATATCAGAACCTGATGCCTGATACTGCGCAAAGGTCTTATAGATATAGGAATCCTTCGGTATTTTGTCGAAGGTAGTTGGAGCGCCAATCGTGATAGCCGCTCTGAAATCAGACATGGTTCTAAGCATCATGAGTGCCATCATGCCACCACGACTTCCGCCAATGAGACCAATGCGATCATGATCAACATATTCCAAAGATTTGAGAAGTGGTAGCAATGCCGCTGCATCGAGCACATCATTGCCACCCCATTCTTCTTTGCCTTCGCTTCCACCGCAACCGCGATAATTACTTGCTGCGACCACATATCCCCAACTTGCATACATAACGGCATACATGGAGGCGGAATCGGGTGTAAGCGCACCCTTCTCGCCTGTACCACCGCGATTGAATATGATTGCGGGATATTTTTCAGTATTCGCTTGAGCCGGAGGCAAAGCAAGAAAACCTGCAATGCGCAATCCGGCATGATGATACACTATCCGAAACAATTGCACAGATGAAAATGCAAGAAATTCTTCCGGACTCATTGCTCTTTTCTGAATATTGAGCATTGACTTCGGAATTGGCTCTGGATGTATTTCCAGCAATTGTCCGTCAAACATCATTGCATCTTTGCAGGATTGAACCACACGAATTTATACATGCGTTTATCCATCGCATTAGTGACATATCCTTCAACATATTTCTGAAGAAGTCTCCAATCTTCATCATATTGCAATATCATCATCGGAGCATCATTCATTGCGATTTGCTCGGCTTTGCGATAGAGTTCCATACGCTTTGTTCTATCTGTTTCTGATAAAGCTTGTTCGAACAAAACATCAAATGCAGAATTTTTATATCTGGTATGGTTAATTGGGCTTGGCTGATTCGGCGCGCTTGGCACGAGTTTGCCATACATCAAATTGAGGAATGATTCCGGATCGGGATAATCTGCAATCCAGCCGAGTCTGAAGAATTCTACTTTTCCTGCATCAACTTCATCAAGATGTCGGGCAAATTCCACTTGCTTCAATTTAACTTCAATACCAAGATTCTTTTTCAATTGAGATTGAATTGCTTCAGCCAATTGGAGATTACGTCCACCACCATTATTAAGTTGAAGCGAGATTTCAAGTCCTTTCCCTCCTGGATATCCAGCTTGAGCGAGGAGTGAGCGAGCTTGTTCCAAATCGAGATCATAGCCTTTGATTTCAGTGCCATTATAATCTACCATTGAAGGCGGCACAAGACCATGAATGCCAGGTCCGGCTGATTGAGATTTGAGAACGAATTTTCTGATTTGGGCGCGATCAATTCCCATATTTAAAGCTTTACGAATATTCACATTGCCGAAAACTTTTCCGGTGAATAACATTCCATAATATTGCGTGGACAATGCAGGTATATGTAGCACTTGGAAATTGGAATATTCGCTTTTGATCTTTTTGTTTTCATCAACAACATCCTGAAAGAATTCACTCGGAATACGATAGCTTTCTTCAAGATTTCCATTTTTGCAACCAACAAATTGATTGGTGATGTCCTTCATGAAACTGAATGTGATTCCATCGAGATATGGTAATTGATTACCGTCTTTGTCTTTACCCCAATACTGTTCATTACGTTTGAGAACACATTCGCGCTCGGGGGACCAAGAAATGAATTTGAATGGACCTGTTCCAACGGGATGCTGGAAGAAATCTTTGGCATAATGTTCTACGGCTTCTTTTGGATGAATGAGTGTAACACCGAGAGTAACATAATACTCGAATGGAGCAAATGGTTTAACGAGATCAATGCGGAATGTGTATTTGTCAACAGCCACAAAACCAGGAATGCTCTTGACTTTCAGGGGAGTATTATTCGCTTGTGCTTCAATGGTTGCATCATAATATTCTTTTGCACCACGAACCTTCTCTTTAAAGTATTCAGCACCAAGTGTGCGGGTTCTGGCATCGCAAATTCTGGTGAAAGAATAGACCACATCTTCGGCGGTCATTTCTCTTCCCTTTCCATTTTTGAAACATGGATCATCATGGAATTTTACACCTTTTCTTAAGTGATATGTATATGACATTCCATCCGGGGAAATCTCCCAAGATTCCGCGAGTTCCGGCTGAAGATGAAGATCGCCATCATAGGTGAGCAATGTTTCATAAATTTGATCAGCAATATGATGCGATGTAGCATCATTTACCCCAACGGGATCGAGTGAGCGTAATTCTGCCATTTCATTGGCTCTATAGATTCCGCCCTTGAATTTACCACCCTTCATTTCTGTGAGGGCACCGCCTGTTTGTTGCTCTCCGCCTCCACATCCTGCGAAAATCACAATGAATGCCATCATGAAGATGGTTTGCATTATTAAACGCTTTATACTCATAGAATACACCAAAGAAGTTAAATCAATAGCTTTGAACTGTGCAAAACTACTGTTTGGGTCTTGTTTTTAGATGAATGGTGGATAAAAAAACGACATATATCACTATTGACATATGTCGTTCCAATCTACTTTCCGAAAAAATTAGGATTCGCTTGAATCACCCTTTTTTACATAATCGGTGAGATAGAATCCGGAACCATTGAATACAAGACCTGAACCACCGCTTATCTTTCGAAACACTTCACCCGTGGACTTTTCTTCTTGATCGCATTGATCTATAGGGCAAAGTGTGAGTGCATTGGAGGAAATTGATTGCAATACTTCAAAGTTTTTTCCGCATTTACGGCATTGATATTCATAAATTGGCATATATCACCTTTATTTTGTCGAAAACCAGGTGCTCAAACGAATCCAAAAGCACTTTATTGACTGACTCATGGAAGAAGAACACTTTACTCTCAAAGTTATTGGTTTTTTTCATGGAAATACCACATCCAAACATCGAGCGCCTAGACAGCCGGATGTAACACTTGGAATTGACGGTACCATTGAATTGATGAAAGGACAAGATTTTGAACAGGGATTATTGGACCTTGTATCCTTCTCACATATATGGTTGATCTATGGATTTCATTCCGCAAAGGGTTGGAAGCCGATGGTATTACCTCCGCGAGGAGATAAGAAGAGGGGCGTATTTGCCACCCGTTCGCCATATAGACCCAATCCCATTGGTATTTCCGTGGTCAAATTGGTAAAGATCTCAGGATTGAAGATTCATGTCCAAGGAACCGACCTCCTTGATGGCACTCCGATTTATGATATCAAGCCATATGTACCATATGCTGACAGCATATCAGAAGCAAATGCCGGATGGATTGACACCTTGAATCACAATGAAACTGAGATTGTACTTTCTAAAGAAATGCAATTATTGATGAACGATTCTGAGTCAGCACATATCATCATGCATGCAAAGCAGATTCTGCGTGATTCACCATATCCTCATCCGTATCGCAGAATCAAGCAAGTGAAGGAGAATATGTATGAAGTAGCAATCAAGGAATGGAGAATTCAATATAGAATCATCCAAGAAGGGAATGTAATCTTGGATTCAATGTCTCAGGCGGGTTCAATGAAGTAGGTTTGCATAATGCCTTTTCCTTTCACATGTATTGGTTCCCTTTTTACAATCATGAAAGGGATTTCTTGCTCTGTCACCAAATCACTTTGCTGTCTTGCAATTTCGATGAATTCCAAACTTGCATGCACATGACCCGGTTCGGAATATGTTTCCATTCGGCTAGCTGTATTAACGGCATCACCCCATAAATCATAGGAATATTTGTTTTCTCCGATGATTCCTCCCACAACATTTCCACAATGGAGTCCAACCCTAAAACGCATGAGTTTTTTCTCGCCGGCAATTGTGATTTCCCTTCTGATCTTCATCATTTCAAGTGCAGCATAAATTGTTTTGAGTGCATGATGCTCAACCTTCACATGAGCCCCACAAACGGCCATATATGCATCACCGATTGTTTTGATTTTCTCCAAACCGAATCTATTTGATATCTCATCGAATTCCGTGAATATTGAGTCCATGAGATCGAGCAATTCTTCGGGTTCGAGTCCTTCCGATATCTCGGTAAAACTTGCAATATCAAGGAATAACACACATACTCCCTTGAATTTATCAAGTACTTTCTTTTCACCTTGCAGTAATCGTGCTATAACTGCGGGAGGAAGGATATTTTCCAAGATGGCTGATCGTTCAGCCGCGGCAATGCGTTCTTCTTCGAATTCCTTTTCCTGCAAAAGCTTTACTCTTTCAGTTTCAAGCTCTTGTACTTGTTTTTTGACATCCGCATTGAATAATGCTTTTTCGATAGCAACATGTGATTTAAAATGATCCAAACTTTTCTTGTATTCTCCGGCATATTCCCAAAGAGAACTTAAGTCTTTGTGAATGTACATGAGCTTTTCTTTCATCTCATGTTCTGTTGCGATATCAAGTGCTTTGTATAGATAGGACTTTGCTTTCTCATTATTGCGAAATGTACAATCAGGTTCACTATAGATGATTCCAAGATTATTGTAATTCTGAATCAAGAGTGATATATGATGCATTTCTTCGGCGAGAGCCAGACTTTGCTCAGAATATTCCAGTGCTTTTTCGAATTCACTGAGTTGCATATACATATGTGCAAGATTGGCAAGCAGAGCCGAGAGTGGTCTTTTTTCATCCAATTCTCTGAAGATGCCGATTGATTGCAAGATGAAAGCAAGACCTTGTTCATTATTCCCAAGATTGCTATGAGAGATTCCAAGATTACAAAGTATAGTGCCAATCAGTTTTTTATCACTGCTTTTCTCGGCAATGGACAATGCGGTTTCTTGATATTCCAATGCTGAGCCAAATTCCAGGATAGAGCTATAAGCATTACCGATATGCATATAACTCAATGCGGTTTCTCGCTCATTTTCATTCTCTTCTGAGATCCCCAATGCTTTAAGATGATAATCGATGGCTTTGGTATAATCGCTATTCGAAGCATAAGAAGCGCCGAGTTTATTGCACAATTCGGCTGTTTCTTTCATCATCCCTTTTTTTTCATAGATGCTTCCACTTTTGCGAATATATTCGATGGATTGTCTGTATAATGCGAGTTCATGACTCAATGATCCAAGAAGTGCATATATCTCAGCAATGAGCATTTGCTCTTCTGTTGTGAGAGCAAGCTCCAATGCCTTTTGCGCTTCTGCATATGAATCTTCGAATGAAGCCTCACTTTGGAGTTGCAATGCTCTTTCGAAGAATGTACGAGCAGATTTCTCGGCATCATTGTTAGTTCCGAGCATCTGTTGCTTATCATCCATGTGAGTCATGAGGAATAGTGGATGTTCAAAAAAAAGATTATGGTCTTGTACCCAGGCGAATATTCGCATTCAGACCATGCTCATGAATTTTGAGCAAGAGGTCATTCACCCTTTGCAATGTGGTGTCAATGGATTTAGAAGTTGTTTTATCATAGAGTAACTTATTGATGAAACTTCCATTGGTTTTGATATCTTTCATCATGTCCTTGGTCTCAATCGTAAGATCGGTTACTCCAGCCAAAGCGGTGTCTGTTTTGGCCATAAGTCTTTGTCCGCTTCCTGCTAGTGAATCCAACTTTGTGAGAATTGATCGAAGTTTTGGCTCATTATTGTTGACTGCAGATTTTGCATCTTTTGCAAGAGCACCAAGATCCTGTATCAGATTCCGCATATTTTCTTTATTGTCACCCATGAGCGCATTGAGCGTGATCATCAATTCATCAGCATTTTTGATTGTATTGCGTAATTGTTTAACAACGGTGCCATCGGAAAGTAATGAATTTGCCTGTGCCAAGACACTGTCCAATCTTTTTACAGTAATGGATGCATCTGCGCCCAAGTCACCGACAAGACTTATGAGTTCAGTAGCATCAGCACTTATTGATCCGGCAATTGGCTTTGAAATATCAAGATTTCCTGAGGCAATTCCGGGGGAGATGTCGATTTTCTTCCCACCTGTAATCTCAAGCATACTGATTTTTGCCTGAGCATCTGAATGTAAATCTGATATTTCATCAATGGAACCGGATATTGCAACACCACCATTAATATTCTCAATAGAGATGACCGAGCCTCTTTTTACTCCATTGATGAAGATTGGTGCGCCAATTTCTATGCCACCTGATGAAGGGAATGTAAATGACAATGTATTTTGCGATACCCCAACGATCAGTCCTTTTCCTATGGTGATTCCCGCAATGAGTACAATGAGAGAGAGTAAGGCAACAATGCCGACTCTGATCTCTTTTTTTCTGTCTATCATCATAGTAATTGGAATCCTAAATGCAATTCAAGAATGCTGCGAGGCAAATTTACCGTAATTTTTAACAGTTTCAAAGGTAGTCTCAGAAGGTTATCTGCATTGAGAACCAAATATGGACTGATTTTTGATAATTTACAATAGAATTACTTTCTGTTATACTCACTTATTATATATCATGAAAACACTTTTTACTGTATTATTCATACTTTTTTTAACTCTTGAATCCAATGCTCAACCAATTCTAGAGCGGTCTTTTTTCTCAATGAAAGACACGGCAACAGTCTTCAAATATGAAACTCTCGACCTTTGGCAATTAAATATCCGAGGTGAAGGAGAAGGGTTTTATTGGGATTGTTCCAATATGCTTTTCCTTCCAGTCGATGTAAAGTTTGAGATTACCAAATTCAAAGATACCATTCCTGATTTTCGTGATAATACATACTTGCTTACAGCCTTTGAAGGTGGTAGTAATGACAAAGCATATGAATTATATTCTATAAATGACCATGCATTACTATTTAGAGGTTTTGGAGTGATTAATGAAGATGGCTCAAAGATTGAAAGACCATATGATAAACCATACTCACTATTGCGCTTTCCGTTGCCATTAGGAAGTAGTTATATCGAAAATCATCAATTCAGAAATAGTACTAGAACATATATGGCTAGTGGCACACTTGTTTTGCCCGGTAGAGGAACATTCAAAGCCATTAAAATTAAAGATAACTTTGAGGATGGGAACTCAATTGTAAATGAATACTCTTGGTATATCGACTCCATTCCCTATCCCGTGATCAGAGTAACCGATCGTTTTCAAAAAAATGATTCTTCATTACTCAATACAGTCTCAGAGTTTTTCCTCACAAAAGCCACAACAACAGACATTAAAGATTCTTATGTTCACAATGCTGAAGTCTCCCCAAAACTGATTGGCAATGTACTTACTTTGCAACCAGGATTTAGTCTTATCGGTGCCTATTCCATAGATGGTTCTCAAATACGCATATCGCAGGTTAATGATGCCGAATATGCAATTGAATCAAGCTTGCCATCTCATATCTGCATTATTATGAGAAAAGAACATGGCGATATACACAGACATATTTTACCGGTTCAAAAATGAAATTCACTCAATATTGTTTAATGGCTCTGATTTGTTTGAGCACTCTATCTCAGGCCCAACCTCCAAATATCAGCTATACTTATGAATACCCTTATGTAGATGGCATTCCCTTTTTTCGTTATAAAGAAAGAAGAGAAATGCTTCGAAATTCACATAGCGAAAAATCACTGATTATTTCACTTTCAGCAGATATCAGAAATAGACAAAATGATGTGAATCACCCTTATAGACAGAGTAGTAATTTTCTCTATCTCACCGGAATGCCTTATCCACAATCTGCATTGATTCTTGCTCCGGGTGGGATTATGTATGAAGGAAAGGTTTCAAAAGAATTTTTGTTCATCAATCCTAGAAATTCTTCAAAAGAAGCATGGGAAGGCGCTTTGATGGGTATAGAAGAAGCAAAAATGCTTGGAATCGAAACCATTCTCCCCTATTCGAATCTGAAATCATTTGTTATGGAACATCTTAAAGGCAAAGATACCATATACTTTACTGGTCTTCCCACTGCAAATATTCCCATTCCTCTCTCAGAAAAGCCATTTTCGGTTGAACAGAATTTGAAAGAAGAATTGCATCAAACTTTTCCTGATTTGTACATTAAAACTTCTATGCAAAAACTCATCGCAATGAGAGAAATTAAAGATGCAGATGAGATTCGACTCATGAAAAAAGCAATTGACATAAGCATGGAAGGACATGTTTCGGCAATGAAACAAGCCAAAGCCGGAATCACCGAATATGAACTCGAAGCAATGATGGAATTTACATTCAAAAAAGAAGGTGCCGAGGACATCGGCTATTCATCCATCATGGGTGCCGGCTACAATGCCTGTATTTTGCACTATAACTCGAATCGCAAAGCAACATTGAATGGTGACCTCGTACTTGCTGATTGTGGTGCTGAATATCAAAATTACACTGCAGACATCACAAGAACTTTTCCCGTTAATGGCACTTTTTCACCGGATCAGAAGACATTATATGACATCGTGCTCGAAGCCGCTGATTCTGCCATCTTGGAATCAAAAATCGGCAATCCATTTCGTGCGCCTCATAATGCAGCGAGGAAAGTGATTTTGAAAAGGCTTCAAGCACTTGACATCATCGAAACAGAAGACCAATTAAAATGGTATTTCATGCATGGAACTTCCCATTATCTTGGACTTGATGTACATGATCCGGGAACAGGTGGCACCTTGAAAGATGGCTCAATCATTACAGTTGAACCCGGCATTTATATTCCACCCGGAAGCCCTTGCGACAAGCGTTGGTGGAATATAGGGATCAGAATAGAGGATGATATACTCATTACTCAGCAAGGACCTTTGAATTTATCTGAAACCTTGCCAAGAACCACAGAAGGAATTGAAAAACTCATGAAAAAATCAAACAAGTAATTCAGATTCCATTCGTCATACACCCCGTCCAAATAAAACGGGAATAATCTTATGACAGAGTATAGAATAAATAAATCAGAATTACATGCATTGCTCAAAGCACTTGGCATACTTCAGCAAGATGAACAGTTGATGCTTGTGAACAATATTGAATTGAGAGATCCCAAAGCAGAGATGGTCAGCATCATCGTTGATACTGTGAAAAATGGCAATATGTATCGCTCTGAATTTGAAGAACTTACTGAGAAAGAGTTAAGTACAGTACTTTCTCAACTCTATGCATTTGAACAATTTCTATTGAAAGAATTCATGCAGATACATAAGCATATCACAAGAGGGCAAGAAGAATTAAAGAAAAGAAATACTGGGGGAGATGTGAATAAAGATGGCATTCCAATTTCTGTTGATAGACATTTGGGCGACATGCTCAATTCGATTCTTGATAGAAACAAATCCGATGATGAATCATGAAATTGGGCTCTTTTTCAACAAATAACCTAATACTGGCGGTGTGATAAAAGTGGTGAGCATTATTACAACAACTATCACAGAAAATTCAGCCGCATCCACCACTCCAAGTGCTCTACCAACTGAAGCGAAAATCAAACCGACTTCGCCTCTCGGAACCATGCCCCAGCCGATAATCCACTTATTCACTCCCATCCCAGCTATCATACCTGAAGCCAGCTTCCCGATAATCGCGATGATGGAAAGTACAAAAGCTGTAAGCACAGTACTCGGATTCATGAATACTGAAAAGTCAACTGCTAAACCCGTCATTATGAAAAATATCGGAGATAGGAATTGGCCAATTGGTTCAAGAATATGCTCTATGTGCTTTTCATTTTGCTTTTCAGAGATAGAAATCACCCTTTCTTGAGTTTCCGGATCGGATGATAAAACTGCATCTTTGAATTCTGCTATATAATGTGGTTCATCAAAATGTACAAAATGAATGGAATCTAACATCAGTCCTGCAGTAAATGCTCCAACAATGGGTGCTAGTCCAATCAAGTGAGCGATATACGCAAATAGAAAACCGACAATCAATGCAAAAGCCAATTTCATCCCGGAACCGGGATTAAGCGTTGACATCCATTTGCTGAGCGGTTTGGCAATCATTCCACCGAGGATTGTACCGCCCGCCAATAACAGGATCGACAAAGTAATTGTTTGGAGAACGCTAAAAACTGAAATCGTCCCTGTTTGCACAATTGCGCTAACTATTGCTAGGAGCACCAATCCCATCACATCGTCAATGACTGCGGCACCAAGTACTATTCGAGATTCTTTTGAAGATAATATGGAAAAGTCTTTAAATACTCTCGCAGTAATGCCAACTGAAGTCGCTGAAAGTGTTGCACCAAGAAAAAGATATGCATTTTCGGATAAGCCAGGCATCAATAATGGGCCGGCAATATATCTACCCATGATAAATGGTAACATCACTCCAATGCTTGCAACGAGCAAAGCGCGCAATCCAACTTTTTTCATTTCATTGACATTTGATTCCAAGCCAACTTGAAAAAGCAAAATCACTACGCCCAATTCTGCCATAAAGTGAAGATATTCATTACTCTTCATTCCTTCAAACCATGGCATTTGCAATAAAACCAAATTCCCCAACATTGCTCCGGCAAGTAACTCACCCAATACTGCGGGCTGACCAAACTTCTCTACAAATCCACCCATTCTAGCTGCAAGAAGTGCAATGACAATCCACAGAAAAGTTTGCGGAATGATATCGTGTGCGCCTGAGGAAGCAAAAACAGTCTGAAATCCAAGACTGATTAGGATTATGAATGTAAAGATATTTCTGAAATTTGGTATTTGCATATTAGTCGCGCGAAATGATGTTCAAAAGTTGGATGAAGGCAAAAAAAAACCGTTACAGAATAACGGTATTTTCTAAAGTCGAAGGTAATTAGCGAGAAACGTAAAATTTCTCAGCCAATCTAAAGTTGTCGCCTTGTACTATGCACATGTAAATACCATTTGGAATTCCTTGCACATTTATATCAAACATCTTGGATCTTCCGGCAAATTCAGATCCTTGATGCACATCCACTACCTTTTTACCAAGAAGATTATAAATTCCAATGGACAGATTCTGCTGATTATCGGAAATATCCAATTCCAATTGATAAATACCACCGGAATGCTCTCGAATCCCGATGATTCTATTGTTTCTGGATGTATCTATAGAAACTCTGCGGGCAATTCCTGAAACAGAATCTTTTGATGGACTAAACATACCACCAGTCATCATTTTCTTGGAATATGTTGCAGCCAATTTTGCCTGGCTACTCTTTCCATTGCCTGCGGCATGAAGGGAATCGCTTTGTGCAAAAGAAAACAAAACAAATAGCAGATATGTGAGTATATATAATTTCATACGATGATCTCAGAATTCACTGTGGGAAATATAGCATTTTATCCTGCATGTCCAATCATCAATAATTCATTAAGGGAAACTCAATGGAAATTTACTGATGAGTTAACTCATTGTTTTACAAAGCAAAATATATGCCTAAGAAATTTAGATTTATTTAATTGGCATTATATTTAAATTTTCGCCTAAAGTTACAATTACCGTATTGACAGATTGTACGATATTTCTGACACACTGTCAAGAACGGTGTATATTTGTCAAAAGTTACAGTCAATTTGAGAAAAGTTCATGTCAGAAATTCGTACCGTTTGTGTTTATTGTGCATCAAGTGATCATTGCCGAACCATATTTTTGGAATCTGCATATACTCTTGGCAATATTTTGGCCAAAGAGAGCATCGATATTGTCTATGGTGGGGGAAGCACCGGTTTGATGGGACGCCTTGCAGATGGAGCAATTGCCGGAAATGGACATGTGCGGGGCATTATTCCTCAATTCATGCAGAATCTTGAATGGGGTCATAAAGGCATATCGATTCTGGAAGAAGTGGAAGACATGCATACTCGTAAATTTCTCATGATTCGTAAATCTGACGGAATAGTGGCTCTTCCCGGGGGTTGTGGAACCCTTGAGGAATTACTTGAGGCAATTACCTGGAAAAGACTCGGATTGGCTCATCAACCAATAGTCATAGTCAATATCGATGGATTTTATGATCCACTCATAAGCATGCTTCAAAGTACGGTTGATGAACAGTTCATGCGACCCGAGCATTTGAATATGTGGCATGTGGTGAACACCGTTGAAGAGGTATTGCCGATGCTCAGATCAATTGACCCTTGGCCATTGAATGCAATTTCTTATGCAAAAGTGTAATTTCTGACATGCCTTCACCATTGAATTCACAATTACTGAAATTGAAGCAAGCATTTCATGCTCAATGGAATGATGAAGCCAAATTTCATATGGCAGAGATTATTCACTCAAAACCATTCAGCATCTTAGCGGCATTGTTTGTATCATCTTTGATAGTACAAATTGTATCAGGCCTCCTTCTCAGCATTCACTTTTCCCCTTCATCCGCAACAGTAATCAATGAACAGGGAGATTTTCTTGCAGTTAAGAACATTGAAAAGGTCCTATTGGATCCGGAAGGCGATACCCTTGCGACTCCGGGTGATAAAGTCTTTCTCGCTGCAGGTGCTGAGGATGTCATACCCACTCGCTCATATCAGAGCATAGTACATATTTCTCAAACAACACCACTAAAACATATCCGGACAATTCATGCAATAAACACCCATTGTTTACTTGCCATCATCATCTCCATTCTTGTCTTCTTTGGAATTCATGTCAAAGACACTAGGTATTTCAGAGGACTTTGGCTGTTGATGATATTGGTTTCTTTACTCTTTACCATGATTGCATGGATGGGGTATATACTTCCCTGGGATCAATTTTCCTCTACTTCATATCTCATAGTGCAAGGGATTCTTGAACAGGGCTTGGGTATCGTATTGGGTCAACCCATGGATATCATTGCACGATATTTTTCCCTTCATTCGATGGTCTTTCCGATATTGACTATTGCTCTGCTATTCCCAATTGGTAAAATATTTCATTTCTCATTTCGAAATATCAATCAATCAATTGCATATGCTTTCATACTACTGATAATGATTTCAGGCATAGTGTTTGAGCGTTTGAATCCTATACTACCACCGGCTCATGCATTTATACCAAGTTCAACAAGTTTGGAACCCTCTTGGTTTTTTCAACCAATACATGGCATTATCTCAACCATGCCTGTTGATTTGGCATGTATCATTATCTCGATGATTGTTGTTGCGATTATCCTACTCCCCTTCATACAATCATATCGTATGAGAATCTCAGCATTGGGAATCATGCTCGCGCTATCCATCCTTTATGCAATCATTTATTGATATCTGATATTCATGAAGGTTATGGGACCTGCAATGCCGGCTTGATTGACCGAACGAACTTCAATGGAATTCTTCCCTTCTTTTAGAATTAATTTCATGGTATTCCCCGATACTTTTTTCCATGAATTATCTTCATTGAATCTCATTTCATAATAAGAAAACCAAGGCATATTATTGGAGAATGCAAGCGTGAAATCCGGAACGGATGCCGTCTCTGCCATTCTTTGCAAAAAGAGATCTTGCGTTAAAATGGAATCACTGGCTGCAACGGAACCGGCATCACCGGATGGGATATTGAATTCAAATAACATATGAGTTCTATTCAGTGAGAAATATGCTTTTTCATAATCATTCAAAAAAATGAGCGGCCTTGTATTACCACCTTGATTTGTAAGAAATTGTGACTGTTTACCCATTGTCCAAACATGTAAGACATCGCGTCCACTCAATCGAGCATTGAACATGATAAAAGCATTGTATTGCTTGATAAAATCAAGATAATCAAAGCGTAGTTGATCTTTCTCTTTGATTGTTTTTTTTCTTGCATCATGATAATCAAACTGTATATCTTTTTCTTTTTTCTTGGAAAGCAAATCTTGTAATTCTGCATAATTCAGATAGTGTTTTCCATGCTTGATCAAAAGCCCGAATTGCGGATCAATCAATATCCATTTATTCAAATCATTGGACCATGCCTCACAAAGAGAATGACTTACACCCATTGCACCATAAGCAATATCTTCATTAGCTACACCAATCGTTCTGCAAACATACCCAAGACTGTGCATTATATCAGTGAAGACATTCGCGTATTCATTACAACTGAAATTTCTTCCATTCTCAGCAGCTTCCAATATCTCCATGCTGGACATATTTGCAGGACTCATGGCACCATCATGGTCCCATCGCGAATTTACCCATGAAACAATATCACCAAATGATTGAATATCAGATTGCATTCGCGGTTTGAATCTTTGCTGAATAAATTCTTTCAGCATTTGCACTTGCTTCTTATTATATGTGGCAGGAATAGAGAGATAATAATATTGATCATCCAATGACACATTATTCGATGAATCAATGATGATTTTCTTGAGGGGCTTTGAAACCGTTTGCTCTTGAAAAGAGAGGAGAATTCCTATTGTAATTAGAAATGTGAGAAAGGTGCTGCTTTGCATTGTCATTAACCGGAAAATATGGTGATGTTTCAGATTCAATGACATAAATCAATGAAAAAAGTCACACATTATCATGGCGTTTTTTTTCATTTTTACCAATATTTTCAAAAGTACTTGACAATAAAGTCACTTGCAGTTTACATAGCTTACTTCTTTTTTTTCACTCCTAATTCCTCGCTCTTTTTGGTCAATCGCCATAATTCTTTCCCGGACTTATCATAGAGAATAAAAGTAACCGATCGATCATTGATTGTTCCACTGAATTCGAGCATTCCATAATTTCTTTCATAGATAGCCGAACCAGGTAAACTCAATGGGTTTTTGTCTTGATCTGTTCTTGATGAAAATGCCCCGGAAGTAAGTGGAGAGACAGTAAAATCCAAGAGTGGGTATGTAGGACCCAATGCTATGGGTTGAAGCTCTGACATTTCACTATAATGTCTATCACCTGATAAGAAGAAGACACCTGAGATGTTCTCTTTACCCAACAATTCGATGATCTCTTGCTGTTCTGCTTTATAATTTGCAAAGTTCTCGAAGCGTTCAAGAGGATTCAAAAATTGTCCTCCCATTGCAATCACTTTGAATGTTGCATTACTCGAAGCCAAATTATCAATCAACCATTGTTTTTGTTCTTCACCCAATATTGTCCGATCACCCGTGATTCTTCGATTTGGCGAGCGGAAAAAGCGATTATCAAGTAGAAAGAATTGAACATCGCCCCACTGAAATGTTGTATATACTCCTTCTTGCTTTCCATTCCCATAACTTGGATTACCCCAAAATTGCATGAACACATTTCTTGATTCATGTTTTAGTCCATATCCACGATCGGAATCATTCGGTCCATAATCATGATCATCCCATAATGCATAATGATGAACAGATCCTAGTAGAGATTGCAATTCAGGCAATGAACGCGTATGTTCATATCGCTTGATGATACCATTTTTAGAGCCCCAATCCGCTTCGCGCAAATACACATTATCTCCAAGCCAAAGCATTAAATCAGGCTTCTTCTGAAGAATATTTGTAACGATTGGATAATCTCCTCCATATGGCTTACCAGGCCTGTCATATTGCTCTTCATTCACATAAAAACAGCTTCCAAGAGCAACTTTGAAATTTGGAGGATCGGATCGCCATTGCCATAAAGCAGGAATGTGAAATTCAAGTGGATGATTGACTTGCGTTTTTTTTCCATTGATGACAATTGAATAGACATATCTTTTGCCATGTTCAACTGAATCGATCTGCATGAGTAATCTGTAATCAGAAACAGAATCTGCTACATATATCTTACTTATTCTCTCTTTAGATGCATCATTCAATGGCGCATATGAGATTTGTACATTTCCCTTTCCGGACATTTGAATCCAGATATTCACTTGACGAATATCCGCATGAGTGACCATCGGACCCGATACGATATGTGTTTCACTCTTTGACCAAAGAATAATAGGCGCAAATAATAGAATCAACCATGCAATTGCTTTCATGCGTTTTCCGAGGGAATGATTGGAAAGTCATGCCAAATTCATTGTTTTGCCTTGAATTCACAAATCAAAATCAGGAAAAGTAGATGACTTTCGATGAAATCGTAAAGTATTGCACATTGAAACCGCATGCAGAAGAAACATATCCATTCGATGAAGTGACTTTGGTCATGAAGATAGGAGGAAAAATGTTTGCATTGCTTGACACAGAAGGAATGGAGACCATCAATTTAAAGCATGATACTGAGTTAATACCTGAACTCTTGGTAAACAATACCTGTATAAAACCCGGCTATCACATGAGCAAAAAACATTGGATAACTCTACACTATACACATGCGGACATGCATGATTCGGACATTTTAAAATTGATAGACAGATCTTATGAAATGGTTAAATCTTCCCTTCCCAAAAAGATGAAAGCATTGTTGGATATATCCTTCTCGATATTCGACATCCAATCACCTGCCTATAAACAGGCCTTGCAATTGCGACAAGACATATTAAGAACGCCACTGAATATGATAATGACTGATAAAGATATTGTAGGCGAAGATCTTGATATTCACATTGGTGGTTTTTACGAAGGTGATTTGATCGCTTATTGTATCATCAGTCGAATAGACAATCAAGTAGCCAAGATCAGACAAGTGGCGGTTTCTTCCAAATTGCAAGGTTCAGGGATAGGAACAAAACTCATGGGATTTGCCGAAGATGTAGCCATGGGAAGGGGTTTTCGAACCATTATTCTTCATGCAAGAAAAACCGTTATTCAATGGTATGAGTCCATTGGTTATGAAATCATCGGTGATGAATTTCAGGAAGTTGGTATTCCACATCACAAAATGTTCAAGAATCTATAGTCCC
This sequence comes from Bacteroidota bacterium, assembly GCA_041191145.1. Lineage (GTDB taxonomy): Bacteria > Bacteroidota > Ignavibacteria > Kapaibacteriales > UBA961 > UBA961. Next base: position 19,464 of record JBEEPK010000019.1, read on the forward strand.
TTCCGGCAATCGTGGTTCAACCATGATAACTTCCTCCCTTTCCATCAATACTGAACCCGGTCCTGCTCCTTTGGGTTTTCTCACATACTTTTTCAAAGCATAAGCAACCGGAACAAAAGTACCTTTTCTCGATTTAGAAAAATACGCAGTGATTTCACATGCTATTTCAAGGATATTTTTAGGCGGATTCAATGGTCCGCGCAGAATCCCATGGGAACCGCTCACACCTCTTGCATGCAACCACAAATCATTCGGTTTAGCAAATTTAGTGGTCAACTGATCATTGTTTTGTGCATTTCTTCCTATATACAGCACATATTTAGGCGATAGAATAAATTCTCGAAAAGAGTGTTGAAGGGTTTGTGATGTTTTTTCAGAGTGTACATTTTTTAATTGCTTGTGAATCAACTCAAGACTACGAAGATCTTGAGCTCCTGACAGTGCTTTCTGCATGGACATCACTTGCTCAAGTCGGAGTCTGAAATTCGGTAATGATTTCTTGCGAATCTCATTTCTTTCCTTGGCATTTTTTCCCTTTTTGAAATAATGTTCGGCATGTTCGGAATAGGTTTTTCCCTTCATTGCAGGAATAACAATCGTGCGTTCTTCATGATGCAGAATAATGGAATCATCATGTACTCTCAAAGAAGGATAAGGCATGGACAAAAGAAGTTGCGCAATGAGCTGAGATTCTGATATTCTCTCATTACTTACATCATCTTCCGACACATGTGCAATTGTTTGTTCAAGCTTTTCCCTTCGTATTTTCAGGTCAGACTCAATTTCAAAGTATATTCTTCGCATGCGTTCTCTCTTTTGATTCAGCCCCTGAAATCTTCTTATGGCTTCACTCATTGATTCGCCCGACCAAACTTCTCGTAGAGACTCTTGCAATGGTATACATGATACAACCAATATCGCATCGGGAAGTTCAAGAATATATACTTTCATTGAATTGAGTGATTCTTCCATCACGCCTTGAAAACACTGCTTGAGTTCAGATAATTGATGTTCCTCTAAACTCATTAGAGCATGATGGGAAAGTACTTCAGGATACAATCTTGAAAATCTTGCAAATATTTCTCGTGCATAGGATTTTCCCGCATTTCCTGTCATCACCAATGCATCAAATATAGATGAATCCGGATTTGCTTCTTCAATTGCCGGCATTGGATTGATGGAAGGAATATAGTGTGCACCGATGGGTAAAGGAGATCGTTTGAATGAATCAAGTATCTGGTCTTCATCATCAATGATAAACAATGAAGTATTGGATCCACCGAAGAATTGACCAATAACACTTGCTCCTGTCAATCGAAGAAAGATGATGCGATCAGTCGGATGCTTCATGCAAGAGAGGATTTTTCTGCCAATGATGAATGGAAACAGATCAACATTATTGCTTTTTGACCTGTGCAGATTTTCTTTCAACATGATGATAGGCGATCCGCTTTGCATTGCCCATTCAATATGAGCATGTGTTTTCCCATCGGGAGATTCACAATGCATAATCAGATTGTTCTTTTCTTGCGAATAGCACTCAGTGATGATCATTCCATTGCAATGATCATGAATTTCTTTTGCGAGATGATGGAAAATATGGTGATGTCGCATCGTAATTTCAGACATGAAGTCTTGGGTCTTTTGTAATTTGCACACTTTCTGACTGCAATATACTGTTCTGAACGGAGCCCATGAATTCTACTTCTACTTCACAAGGTTTGATGCGATCTCTCAGTTTGAGGGAAGCAACCGCATTAAATATGATAGATATGGTTGGGATCGGACCATTCATTGTGCTACCAATCGTGATCCAGTCCATGCATGGTCCACATGCAATCATCGCATGGTTAGCAGGTGCATTATTGGCAATAGTTGATGGCACCATCTGGGCTGAACTTGGTGCTGCAATGCCCCAAGCCGGTGGAAGTTATGTCTTTTTGAGAGAAAGTTATGGGAGATCCAAATGGGGTTCCATGATGTCATTTCTTTTCATATGGCAAACGGTCTTTCAGGCGCCACTTGTCATTGCATCCGGTGCAATCGGATTCTCTCAATATTTCACCTATTTGATGCCTGTGGATCCATTTGCACAAAAAGCAATTTCAGGATCGGTGGTATTGCTCATTTTTGCTTTGCTCTATCGCAATATCAAACAGATAGGCAGGATTTCTGTGTTCATGTGGATTGCAGTCATAGGTACCATGTTATGGCTCATCATTGGTGGGGCCATACATTTTGACGCCGAAAAAGCATTTGGAGGTATGAGTGAAGGACCAGAATTTTTCTCTTCGATCTTCTTTGTGGGATTGGGACATGCCATGCTCAAAACCGTCTATAGTTATCTTGGATATTATAATGTATGTCATTTGGGTGGTGAAATTTCTCAACCTGACAAAGTAATCCCCAAGAGTATTTTTATCTCCATTATTGGCATTGCTATCTTGTATTGTTCAATGCACTTAAGCATAGTCGGTGTCATCCCATGGCAGGAAGTACAGCAATCACCATTCATAGTAAGTACATTCATTGAGACATTACATGGTCCTGTGGCTGCTCAAATTGCAACAGGACTTATCTTGTTCATTGCATTTGCTTCACTTTTCTCTGTCACACTTGGCTATTCACGCATTCCATATGCAGCGGCAAAAGAGGGATCTTTCTTTTCAATCTTTGCATCTGTTCATCCCAAAGAACATTTTCCGCATATTTCACTCATGGTTCTATGTGGTATTGCCTTTATATTCTCTTTGCTTTTCAGAATGAGTGAAATCATAAGTGCGATTGTCGCCATGCGCGCATTGGTGCAATTCATCGGAGGAGCAATTGGATTGATGCTATTGCGAAAAAGAAAAGGAAAAGAATTCTTCCCATGGAAAATGCCTTTATATCCAATACCGGTGATTATGTCAATCATTATTTGGTTTGGTTTATTTCTGTCGACAGGATTATATGCACTCATGGGTATAGGCTTTATTTCGATAGGAATCATTGTTTTTCTCATATTGGCCCATAAAAAATCGACCTTCCCATTTTCTCCTGCTCAATCATCATGAAGCGTAGAACATTTTTCCAACAGACAATTAAATATACTTCGCTAAGCGGTCTTTCTCTATTGACTCTTTTTGGATTATTCCCTGAACTAATCAATCAAAAGAAATCCATAAGGAAAGTTATTCTTGGGAATGCATCGAAGTTATTTTCTGTGGGCAAAGCAATTGTAAGAAAAGTAAATGATGAAACCGTGATCATAGTACAAAAAGAGTCAGGCGACATTGAAGCATTCAGTGCCAAGTGCACGCATGCCGGATGCATGGTTGAGTGGAAGGAAGCACAACATGCATTCCTTTGCAAATGTCATGGCGGTGTATTTAATGAAAAAGGCGATCCCATTGCAGGACCGCCCAAGAAACCACTCAACAAAATTCAAGTTGACATCAGGAAATCTAGTGATGAAATCATTCTTTACTTGGATGACAAATCAGCTTGAGATCCTATCACCATGGTATCGAAATTCACTTCACCTGTGCTTAAATCATGATAAGCACTGACTATTCCCAACTCACCTTTACTGATTTTATCAGCCAAAAATGGGCTGAGAGTCAATATTTCCTGTACACCATCAATTGCATTTTGCCTTGATACCTTCTCAATAACTTCCTCATCCTTTCCATCATGCTTGAGTGGAAAAGCATTGAGTCCTTGAGCAACATGTTTGATCTTTGAAGTTATCGAACCCATGCTATGGTCACTAATATCATTCATAGCCAATGTAACAGCACCGCAAAGTGAATGTGCTTTCACAACGATGAGTTTTGCGCCCAATTTTGAACAAGCAATTTCCAAACTACCTATGATTTCTTGAGTAATGATATTGCCGGCTATACGAATCGTAAGAATATCTCCAAGTCCAGTATCAAATAGGATTTCAGGAGTTGTCCGAGAATCGATGCAACCAATGATCACACACATTGGATTTTGTTGTTTGGAAGTAATTTCAACTTGCTTGCTGAAATCTTTCTTGGACATCTCCCCGGCAACAAATCGTTGATTTCCTTTCTTTAATAAATCAAGAATCTCTTTTGAAGAAAGACCATCTCTTTTTTCTTTGCCAAGAACATTCACAAATTGTACATGATCTTTCAATTGATATTTAGATCTTTGACCAAGAATATTGACTCTGATTCTTCTATCAACTGCAATTGTATCTTTGAATTCTTCAATGATCTCAATGATATCATGATCGATATAATCACTTGAAGTGGCATCGATAACGACATGCATATCTTCGGGAATATCATGGAGCGTTTCCTTGATTGAAGCTTTATTCAAAAAAGTGACTTGATTTGGTAATTCCAAACGCATCACTTCACCAACATGTAACGTATAGTTTTGCTTCAAATACGGATTGCGAAAATTACTTATCATCAAGAATGCTATCGAGATGGCAAGTCCGACCAATACACCAATCAATAAATCAGTGAATACAATCGCCAAAACAGTGGACACAAATGGAATAAATTGCTCAATACCCTTCGAATACATTGATCTGAACAATGATACATTCGCTAGCTTATATCCAGTTACAAGCAATATTGCAGCCAATGAAGCCAGAGGTATCATATTCATGATTGGAGCCAAGAACAAAACGCTCAATAGCAATAATAATCCATGAAATATTGCGGAAAATTTTGTTGAATTTCCTGTTTGAATATTTACTGAACTTCGAACAATGACCGAAGTCACGGGAATACCACCAAACAATCCTGCGAGCACATTGCCGACACCCTGAGCAATCAACTCCCTATTTGGAGGGGAATGTCTTTTGTGTGGGTCTATTTTGTCAACCGCCTCAAGATTTAAAAGTGTTTCAAGCGATGCAACCACTGCCAATGTAACAGCCACTGTCCAAATATCGGAGCGGGCAAAAAGTGAGAAGTCAGGAAGATAAAAAAAGGATCCCAAGGAAGAGTAGTCAAGAGCAGGAATATTCACCATATGTTCATGTCCAATGATGAGAGCCGGAGCCAGATCATGAAACATTCCCGAAAGACCAATTCCAATCACTACAACTGCGAGAGATGGAGGAAGAAAAGTCATCTTTTTTAGTGGTGTTTTTTGCCAGAACAGAAGAATAATGAGTGAAACAATAGATATGATTACAGCCCCGGGAGTGATATACTCTATTGCATGGAATAATCCTGCGAATGTATTTTCACCGGTGGGATTGATGAAACTAAAATCACCTTCCGGATCCGCATCATAGCCAATGGCATGTGGTATCTGTTTCAAAATGAGGACGATACCGATAGCAGCCAGAAGCCCTTTGATTACATTCGATGGAAAGAAATCAGCGATATACCCCATCTTTGCAAAACCTAGTGCCAATTGCATCAAACCGGCAAGAATCACCGCCAACAAGAAAGTCTCAAAAGATCCCAATTGCTGTATGGAAGCCAATACTACGGCAGCAAGTCCCGCAGCAGGACCACTCACGCTGGTTTGGGAACCACTCATGAAACCTATGATAATTCCACCGATGATTCCTGAAACTATTCCGGACATCAATGGAGCACCCGAAAATACCACTAGTCCTGCAGGGATATCTGTTTTTAATGTTTTAGGGTTCATTTCAAAAATAAAAATGGCCGAATGAATTATTCGGCCAAATATAAGCAATAAGCGTCAAGAGTGGATTACTCCGCAGACATTGGGTCTTCCTCAGGTGAGGGATCACCCTCAGAGTTTTCATGTGCAGGAAGTGCAAGTTTTGGCTTAGGAAGAACGCTAAATGTAAGTTCTTGTAATTGGGTGGAAAAATCCACATCAACTAGTGTATCTTCCTTAACAACAGACTTTAATAATTCCTCTGCAAGTGGATCTTCCAGATACTTTTGCAATGCTCTGCGAAGAGGTCTTGCTCCATATTTCTCATCATATCCCTTATCAACAAGAAAATCTTTTGCTTCGGCTGACAATACAAGTTCAATATTCATTGACTGCATTCGCTTTAGCAATTTTTCAAGTTGAATATCGATGATTGCATGGATATGTTCTTTCTTCAATTGTTTGAATACGATATAATCATCGATGCGATTCAAGAATTCAGGATTAAACATTCGACGCATCGACTCTTCAATCGTGGACTTCATTTGATCATATTGTCCATCAGGCGACTTATCGGAAAAACCAATTGACCCACCCGCTTTGATGTCACGCACACCAACATTTGATGTCATGATGATAACGGTATTCTTGAAGTCAATCTTGCGTCCCAAACCATCAGTCAAAATCCCATCATCAAACACTTGAAGCAAAATATTGAACACATCCGGATGCGCTTTCTCTATCTCATCAAGCAATACGATGCTATAGGGCTTTCTGCGAACTTTCTCTGTTAATTGTCCGCCCTCTTCATATCCCACATAGCCGGGAGGGGCTCCGACAAGTCTTGACACTGCAAATTTTTCCATGTATTCACTCATGTCAACACGAATTAATGCATCTTCGGAATCAAACATGTATTTGGCAAGTACTTTTGCAAGTTCAGTCTTACCAACTCCTGTTGGCCCCATAAACATGAATGAACCTATAGGACGATTTGGATCTTTGAGTCCGGCTCTTGCACGACGAATTGCCTTTGCCAATTGCTCAACAGCTTCATCCTGTCCAATGATTTTCCCTTTGAGTTCTTCAGCCATCTTGAGCAATTTCTGAGACTCACCTTCGGCAATTTTATTCACGGGAATTCCTGTCATCATTGCCACGATATCCGCAATATCTTCTTCACTTACGGTAAACAATGATTTACCTGCAGAATTTTCCCATTCCTCTTTTGCAGTTTCAAGTTCTTGTTGCAAACGCTTTTCAAGATCGCGAAGTCTGGCAGCCTCTTCAAAATTTTGAGCTTTGACAACACTGTTTTTCTGTTGTCTGGCTTCTTCTATCTTTTGTTCAATTTCTGTGATGGAAGTGGGAACATTGATATTGGCAAGATGCACTCTTGCACCGGCTTCATCCAATACATCAAGAGCTTTATCGGGTAGATGTCTGTCCGTGATATATCGCTCCGCCAATTTTACGCATGCCTGCACTGCCTCATCTGAGTATTTGACTCCATGATGAGCTTCATATCTATCTTTGACATTATTGATGATTTGAATGGTTTGTTCAGGGGTTGGTGGCTCAACCATGACTTTCTGAAAACGTCTGTCAAGCGCGCCATCCTTTTCTATAAACTGCCTGTATTCATCAAGCGTTGTTGCTCCAATGCATTGAATCTCACCACGAGCCAATGCAGGCTTGAACATATTCGATGCATCTAGAGAACCGGAAGCGCCACCTGCTCCAACGATTGTATGCAATTCATCAATGAAGAGAATCACATCTTTTGCTTTTTCCAATTCATTCATCACGGCTTTCATGCGTTCTTCGAATTGACCGCGATATTTTGTGCCTGCTACTAGAGATGCCAAATCCAAAGTCACGATTCTTTTATCGAAAAGAACTCTGCTGACTTTTTTCTCCATGATCTTCAAGGCAAGGCCTTCGACAATGGCAGTTTTCCCTACTCCGGGCTCACCAATCAAAACAGGATTATTCTTCTTTCTTCTTGATAATACTTGAGCCACGCGTTCAATCTCTTTTTCTCTACCAATCACAGGATCAAGTTTGCCTTCATTGGCAAGTTTTGTGAGGTCTCGTCCAAAATTGTCTAAAACCGGAGTCTTCTGCTTATCAGGTTGTTGTGATTTTGAAGAAGAAGGACGCATCTTTTCAGGTTTGGAAGATGAGTTTTTTCCATTGATAATATTATCCAATTCCTTACGAACATCTTCATAAGAAACTGAAAACTGGGATAAGATCTGAGCAGCGATATTATCATCATCACGAAGCAATGCCAAGAGCAAATGTTCAGTGCCGATGACCTCTGATTTATACAACTTCGCTTCGAGATATGTAATTTTTAATACCTTTTCTGCTTGTTTTGTGAGAGGAATATTGCCAATTGTCAATGTTCCACTGCTAGTGCGAATTGTATCTTCTATAGATTTCTTGAGTTTGAAAAGATCTATACCGACATTTCTCAGAATTTTAACCGCAATTCCTTCTCCTTCTCGGATGATCCCCAAAAGCAAATGTTCTGTACCGATATAATCATGCCCTAATCTGAGCGCTTCTTCTCTGCTCAGTCTGATTACATCTTGTACGCGATTTGAAAAATTACCTTCCATAACTGTAAATCCTCCTCATGGGAGCCATAAAACTGGTGAAAAAACAAGATATCCGACAAGGTTATACTGCAAACCCAAACTACCGTAATTGAATGAAGTCTCAAAAAGAAAATTATCAACCGTGGAAAACACTTTGGAATCGCTCAAAACCTGTGGACTGACGATGTTTTTTCGTTTATATTGCAGTGTATTCAACCATTTGTTTCGGGAATTATAAAAATCCGTTTTCTTTATCTCCTTGTTAGTTTTCATGTCTTCGTCCAAAACTCCAGATACTTATACGCTTCGTTCCATGATAAATGCACAAGAACGATTTATCGTAGCGCACAGAGGCTCCTCGGGAACAGCTCCGGAGAATACTCTTTCCTCGATTCAACATGCAATAGCAGCAGGCGCTCTGATGGTAGAAGTGGACGTGCAAATTACATCAGATCACAAAGCAATATTGATGCATGATCAAGTTCTAGGAAGGACCACCAATGGGAAAGGCTTTGTGCGCGCACATACTCTCGAACAACTCAACACACTTGATGCAGGCTCATGGTTCAATACATCGTTCAGAGGTGAGCACATACCTCTTCTTATAGAAGCATTGCAATTACTGAAAGACAATAAAACCTGCGTGAATATTGAGATAAAACCTCCCGGGAAAGATGATGATGGCATTGAACGATTACTTGTCATCATTGAAAATGTGCTAGCTCTCAATATGCAAGATGTTACGCTCTTCAGCTCATTCCATCATGAGAGTTTGCGATATATCAAGCAGCATTATCCGGCATTCCATACAGCCGGTATTCATTTACCAGGAGACAAGCGATTGCCAAGTGAAATTGCTTCTGAAATTGGATGCGAGGGATTTGTCTGCTCGCTTCGTGAGATCACTCATAAAAAGGCCGAAGATGCAGCCAAACATGATATTCTCATCGGTGTATATACCATAAATACAGAAGATGATTTCAATTCAATCATGAAGTATCAAGTCCCTGCTCTTGTAAGTAATTTTCCCCGAAAGATTCAACAATTATTACATTCAACCATCAAGTAAATCATCATGTATCATATTGCCGTAATAGGCTTCACCGCCGCAATTTGTTCCACATTTGCCTTATTGCCTCAAGTAATTCGTGTTTGGAAAACTCGTGAAACCGACCAATTGTCAGGCGGTGCCTTCTTACTCATGTTTGTCGGTGCCATCTTGTGGTTCGCTTATGGTGTCTTGCGTGAAGACATGGTTATTATTTCAGCAAATTCAATCACACTTCTCTTTATCGCCTATATCATTGTTATCAAGGCAAAAAACACTTATTCTTCCAATCAACAGGAATAATCACGATGATGAGAATTCCACTCTTGATACGATGCATTACAATACTCTGTACTGCAATGACGGCATATGCACAGCAACCACTCATCATGATTCCTGATAAACCGGGACAAAGTGATTCAATCACTGTGTATTTCAATGCCGAACAAGGCAATCGCGCCTTATACAATTGGAAGGGAGATGTTTTTCTTCATTCAGGCGTGATAACGCAAAAAAGTGCGACAAATACCTCTTGGCAACATGTTCGTGGTGAATGGGGAAAAACCATTCCCGAATTACAACTCAAAAGAGAGAGCGACAACTTATATTCACTCAGACTACATCCAAGAAGTTTCTATGGTCTTGAATCTGATGAATCAATTTTGCGATTGGCATTTGTGTTTCGGAATGCAGACGGTACAAAAGCTGCAAAACATACTGATGATCGAGATTTTTATTTGGACTATCCCGGATCGGATTCACTCAAATCAATTACTGAAATCATTTTGGAAAGTCTGACAAAAGATGATGGTCCAAAATCTGATTCACTATTTTGCCGCGGTTATTTTCAAGACAGTTTGGGCTTGATTTTATATGTCGGTGATGAAAAGATTTCCATTGAGAATTATGGAGACAATATTCTTCGCTTGAGTCTTGACACAGCTGAATTCCCAGCAATCAAGAATAAGCAAGCCATAATTGGAGGAAAAACAAATCATCAATTCATGGCAATTGATGCAGGAGCATTTTTTCAGTTCAGGTCTTTGAATAATGCAATAAGTCTTCTCATACAAAAACAACCATTTTCAATTTCTGTGTTTCGTGATAGCATACTCGTATTCAAAGAAGATCGTGGATTATTTTTCAAGCCCCAATCCAGAGGACTCTCTATTTCACTCAGACCCGGTGAGGCAATCTTTGGTGGCGGATCAAGAGCATTGCCCATCAATCGAAGAGGAAATCTCTTCCCTCTGTATAATACGGCGGTATACGGATATGCTAATGGAGCGAATCAACTCAATGTTTCAATTCCATTTTTTGTTTCCACATCCAATTATGGATTATTGATTGATTCCCCGATTGCAGGGGCAATTGATTGCGGAGTGAGTGAAAAGAACTCATTTAAAATTGCGCAAACACATGGTCGACTTTCCTATTTTCTCATCATCGATTCAAATTATGAGTCGATCTTGAAACATTATGCTAAACTCACCGGAAAACAACCTCTTCCACCACTTTGGTCAATGGGGTATATCCAATCTCGCTATGGGTATAAATCTCAAACGGAAGTATTGAATATAGTGCAAGACTTTCAAAAATCAGATATCCCTTTGGATGCCATTGTTTTGGATCTCTTTTGGTTTGGAGACAAGCAACAGATGGGTTCTTTTGATTGGGATTCCAAGAATTGGCCGGATCCGCTTGGCATGATGCGAACTCTTAAAAAAAGGAATATTCATACCATACTGATCACTGAACCATATTTCACGAAGACTTCTTCACAGTATTCCATAGCTGAAAAAAAAGGATTATTCACAAAAACCGAACAGGGTACTGCATATCTGTTGAAAGATTTTTGGGCTGGAAGTGCTTCTCTTTTGGATCTTACTAATCCAAACGCTCAATCATGGATGGGTCAGTTATATGCCAAGCATATCAATACAGGAGTATCAGGTTGGTGGAGTGATTTAGGCGAACCTGAGATGCACCCTTTGGATATGAAACATGTGGGTGGTTCCACACTTGAAACACACAATAATTATTCCATGCATTGGATGGAAGTTCTGGAAGAAACACATAAGCAATATGCTCCCGGCAATCGCTTATTTAATCTCATTCGATCTGGCGGACCAGGCATGCAAAGATATTCAGCATTTCCTTGGTCTGGTGATGTGCAAAGAAGTGCATCCGGACTTCAAGCACAAATTCCAATTATGATTGGAATGAGCATGAGCGGTGTTGGATATATGCATTCGGATTTGGGAGGATTTACGGGTGGTCCTAAAAATGAAAAACTCTATACCAGATGGATGCAATTCGGAGCATTTACGCCAATCATGAGAGCACATGGCGAGGGTGTTCCATCAGAGCCGATCTATTATTCCGATTCAATCAAAGCTATCGTGCAGTATTTCATCAAATTACGAATGCAATTCTTGCCATATAATTATACGATGGCATTTCATAATGCACGATATGGCACTCCACTCGCAAAACCAATCTGTTGGAATGGTCCTTCAAGCAAAGAATTCACCGATATCAATGATCAATATTATTGGGGTAATGATATCATCGTAGCACCAATTCTTCACCCGGATTCAACTTCAAGAAAAGTAATACTCCCTCCTGGTAAGTGGTTTGATTTTTGGTCCAATTATCGCATTCCGGGAAATTCAAATTTTTCCATGCCGGCACCACTCAATATGATTCCACTCTTTGTGAAGGGTGGTTCCGTCATACCATTGACCTTTCCCATAAACAATACCGCTAGTTATGCAGGTGATTCACTTCTGCTTATCTATTTCCGTGATAGTTCAATAACAGAAGTTAGATCACAAATATTCTTTGATGATGGATTTTCTTCTTCAAGTTTGAAAGATGGAAACTATAGACTGCTAGGCATCCAAGTGAAAGAGGATAAATCTCAGCAAATGATACTATTCTCGATGAATACTTTGGAAGGAAATGGCTATGCCGGTGAGCCGGAATCAAGAATGATCATCACAAAGTTTATTGATGTGCCAAGGCCCCGGAAAGTTTCAATTGGTACGTCAACCATTCCAATGGCAAAAGACGAAATGTCATTTTATACTTCACCTATGCCGATTGCTTGGCACAAGAAATCAGAGAATCCGGTATTGCCCGATGAATTGCATCTACGATGTAAAACTAGTCCGGCTTCAATGAATGATATCGTCTTACAATATGGAAAAGGTGTAAAGAAATAATCATTCTTTCAATGCGCCAGCCGTAAGACCTTCGATAATTTTCTTGCTGAAAAGCAAAAAGAGAATCAATACCGGTAATGCTGAAATCGAAGCACCAGCCATGAGATGTCCCCAATCGATGGATTGTCTGCCAATATAATACGCAAGACCAACCGGCAATGTGCGCATTTCAGGAAGAGAAGTAAAAAGGAATGGA
>JBEEPK010000020.1:0-50096 GCA_041191145.1 Bacteroidota bacterium
ACAATGACAAAACAGAATAAAAAGTGTTTCACTACATTTGTATCTCCTTAATTTTCAATGAAGATACTGCAATTATCACCTCAATTTCCTTTTCCCCTCAGTGATGGTGGGAAGATCAGCATTGCCAATATGACTCGAGCATTGGTATCTTCTTCATGTGAAGTGCATCTGTTTTGCCTTGTTCATACAATGCCAAATGAGCAACAAATCCAAAGTTTTGAGCAATATTCCGGGGCAAAATGCTCATGTATTCTACATAATACCCGAAATACGCCATTAGCCATCCTCAGATCTTTATTTGATGCTGAGGTACCTCTTTATATCAGAAAACATAGATCTGTTGAACTTAGACATGCAATAGAACTCTCCTTGCTAAAGGAATCGTATGATGCAATCTTATGTGATCACACGGCCATGGCAGAAATTGGATTATTTGCTTCAGAACTTGCAGATATACCATGCATTGTCAGAATGCACAATATAGAGCATGTTATTTGGGAGCGCTATGCCGATCGACTTTCCATATTTGATCCCCGAAAATGGTTTACCCAATCGCAAGCTAAGAAACTTCGCAAAAAGGAAATCAACCTTTGCTCCAAGGTGAATCATTTAGCAATGATTACAGAATTTGATGTTGAAAAAATATCATCACTTCATCCTGCTATTTCTGCATCATATATTCCTGTTGGAGTTGATACAGAAGTATTCAAACCCATATGTGCGACCAAATCAATTCATGGATTGATACATGCCACGACTTATGATTGGGTTCATAATGTGGAAGCTTTGGACTGGTTCATTGCTGATATCTTACCTGAAATCCAAAAACGATTTTCTACTGAATTGGTCTTACTTGGCAAGAATATGCCCATACACTTTAGAAATGGAAAGATTCCCGGACTCATTGGAAAAGGATATGTGGAAGATATCAATGTAGAACTCAATAAAGCTTATATATATATTGCACCTCTATTTGTGGGCGGAGGAATTCGTATAAAAATTCTTGAAGCAATGTCTGCCGGTTTGCCGATTATAGCATCACCTGTATCAGCAGAAGGCATTATGGCTAAGAGGGAAGACGGACTCTTCATTTGCTCTACAAAAGAAGATTGGATCCTAGAAATTTCTAATTTGATGGAAAACCCGCTTTTAACGAAACAATTGGGAGAAAATGCAAGAGCATTTATTGAAAAAAATCATTCATGGGAATGTACAGCCAATAGAATGAAGCTTTTGATTCAAGAATTGAATGCTTGATTTTATGCTCTGACACCTTTTTTTATTAAAGCTAAAGCGATTCGCAATTCTGCGAACTCATAGCCATCCCCAAGTTCAGCTCGATATTGTTTTAGCAATGCAAATGGCATTCGTTGATATAGTTTGGACATATCTCTCAGCAATTCTTTTGAAATGAGATATGCGCATTCTTTTTCATGTTCTGACTCAATTAATTGCTGAACATGCTGAGCGATTGTGCCAATTGTCAGTTTGCGAGAATTTGCAATTTCATCCAAAGAACAGTGTTGTTTAATAAATGCATATGTAATACGCACCGTAGGCGATAATTCAGAATCCATATTTTGCGAAGTCTTTGAATTCAATATTTCAGCAATGAATACTGGACCATAGTTATTGGCCAAATCTTTGGGAATCGAACAAATATTCACCAAATCCTCAATAGTGTTTGGTCTTGTAATACTCAATAATTCCATAAGAGGATCAGTAAAGTATGTATGTATCATTGGATCTTGTTTTCCAATGGTAGCTCTTATTTTTTCAAGTGCCTTTAATAATGCTTTTTGAGGATCCGAACGAAGTTTAATTTGTAAAGGAACAATCTGTTCTTTTACTAATTTTCTTCCTTTCTCAGTGATGGAAATCACAGGATAATCTCCATGACTACTCTCGGCGAAATGCTCTTCCAATAATGATTCAAATGCATCTCTGACAGAGAACATTGCATAACCACGAAGTCGTCCAAACAATTTTGATTGCTGTAATTGATACTTTTTGACATTAGTATCCTTGTCGTCTCCAAGAATACAAGACATGATAGTTTTTTTGCCAAAATATCCATTCAATTCCTGGATTTGAAGTAATAGAGAATGTCTGACAAAAGTATCTTTGATGTCTTGTTCATGCAATGATATATCTTCATTGACCGTACATGAGGAGCATGAACCACAAGTGGTGATGGTATTCGAAACATCTCTGAAATAATCAAGCAAATACCTTTGTTTGCAAATCTCTGTTTCCATGTATGTGATTACTGAATCCAATTTGTCCAGTGCATGCTCATGTCTTTTTTGCAATGCCATGAAATCAATTGGTACTTCTTCAGGAGGAAATCGTTGTTGTAGTAGCATGATACCTGAATGTGCAGCTGATTGTCCGAGTTTGATGAGACCTGATTGCTCAAATTTTCGAAGTGCTTCTTGAACATATATCTTTTGTAAGTGATATGTTCTGATCATTTTTTCCATATCAAATGGAACTGAACGAAGCATTGATTCGGGGCCTAACATCCGAAGTAATGCCATCATAATTCCACGATCATGATCATGCATCTTTACGATTCTTTCTTTTAATTCCTCTTGCTCAGCGACGATATGAATCATTGCATTTGACTTTTTATTTCCGGCATTGCTCAATACTTGATTTCTTTCCAAAATTCCAAGTATTGTATTCACTTGAATCGCATGAATACCGCAAGCATTTCCAATTTGCTCCGGAGAAAGTAAAATTGGCTGAGTTAAATATCCATAGATTGGAGTTTGTGCAAATAATACATTGTACACCGAAATGATATCTTGTTTGGATGGATAAGTGCAGGATAAGAAGAAATCCATCAGATCTCTATCTTTGGGATGATATAGTACTATACACTCAGAATCTTTCCCATCTCTACCTGCTCTTCCTGATTCTTGATAATATGATTCCAATGTTAAAGTGATATCGCAATGAATCACGACTCTCACATTTGATTTATCCACTCCCATTCCAAATGCATTCGTTGCAATGAGAATGGGAGATTCTTCTTTAAGAAATTGCTCTTGCACTCTTTGTCTTTGAGTATCAGGTAAACCGGCATGATATGAAAGCACAGCTAAACCTGATTGTTGCAAGGCCATGGCATATTCTTCAACTCTTTTTCGCGAGCCACAATACAAGATTATGGCACCTGAAGTATCTTTTTGTGAACGATCTTTGAGAAATCGAGTTAAGAAGCGAACCTTTTTATCCGCTGCAATTACTTGATAATGAAGGTTTTTACGATAAAATCCTCCAATATGAACAAAAGGGAAGTGTAATGATAATTGTCGAATGATATCATCTTTCACTTCAGGTGTTGCCGTTGCAGTCAATGCAATAATCGGAGGTCTCTTTCCTAAGTCCTTGAAAGCATTAGATATTGAAGTATATGCAGGACGAAAGTCATGTCCCCATTCAGAAATACAATGAGCTTCATCCACTGCAATGAAAGAGATTTCAATTGTTCTGAGAAAGGCCATGAATTGGGGATTTTGGAGTCTTTCTGGTGATATATAGAGTAGTTTTATGCGACCATTCACAATGTCTCTGGCAATGATTTGCTGATCATGTTGAGATACAGTACTATTTATCAATGCTGCAGGAATATTGCGTTCTATCAATCCATCCACTTGGTCCTTCATGAGTGCAATCAGAGGCGAAATGATGATGGCGGTTCCGGGCAACATCAAGGCGGGAATTTGATAGCATAAAGATTTACCGCCACCGGTTGGCATGATGACGAGTGTATCTTTACCACTTACAATACTATTGATGATTTCTTGTTGACCAATGCGAAATGCATCATATCCGAAATACTCATTGAGTATGGATAATGACATACTATGTAGATTTGATGCACTCACGAGGGAATATTCCAATTATACCTTACTTTACATAATGCAAATTATATTGCATATTTTACTATGTATTTTTACATGTTGTTTAGCGCAAATTTACAGGATTTATCTTGCCAAATTCATACTGTAATACCTACTGATTTCATGCAATGCAGATTGTATTTAATCCAAACTAATGACGACAGACGGATTGATACCAACTGATAAATCTCGTTCAATCACTGTTGATTGATCATTCAATATTAATACCGATCCGGGTAATGTATAGTTTCTAGCATTGCATATATAGAGTCTGTTTTGAATTAACCCAATTCTATACCATTGATTTCGCGTATTATTCACTACGACGGTGTCAAGGACACTTCCTGAATCATTGATGCGAATGATTGATTTTCCGCAAAGTGCATAGAGATATTCTTGTTTTCTGACTTGCATGCCAATATACTGACCGCGCAAATGGTTCAATTCGGTGAATGCTTGATTCAAAACTAATAAACCACCGGTTGAATCAGGCATCGTAGTTAGATGAGCATACTGTATTATCCATTGTCTGGTAGATTGATCATACGTCACACTCTGAGGATTGACACCGGTTTTTACAAAACGACTACTTTTGGTATTCACCTCATAAATAGTAATTGTTCCGGCATTCAATTCATCTTTACGAAAAACTCCATATCCTGAATTAGCAATAACCAGATGGCCATCACCAAAAGCAATGCCATCAGGCGCACAAAGATTTGGAATCTTCAATGAATCCAAACTCATTGCAACATGGTTAAATACATATACCTTATCCCCATAAAGATCTGTTATTGCGATTAATGAATCATTGATAATGCAGGATTTTTTAAGAAAATGTCCAGGACCCTTGACCTGGTAGGATGAAACAATTTTCCCTTGATTAGAAATTTTGATGATTTCATTGCTAGTGGATACAATAATGATATTCAAAGAATCAGATATCTTGATGAGATCATTGGCCGTATCACCTAGTTTTCTTCCATTCTTACATGAAAACAACTCAGCTGATTCACTCTTCCCTATTCCCCATAAGCTTGCATTGTCAAACCCATATAATCCCTCACAAAGTACCAGCATATCTAACTGATGAGGAATGTTAGAATCACAGTCATCAGGCTGAACGGTATCATTCGAACATGAAGATATTATCAGGAATAGGATTATGCAAATACTTAACAAATGTGTCATAAGAAAAAAAAAGGTGCACCAACTGGTACACCTTACTTTGAATTAGTGTCTGATATTAAGAGTAGTATTCTACTGATTCACCGATATAAGGATCATTATGAGCAACTCCGCTTACTGCATTCATGCGTTTTGCAGTAAAGAATAAGAGAATTCCCATAAAGAGTAATACCATGCCACCGGCTGCTACGAGTGCAAACACATCAAAATGGTGTATACCATGATGTCTATAACCAGGAATGATAATCCATGAAAGATCAATAAAATGAGCGAACAACAAAATAAATGCCGCTGCTTTCAATACTGTTTGATTGCGTTTTACATCTTGACGGAGCAACAAAGCAAAAGGAACGATGAAGTGCAATACGAGAGATGACCATCCCATGATTTCCCAGCCATCTTTCGTTCTATCAATATAGTAGAATGTTTCTTCCGGAAGATTGCTATACCAAATCAAGAAGTATTGTGAGAAATGGATATAGGTCCAGAAAATCGTGAATGCAAACATCAATTTGCCAAGATCATGCATGTGCTCTTTATTGATGAATCCTTTGAGCTCGCCAGAATTCATAACAGACATCACAAGAAGTGCAATCACGGAAAGAGTTGAAACAAAGTTACCTGCAAAATAATAGAGACCAAAAATGGTACTGAACCAATGTGGTTCAAGAGCCATCATCAAATCGAATGCAGCAAAAGTGATAGTCAAAGCATATCCCAAAACAAATGGAGCGCTTCTCTTATAATTTTTCACGGTTGGTGCATAATCAGTCGCATCATCTTGTTTTATTGAATTACCAATAATATAGCGATGCATCCAGAACCAAAACAAGCAGTATCCAATCACGCGTACAATGAAAAACGGTGTATTTGTATATGGAGCCTTTGAAGGGATATCTTCAATGCCATGAAAAAAGGTATTTCTGAAGATTAAAATTGGAAGCAATATCACGATTGCAAATTGTGCGAACCATCCCATCATTTCTGGGATTCTACGCAATGATGCACTCCAACCCGCACGAACGAGAAATTGCAAAGCGGAGAAGAACAGTGCTGTCACGCTGATTCCAACCACATACATTGCACCCACAAGATAAGCAGGTATAATAGCTGATTGATTGAGAGCCATTCCTGCAATTGCCAGAATAACTCCGGTACCGATGCAAAACATCGCTGCTTTGTTCACATTACCTTGAAATGCACTACCACTAAGATTGACGGGGTTCATAATTCCTCTATGGGCTTATATTCTTCTAAAGTTCTATTGATTATTTCACACCGAGCTTTTGCATTTCTCGGACATAGTGAACAATGCTCCAACGATCATTTGGCTTAATCTTATCAGCATAACCATTCATGATATTCTGACCTGCCGATATGATATGGAACAGATGAGCATCTGTTTTGGCTTTTGTTACTTCATCGCGGAGATTTGGTGGATTTTGGAAGCCACGAGCCACAACTGTACCATTACCTTGACCATCATAATTATGGCATGGAGTACAGAATGCCTCATATCTATTCTTCCCTCTTGACAAAATATATTGTCTTTTCTCAGTTGTACTCAAATCCAATGGATTGGCACCAATAAGAGAATCAGCTTTGTCAAAATCAGGCTTATCAAGTGGGTAAGATGAACCTTCGATTGGAACTGTATTTGGCAATGGCTCTCTGCCACTTTTACGATCAGTATAGAAAGTAGAACCAACTTGTGGTTTTACTTTGAATTGATCATCCATGTCATTGATGATCATGATTGGGGTATCTTCAGAGAACCAAGTTATTGAACCACTAAGAACGCCAACAACGAAACCTGCAAGAGCAAGTCCGATGACAACCTTGAGATAGAATCCAAATCCGCGTGTATTTGTTTGTTGTTCCATTGATTAAAGATCCTCTTAAGCTTCAATGCGGCGAACATTGTCTGCGCCGATTTCATTCATAAATCGTTCTGTGGTTTCAAGCGAAAAACGCTTGTCGGAAGAAAAAATGCTGAGTACAAATGTATCATCAACAGCTCTTTGGAAACCTTCATCATCTTGAAGGTCAGAATGCCATTTTGGAAGTCCGCAAAGGAACCATAATCCAAAGAATGTTGCCAGACCAGTGAGCAAAACTGTTAATTCAAACATAACAGGAATACTAAATTGAAAAGCAAACAATGGTTTACCACCGATATTCAATTTATAGTCTACTGAACCTGTCCACCAGATGAGGAAAATTGCATTGGACAAACCAAACATTCCACCACCAAAAGATATATATGGAAGAATGGTTCTTTTGACACCCATCGCTTTATCAAGTCCATGAACTGGGTATGGAGTATAGATATCAAAATCCGTATATCCACTTTGATGTACTTTTGCGGCAGCTTCCATGATCTTGTTTGGATCAGTGAAATTGCCTAAAACTGCTACTGTTTTCTTATCACTCATTGTATGATCTCTGACATTCTGATGGACGAAGATTAATGATGCTCATCACCATGATGAGTCGGCTGTGATCCGGGCATGACACCTTTGATCTCTGAAATTGCGATAACCGGTAAATACTTCGAAAAGAGAAGGAACAAAGTTAGGAACAAACCGATTGTACCAACGAAGATTCCAACCTCAACCATTGTTGGAGTATAATAACTCCAGCTTGATGGCAAGAAATCATGATGAAGCGAAGTGGAAATGATTGTAAAACGCTCAAACCACATACCGATATTCACAAATATTGAAATCACGAACATCAATGGAATATTTCTTCTTGCTTTCTTGAACCAATAAACCTGTGGAGAAAGAACATTGCAAGAAACCATTGACCAATATGCCCACCAATACTCACCAAATGCGCGATTGATAAATACAGTTCTTTCATATTCATTACCGGAATACCAAGCAATAAAGAACTCCATTGAATATGCATAACCAACCATCATCCCTGTTGCAAGAATGATTTTATTCATATTCTCCAAATGCTTTAGTGTAATGAATTCTTTCAGTCCCAAAATTTCTCTAGCGATTACAAGCAAAGTCATAACCATTGCAAATCCAGAGAAAATAGCGCCGGCAACGAAATATGGAGGGAAAATTGTTGTATGCCATCCAGGAAGAACTGATGTTGCAAAATCCATCGAAACGATTGTATGCACAGAAAGTACGAGTGGTGTTGATAGACCAGCAAGAATCATATAAGCAATTTCATAATGATGCCAATTGCGCATTGAACCAGTCCAGCCCAAACTGAAGAATGTATACAAACGCTTTGCTATCTTCCCTTTTACGAAATTTCTCACTGTTGCAAGGTCAGGCACCAAGCCCATGAACCAGAACAATGCGGAAACTGTCAAATAGGTTGATACCGCAAACACATCCCATACAAGCGGAGAACGGAAATTCACCCACATTTGCATTTGATTTGGATATGGTGTAAGCCAATATGCTAGCCAAGGACGACCTGTGTGTATAACCGGGAAAATACCGGCACACAATACAGCAAAAATTGTCATCGCTTCAGCAGAACGGTTGATTGCAGTACGCCACTTTTGACGGAACAAATATAAAATCGCTGAGATCAATGTACCGGCATGACCGATACCGATCCAAAACACAAAGTTTGTAATATCCCATGCCCAACCAATAGTATTGTTGGATCCCCAAACTCCAATCCCTGTCATGACAGTTTCACCAATTGCGCCGAAACCAGCTCCGGCAATCGATGCACAAATCAATACTGCAATCCAGTATTTGAGATTGGGTTTTCCTTCAATAATGCCTGCAATCTTGGCAGTTACATCATGAAGAGACGGATTGCCAAGAACAAGCGGCTCACGCATTGGTTCTTCTACGGGATACGGATTGCCGTGATATGCAGTGGCATCCAAATGATCCACTACATTTCTTGGGGCCGTCTTTGTGACAGTTTCAACCGACATACTGATTTCCTGCGTATTATATTCTTGTGTTATACTTTGGGTAATTCTTCTGTATTGCGAACTTTAACAAGGTAAGTCACAGAAGGACGGACATTGAGTTCGCTGAGCACTTTATAAGCGCCATTCTTTTCTTTATACTCTTGAGTATGATTGCCTCTACTGATTGTTGCCGCTTTTGCAACTGCACTCTTTGGATCATTGACATTTCCGAAGAGGATTGCGCCGGCCGGGCATGCTTGTTGACATGCTGTTACAACTTCACCATCCTGCACTCTTGAATGACCTTGATCTTTAGCGTGCATCTTGGCTTCATTCAAACGCTGAACACAGAATGTACATTTTTCCATTACACCGCGCATACGAACGGTAACATCCGGATTAAATGCCATATCAAGAGGTGTTTTCTTATCCTTGTGCCAATTGAGGAAGTTGAAACGACGCACTTTATATGGGCAATTGTTCAAGCAATATCTTGTACCCACACAACGATTATAGGTCATTTCATTCAATCCTTCAGGGCTATGTGTTGTAGCCGCAACCGGACAAACATTTTCACAAGGTGCATTTTCGCAATGCTGACAAAGCATCGGCTGGAATACTGTAGTCACATTCCCAGATGCATCTTCGCGATAATAACGATCAATTCTGATCCAATGCATTTCACGGCTATTGGCAACATACTTTTTACCAACAGTTGGGATATTATTCTCTGCTTGACAAGCAACCACACATGCGGAACATCCTGTACATGCGCTAAGATCAATTGCCATAGCCCAACGATGACCATTATATTGGAAACCATCGACAATACTTAGAGTATCTGAAATATGGTGTGAATCATGACCATGTTCTTCATGTGAACCACCCTTTGCTGCTGCAAGAGAAGCAAGTGTGATATACCCTTGTTCAACACCAAGAATGTCTTTTGTTCTTTCTTTCCACTCATTGTCAAATGGACTTGGCTTATCATAACGCTCGATCGCATGATGACCTTGAGTAGTGGCAATCTTTTCTGTTCTACCAACTTTCTCGGCTTTTGCAGAAACGTACAAACCACCATTTGCTGAAAGCAATGTATACGCATTTGCGCCTACACCTTCTAGCACTTTACCTCCGGCTGTTCTTCCATAACCCAATGCAATAGAGACTACATTATTACTCATACCGGGCTGAATGAAAGCCGGCAATTCGATACTGCCTTGTGTAGTTGAGAATCTGAGAACTTCACCTTGAACCACATTCAATGATTCTGCAGTCTGCTTATTCATCATTGCAACATTGCCCCATGTCGCTTTCGTGATCGGATCAGGCAATTCTTGCAACCATGAATTATTGGCCTGACTTCCATCAAGCAAAGCATACGATGGGGTAATTCCAATCGTCAAACCACCAGAAATTGTTGGGCTGGCTGGCAATGAAGAAATACCACTTGCAGAACCGGCTTCATATGATGTTGTTCTTGAATGTACGCCATCTCTCAACAATTGTTCCCAAGCTGACTTGGAAGCAAAATCAGATTGATTTTTTCTGATAAAATCATAGAAAGTAGGAGTATCTGCAAAGCTTGATGCATTGATGAAATTAGCGGTTAAAATCAAGAAATCTTGAATGCTCATTGACCCTTGATTGAGAGGCGCTATGATTGGTTGCTGAATAGAATATGTGCCATCAAAGTTAATGGCATCACCCCATGCTTCAAGATAATGCGTTGTTGGAACAGATACTGTACATAGAGTTTGGGATGTTTCATGTTCGCTGAATGCAAGTGAAGCTGAAAATTCAACTTGCTCTGCAAGCAATTTCTTTAGCTCGGAGTCAGCGCAATATTCAGGATTGGTTTCTGCATAAATAACAGCACCAATCTCTTTGTTTTTTAGTGAAGTTCTAAATGCAGACAAAGCAGAACTTACATCACCACTATTATACAATCTATGAGAAAGATTCAATGGTTTACCTTCACCTACAGAGCCGAGTGCCTGATTGATGAGTTGACCATATGCAATTGCTTTAGCACTTAAATGATTACCAACCATCACAATGCCTGCTTTGGAAGACAATAATTTAGATGCTGTCTTCTTCACGGCATCATTAGCACTACCGGCACTTACTCCTGCAGGAAGTGACATTCCTTTGGCAGAATACACCTCAGACAGAAGACCGGACAAAAATGATTCGAATTCGGAAGGTTGAATTGCAAATCGATGATCTGCATTAGCACCAGTCAGACTAAATCCAGCCTCAATGGAAATGAGGACATTCATTGATGGTGATTCAGTAGTAGGCTTTCTATTTGAAGAGAATGATGCGGTATAATAAACAGTGTGTTTGTCTGTGCCTAGAAAATCATTGTCAACAGATACAATGACATCTGCTTTGGACAAATCAGGGATAATTTCTGCATTGACACCAAACACTGCTGAATTCGCAATTGGCGCATTGGAAATGATTGATGGCATTGTAACAAACGAAACACCTGGTATTACAGCTGTCAATTGATTGCACAATGCAACATATCCTGGTGAACAATGTTCATCAATGATGATTACAGTTTTCTTCCCTGCTGATACAGTCTTTTGAATTGCTTGTGCAATTGTATTTGCTGCATTATTAATACTCGAGTCACCACCATTAACTCGTGGTCGACGAATACGATCGGGATCATATAATGAAAGCAATGTTCCTTGCATGAAAGCAGAACTTTTCCCAAGAGATGCGGAATGTTTAGGATTACCATCAACTTTGATGGGTCTTCCCTCACGGGCTTTAATGACAAGACCAATTGCCGCATTTTTATGCTGATACACCGAAGTATAATAATTCGGTAAACCGGGGATCTGATATTCAGTAGGAGTTGTGGATGCGACAAGTTTATGTTCAGGTCTGCGACAACTTGCCGCAGCCATGGCCATAGATGCCGAGAGTACTGTCATGAATGTACGGCGATTAACTCCGGTATCGAACAATGTTGACCCTGAATCACCATTAAATTCCTGACCATTCATATCTACTGTTGGATTGTCAATTTCACCATAATGGCGAAAGTACTGTGAATCGTCTCGGTTTGACATTGCTAATTGCTTCTATTATTGATTGTTTAGTACTTAATTTATCAATGGTGACATGAGGAACAATTCTCAGGTCCATATTGAGCATGTTTCGGAACAAGCATTCCTGCAACCTCAGGCTTTGGAAGTTTTGCTGTCTCTACCATTCCATAATGAGGACTTACAATGTTTTTCATCTCAGCCAATACTGCTTTGGCATTTGGATCATAAGAATTTGCCTTCACACCAATAAACTTGTCAATGGAAGCTCTATTCTGATAATCATAGCTGTAGATTCCAGAGATAGGACGGGCTGGAACAATGAATTGCTCAGGATTTCTGTGGCAATCCAAACACCATCCCATTGAAAGAGGTTTGAATTGAGATACCACACCCATTGTCTCAACCGGACCATGACATGATTTACAGTCAATCTGAGCACGAATATGTCGGCTGTGATTGAAATGTACATAATCAGGTACTTTATGAATTCTCACCCATTCAATTGGCTGATTCTTCTCATATGCAGTACGAATGAGTTCCAATGGACCAGGATTTCCACGCTCATTCTCCAATTGCATCGGTAGAACATGGCAATTCATACAAGTGCTGGTTGTAGGAACAGGAGAATGTGCTGAGACTTCAGCTTGTGCATGACAATACATACACTTAATACCCAATCCCTTCATCTGTACACCATTATGAGAGATATTATCTTCACTAGCATGCAACTTATGTGAAAAAGGAATTGGTTGAACAGGACGATAACCGACATCAGTCACTTTATTGTTCTGTCCAAAAATCAGAATCAAAGCAAGCGTGAGGACGGTGCCAAGCACTCCAAGTGCTATGCCTTTGATTTTCTTGTCAGTAGCTTTGTTGAACATTGAAAAAACTCACAAAGAGAGATATATTCACAAATCATTATTTCGATTTTTTTTGGCCGAATACACAATGCGCATGGAAATCAAGGCAATTGTTGCAATCGGCATGGCGAGCATGAAAAGAACGCTCCAAGAATAACTTTCACCAACACTTGCACCTGCACTACCCGGTGTATATGCGTCTTTACAATTAGGACAAGCAATAGCTTGATGTATAATTGTTAAGCAAAGGAACAATATGAGAAATATTCTATGTTTCATTGCAATTTCCGCAAGATGGATTCCAAGGAATCAACATGCTTTGTATCCAAGGCATCGAAGTATCCTCGGATTTTAGATTTTGAATCAATGAGTATGATTCTTGCCGAATGGTTTTCCGGATTCCCGGAATAACCCACCAATAATCCATTCATGAATTGTTGGAGTATTGTCTTCGATGCTTGCTCAGATACTCCGGTGTATCGGTTTCCGGATCAACAGTGACAGACAAAAAACGCAAGGAATCACTTTTATTATTGGCTATAATTTTGCTTTTCACTGCATTCATTTTGGGACAAATATCACCACATGAAGCAAAAAAGAAACTTATAAGCCACAACTTACCATGTAAGTCCTTGGATGTCAATTCAGTTTGTGATTCGGTAATTCCTAAAAAATCAGGTGTAGTACCATATACACGTAATTCGCTTAGAACCGACTCTATATCTTTTGACTTTTCTTGAGAATCAACACATGCATTGAAAAAGAACGTAACCAATATCAAAGCCACTAATAATAGCTTCGAATAATTCTTGAGCATATCAAGGTCCTAAAACATTTAGAGCAAATGTTAGAACAAAAAACAAGAATATGGGAACAAATACAAATGCTCTGATGAACTTATTGTCAAACTGCAAATGCATGAATACATAGAATACCAAAAAAGCTTTGACAATTGCTATCAAAAGACCAATTGCAATATGTAATGTATTACCTGCCTCGCCCCAACTCTTTGGTACCCAATCAAGAGCCGCAACCCAAGTAAGTACTGTCAAAACAAATAATGCACTAGCAACTTTGATATAAGAATCAAACATTGTTTTAGAATCTGGATGATGTCCACTCATAGCTCAGGCTCCTTAATGCGCCGGGAAAATAAGATAGAGTACAGGGAAAAGGAAAATCCATACAAGATCAACAAAGTGCCAATATAAGCCCAATGTTTCAACTTTTACAGGATGATTATACCCTTTCTTGGTAAATGCCTTGATGAACATGAAAGTCATTGGTATCATACCAGCAATCACGTGTATCGCATGAAAACCTGTCATCAAGAAATAAAATGAGAAAAATACATTTGTCCAAGGAAAGATATGATGACTAAACTTGGTTGAATACTCTATTGTTTTAACAATAAGAAATCCAAAACCACAAAGTATAGTCAATCCAAGAAACAACTTGAATTTCCCCATATTTCCCTTCTCTAAATTCAGTATTGACAATGCCATTGTCAATGATGAACCGATAAGAATAAATGTATTGAGCAATGCAAGCCCTTTAGTTAATTCCGCAGCCGAATGCGAAAAAAGTTCCAAATTGGAATTTCTCAGAACAATGAATGCACCGAAAAAACCGGTGAAAAACATGATTTCTGAAGCAAGAAAGATCCACATGGCAAGTTTACCATGGGCTACTTTCGTTACCGGCTCGTGGGCTAAGGATAATCCAGATGACATTGTGTTTACAGTTGTTTATTGACAAACACCAACAAAAATATTCCCGACAAATAAGCATAGGAAGCATATAATTGCAACTTTGCGCTCTTTCCATCTCTATGCTTTAAAAATGCGAAACATGCATAGGTAAAAAACAGTGAAAGTAGAATAACTCCTATACCATAAACGAAACCTAGTGAAGCATACTCCCAAAGAAGCAATGCCGCAATTGAACCAAACAGTGCATAAACAATTGATAATAATGCAATTGTCTTTGCTGTACTTTCTCCACCTTCAGAATGCATTTTAAATCCGGCTTGCTCATAGTCAACTCTGTAAATCCAAGCCAATGCAAGAAAGTGTGGGATCTGCCAAAACAATAAAACTGCAAAAAACAATAATCCAGGAAGATCAATTGTATTTGTAAATGCAGTCCAGCCTCCGAGTGCGGGCAATGCACCTGGCAATGTTCCTGCATATAGCGAAAGCTTTGTTTTTCTCTTCAATGGTGTATACAACAATACATATGATACAATTGTAATGACTGATAAAATAGCAGTCAAAGCATTGATCCAAACAAACAAAATTGCTGCTCCAAAAGAAGATAGAACTAATCCATAGAGCAAAGCAGATTTCTGTGTGACAAGTCCTGAAGGCAATGCTCTTTTGGCAGTACGCTTCATTGATTTGTCATATTCTACTTCCATCACATTATTAAGCACGCAACTTCCTGCTGAAGTTAACATAGTACCTGTCATGGCAAGAAAAAAATGTAGAATCAAATTCCCTGAAGAAAAGAATTCTTCAAAATGCATGTCGATTGCTAGGTAATATCCCGCTGCTGCCGTTAAGACAATCATGCGAGTTATTCCAGGTTTCGTTAATTCAATGTACGCTTGTATCTTACTTACCTGATGATCTGTATCTTGTGATGACACGGTGCTACCGCAAAATGGTGAACAGTTATCAGGTCAATCTAATCTTATGCTGAATGAGAATGCTCTTTCGTTTCATGAACTGTTTTCTCATCACCTTGGGGTTCTTCCCACTGTGGATAGAAATCTGTCTCTCTATCAGGATGAGAAAATTCATAAGGACCACGGTAGACACGAATATCAGAATCAAAATTTCCATGTCCGGGATGTGCCGGAGCTGCCCATTCCAATGAATTTGCCTGCCATGGATTTCTTGGTGCTTTTTTTCCGTATTTGAGTGACCAAAGAATATTGAAGATTAGAATGAACTGTGAAAATCCGAGAATGATTGCAGCAATCGTAATGAATTGATTCATTGGCTGATATTGTTGCAAAAACTCATAGATATATGGATTGTAAATTCTTCTCATATGTCCACCAACACCCAAAAGATGCATTGGGTAGAAAGTGAGATTAAAGAAGATGAATGACCAATAGAAATGCTTGCGACCCAAGCTCTCATTGAGCATTTTTCCATACATTTTTGGGAACCAATAATAGATACCTGAGAAAATTGCAAACAATGCACCACCAAATAGTACATAGTGAATGTGTGCAACAATGAAGTATGTATCATGAATGTAAATATCTACAGGAGCTGATGCCATAAATACACCGCTCAAACCACCAATAATGAATGTGGCAATAAATGCAAGTGCATTGAGATTTGCTGCGGTAAATCGGATATCACCCCTCCAAATCGTACCAAGCCAATTGAAAATCTTGATAGCAGATGGGACGGCAATAACAATAGTGGAAAGCATGAATGTTGTACCAAGAAGTGGATTCATTCCGGATTGGAACATATGATGTCCCCATACGATAAATCCTAGAAATGCAATTGCCATGATCGCAAAAATCATTGCTTTGTAGCCATAAAGAGGCTTGCGTGCAAATGTTGCCAATACATCAGAAACAATTCCCATTCCAGGTAAAATCATGATATACACAGCAGGATGAGAATAGAACCAAAAGAGATGTTGCCACAAAATTGGTTGACCACCACCACCAAGCAATTGTTTATGTTCAAGTAATTCATTTCCTTTTTGTACAAATGCACCGGTAAGCAAAGAATTGTCAGGCGCACCGACCAATAAGTTATCAGGCATGAAGAATGATGTATGCAAATATTGATCAGCCAATTGCATTGAAATTGCAGCTGCCAATACAGGCGTACCAAGTGTAATCAAAATTGCTGTAATGAACAATGCCCAAACAGTAAGAGGCATTTGGAACATTTGCAAACCCTTGGCCCTTTTGTTCAAAATGGTAGCCATATAATTTGTGGCTCCCATGATTGATGAGAAACCAATCAAGAACAAAGAAATAAGCCATGTGGTTTGACCCGCTCCACTGGAAGGACCAAGTGGTGGATACCCTGTCCAACCTGCTGCTGCTGCCCCAGAATCAAAGAAAAATCCTGTCAACATGATTAATCCTGCAGGTGGAACCAGCCAGAATGAATACATATTCAATCTAGGCAATGCCATATCATCAGTGCCAATCATCAGAGGAATACAGAAATTACCAAACATACCAACTGCCAAAGGAATGATAACATAGAATATCATTACTGTGCCATGTAAGGTTAAGAGCTGAGTGTAAAAGTTCGCCGTCACTGCACCATCAGATACCCATGTATCAGGCAAAATATTTCCAATCAATGGAATTGCCTCACCCGGAAATGCTAATTGCCAGCGTATAAGTAATGCAAATAGTCCACCTACAAAGAGGAAGAACAATGATGCAAGCATGAACTGCTTCGCAATGACCTTATGATCGGTTGAGAAGACATATTTTCTGATGAATGAGACATCATGGTGATGTGCATGATCACCATGCGAATCATGTCCGTGCGTTTCATGTGCATGAGCTGTTGCCGATTGCATATGTACCACCAATGTTTATCGTTAATTATTAATTTTTTGTTGTAGTGGAATCAGAAACAACAGCAGCGACGGCGGTTGAATCTGTTACAGGTGCTGACAATTCGGGCTTTTTGAGCTTATACTGCTGATCTAACCAAGCATCATAATCCTGCTGTGAATCCATTATCAATAATCCACGCATATTATAATGACCTGAACCGCAAAGTTCGGCACATGCTATTTCATATTTGCCGGCTTTCGTTCCATTAAACCATACTTTGATCCACTGACCAGGAACTGCATCTTGCTTTACCCTGAAATTTGGGAGAAAGAAACTGTGAAGAACATCATTGGATGATAGGTTAACCAATACATTCTTATTGATTGGTAAATGGACTTCAACAGGTCTTGCACCACCGGGACTTATAATCACTAAATCGTCTTTGCCATGCACATCATTGGAATCAATTCCAAAAGGATTGGCACTGCTAATTTGGTTGCGGACTTTGTTGCCAAAAACACCATCAGGACCTGGATAACGGAACTGCCAACCAAAACCTGATTGATATCCCAATACATCAATCGTTACATCAGGGTTGGGAACTCTATATGCATATTTTGATTTTGTCCAAGCATCATCACTCACAAGTCCAATACCTGCAAACAGAAATGTAGGTAATAATGTCCATGTAAATTCTGCAAGATTATTACCGTGATAATAATATGCCTTTCTTCCCTCTTGATGCCTGTACATGATGATAAATGCTATCAAAATCGCATAGGTGATAAAGAAAATTGCAACTGAGGCATAGTAAATCATGGCAAATAAGCTGTCAAGCTCGCCACCAAATGTGCTGACATTTTCCGGGAAAAATGTGAGCATGTCTTTATATGCCCACTCCATCGCTTTAGAAAAATCAAAACTCATTGTTATATGCCCGAAATTACGGTTGAGTAATAATTGTTATCAGTTTAATTCTGCTTCTGTATAGGCACCGACTTTGCCGGCTGTTTGATCACGAACTGTTTTGACCTCATCAACTGTGACAGCTCCGGCAGAGTTACCCCAACTAGAACGAACATGGGTCAATACATCGGCAATTTCTTGGTCAGAGAGTTGTGACCATGCAGCCATCACACCATTATATGTTTTACCATTTCTCTCAATAGCTCCTTGAAAGCCATGAAGGACTATGCGAATGGGCTTGGTTGCATCTGCGTTCTGTGCCAATGCTGAACCAGCAAGTGGTGGATATGTACCCGGAACACCCTGCCCTTTTGTTTGGTGACAAGAAGAGCAAACTTCTTTGAAT
Organism: Bacteroidota bacterium; assembly: GCA_041191145.1. Lineage (GTDB taxonomy): Bacteria > Bacteroidota > Ignavibacteria > Kapaibacteriales > UBA961 > UBA961. The sequence goes on from JBEEPK010000020.1 coordinate 18,799, forward strand.
GTTTTTGCACCGGGTGAGGCATCCGCAGAAGAACCACCTGCTTCAGCACCAGCTGCTGCTTCAGTGATTGGAGATTCATAAACAGGATCATCATCATAACTCGTGAAAAATCCCTTCACATTACATCCAGAAAGGAGTGAGGTGAGTGGAAGAGCAATGACAAACAAGAAAGGGAGAAACAATTTCTTCATAATAGATCAGTAAAATTGTATTCAGTATATCTATAGCGACGCTGCATACACTAAGACGGCACTAAAATACATGGTATGTCAGTATTCACCAAACAGAAATTATATTCTTTTGAACTTTCATGTATGGTGAAATTCGCAAATGTTCGGCCATATTTTAGATTATCGAATGCAACCATAACAATTACAAGTAGTTAGAGTATTGATTCGAAAACCTGACCATTATTGACTGTATATCGTGGTTTTCCTGTCAATTCAATTCCAAAAAATGGACTATTCTGGGATTTGGAATGACTTTTATCAGGAATAGGTATCCATTTTTCTTCAGGATTGAAAATAGTCAAGCAAGCTTTTGAACCTTCCAACAAACTTGGCTGATCCATTTGAAGAATATTTCTTGGTCCAATTGAAAGTATATCAATCATGCGAGAAAAATCTATGATTCCTGTTTTTACCAAATGTGTGATGGTTAAACCAATACAAGTTTCCAATCCAATGATCCCATTTGCAGCGAGTGCCAGCTCACAATGTTTTTCATGTTCTGCATGTGGCGCATGATCGGTCGCAATGGCATCAATCGTACCATCTGCCAAACCTTGAAGAATGGCATCAACATCAATTTGTTCACGAAGTGGTGGATTCATTTTGGCATGTGTTCCATGCACCTTGATTGCCTCATGTGTAAACATGAAATGATGTGGCGTTACCTCACATGTAACTCTCTGTCCCCTAGCTTTTGCCTCACGGACCAATTGCACACTACCTTTGGTGCTCATATGTGACACATGATAACGACGATTGCCACAGTACAAAGCCAATTGGATATCACGATTGACAATCAACTCTTCTGCAATTGATGGATATCCTTTCACACCCAATTCTGCGGAAATACTACCTTCATGCATCACAAAATCTTTTGTCATCGAATGCTCTTCGCAATGTTGTGTTAGCAATCCATCGAATGGAGCCAAGTATTCGAATGCTCTGCGCATCATTTCAGGTGATTCAACACATGAACCATCATCAGAAAACATCACGGCTCCAGCTTCCAAGAGCTCGATCATCGGAGTCAGCTGCTCTCCATTACGACCAATCGTAGTTGCAGCACAAATATGCACATCAACAATATTTCCGTGAGCTTTATGTTTGATATACTCAAGCGTGATTTTGCTATCAATAGCGGGCTGTGTATTGGGCATGCAGACAATATCGGTAAAACCTCCATTGGCTGCAGCAGCAGTTCCTGTGGCGATTGTTTCTTTGTACTCTTGACCGGGCTCGCGTAGATGCACATGCATATCCACGAATCCGGGTGCTGCAATCAAATCTTTTGCATCTAATACAATGCAATCATTCGAAGGTTTGAATGATTCATCAGGATAGGATATATGCCCAGTTTCATCTATGAGAAGATTGCAAATAATGTCAATATTCTCGAGTGGACTTATGACATGTATGTTTTGGAAGAAATACTTATTCATTATGAATGATCTTTCCAAGGAATGTGTTGCGATGATATTTCGAAGGACCATGGATCTGTATTGCTTTTCGATGATCTGCAGTTCCATATCCTTTGTTTTTCGCAAAATAATAAAGTGAACCGACTTTTGAGTCGATTTCCTTCATTATCCTATCCCTTGTAACCTTTGCAATGATGGATGCAGCTGCAATTGAAAAGCAATGATGATCACCCTTGATGATAGTAGTGAAAGGAATGGTTGGATGCTCAAAATAATTGCCATCTATCAAAGCATGAACATTGGAAAGATTAATTTCTTCTAGGGCTTTGGTCATTGCCAATCTTGTGGCAACTCGAATATTCACTCGATCAATCTGTTCATGGTCGATTATACCTATTCCAATGCAAATTGCTTGCTGATAAATCCTTTCAAAGAGAAACTCTCTCTTTTCTTCGGAAAGTACTTTGGAGTCTCTACACCCCAAATCATTCTTGGTATGTGGAGGGAAGACAACTGCCGCCGATACCACCGGTCCTGCAAGTGATCCTCTTCCCGCTTCATCTATGCCGGCAACGAATAGTCCCTCAGACCAATACTCCTTCTCAAACTCATTTCCGGGAATATATATGGTCGATTTCTGTTTCATCCGCGGATCAATGTGAGAAATTCATTTCGCAATGGCAATTCATCACGAAGACTCCCTCGCATGACTGATGTAACCATCGATGCCTTATCTTCTGATTCATTCACACCTCTGGCAATCATGCAATAATGCTTAGATTCAATTACCACACCAAGAGCTTTGGGCTTGATGATGTCTTCAATGAAATCTGCAATCTGTTCACCTAATTCTTCTTGTATCTGACCTCTTCTTGAATACCATTCAACAATGCGTGAAAGCTTCGATAACCCAAGTACATGATCACCTGGAATATATCCTATCGCACATGTTCCCGAAATAGGTTGCCAATGGTGTGAGCACACAGACATCACCGTGATATTTCTGCTGATGATCAATTCATCAACTTGTTTTCTATTAGGAAATACAGTGATTTTTGGAGCAGGTTCAAATCTGCCGGCAAATAATTCATTGACCCACATTTTGGCTAGTCGGTGAGGTGTATTCATGCTATTAGGATCATTTCGGTCGATGCGAAGAATATTGAATATGTCACCGAATTTCTCAGTAAGTTCCTCGATCATCATATCTCTTTCTTCTCTGCCAACAGGAAGATTACCATTTGCATCAAATAATTGGGCACCTTGATCATTAACCTTAGGGAAAAAATCTTTCACAAATTCATGGATCAAAGAATCCGATACAGCTATATCGCCCATTGCTTCACGAGTTGCTTTCATGAGAGGTGATTGTTGAGCATTTTTTTTCATGACAATACTTCCCTATTTGTAGCGGATTCAAGATTGTATACAGGAATGCTGACGGGTTCACCAAAATATTCCACAAAGTTCTGATCCGATTCGAATAATTTGATGGAATGCAAAGTGCCACTCGTAATCTTTGGCTCCAAAATACTCCAAAATCGAATTGCCAGATTTTCTGCCGTGGGAATGATGCCCTGAAGAAAATCGACATCATAATTCAAATGCTTGTGGTCAACTTTATCAACAACATTTTCTTCAATGAGATCACGCAATTTTTTAAGGTCAATCACATAACCAGTTTCTGGATCTGGCATGCCTTTTACTGTAACTTCCAATGTATAATTGTGTCCATGACCCAGAGGATTATTACATTTGTCAAATATTTGTTCGTTTTTTTCATGTGAAAAGGTTGGATTGAACAAGCGATGTGCTGCGGAAAAATGCATTTTCCTGGTTACATAGACCATTTTTCTTGTCTCCTAAAAAAGATTTCTGTGTTTTGAAACAGACTTCTATCAAGAATTGTTCCATCACTACGTCAAACCTACGAATTTTGATGAGCATTCAATATATATTCATGAATTTACAAGTACTTATAATGAAAAGTCATACTTATCGCATGTTTTTGGGGAAACCACTGTTCTTAGCGATACTTCAACTAACTTTGTTTTCAATAACTTATGCTGATGGTTACGAATCAGTTATGAGTGATCAAGCATTATTGCGCAAAGAAAAGCTTCAGTCAGTTGAACTTGAGGCAAGACTCTCAGTTACAATTCAAGGCGAAACAAATTCTGCTGACTGCATTCTAAAGATAGGTGGAAGAGATTCATTATCTATGGAGATATCCGGGCCTTTTGGAATTAGCGTTGCAAGATTATTCGCCGATAAACAGTATTTCTTATTTCACGACATGTTGCAAGGTAGAGCTATCGAAGGAATTCCAAGTCAGGAGCAATTGTCAGAAGTCACTTTCATGCCTTTATCATTTGATGATTATGCTTCTCTACTGAGAGCAGAGCCACCCGGAGACCCATTGACTTTCACCTTGGTTGATACATTTATCGATTCCACCAAGTTATTGTATAAGAGATCTATCTCCGGAAAGACAATGGAGTTCATCCTATGCTCCAAAGAAAATGGTATCATTAAAGAGTATCAAAGGAAAAATCAGGATGGAACAATCGAACTAGCTATGATCTATGATGGATATACTCTTATAAATGGAATTCCCATGCCCTCAACAGTGACCTTAAGTGCACCCGTTCGTGGTTTGCAAATGACTGTTTCAGCAGAGAAAATCACGCTCAATAGCATATTGCCTTCATTGCGTTTTCAACTTCCCTCTTCCATCACACCTTTACGCATGGAATGATGCATTCATGATGAATACTTTCCATCGTTTAGTCTTAGTAATTTCATTATTTCTCTTCATCGTTTTGATGCTTGAGTTACCCTTGTATGCGCAAACATCCAAGGATTCAAGTGATATTCAAATCAAAACAAATAGATCCGGACTTGATTCGACAGTGACCTATACCTCCCGTGACAGCACCGTATTTTCACTCAAAAAGAGAACAATGCTGCTAAAAGGCGATGCAGAGATCTCAATCAAAAAACAAAAACTCAATGCAGAATCGATTGAAATCGATTTCAATGAGTCCATGGTCAAAGCGCAAGGGAAAAAAGATTCAGTTGGACTCAAGATTGGATATCCTAGATTTGAGGACAATGGCGAAGAATTCACAGGAGAAACTATCCTCTTTAATCTAGAAACCAAAAAAGGTACAATTACCTATGGAGAGAGTAAGGCCGATGAAGGTGGATTTTATTATGGATCGAAAGTCAAGAAAAGTTCTGACAATACACTCTTTATAGAAAATGGTTGTTATACAACTTGCACTCAACCACATCCACATTTCTACTTTGGTGCATCGAAAATGAAAGTGGTTACTGATGACAGAGTATTTCTCGACAATATCTCATTTGTAGTCGAAGATGTTCCAATCATCACACTTCCCATTGGTGTTTATGTTCCGAATAAAAGTGGCAGAACATCTGGTTTACTTTTCAATATTCCTTATGTATCTACTGTTGATGGCATAGTTGCACAAAATCTCGGATATTTTTGGGCTATCAATGATTATGTGGATGCTCAATTCACCGCAGATATATTTAGTAAAACAGGATACCTGTTCCGCAATGTTTGGCGATATGCAATCCAAAATCGTGTCAATGGAAATATCTCCATTGAATATGGAAGAAGAAGGTCTGATGCACAATCTGATTATGGCAATAGTTGGAGGATTACCGGTTCACATCAACAAACCATCAATCCACAGTCTCGCATAACAGCCTCATTCAATGTTGCCACTTCTTCATATATCAATCGCTATGCAAGTAATTTGAATGAAAGACTCACGCAGTCACTATTCTCAAATGCAGGATACTCATCCTCATTTGAGAATGGAACAACATTGGGAATTGACATTGCTTCCACGCAAAACATCGTAACGAAAGAATATTCTGTTAATCCAAACATCACTTATAATGTTCCAACTTTTTTCCCTTTAAAAGGAAGAGTCTCAGGTAACTCATGGTTAAGCGATATTGGTGTTTCATATTTTGTGAGAGGAGCATTCTCACATAATTCAGTGCGCTCCATACTCTCTGCAGATCCCCAGAATCCACTTGTTAGAGATACCGTATTCAATGAAAAGAACTCAAGCGTCATTCGACATAATCCTTCCATTAGCATTTCTCCAAAACTTGGATATTTTTCAATCACACCAAGTATTTCCTATTCTGAAAATTGGTATTTCAGAACATTGACAAGATCTATGAATCCTAATGATTCTACCATAATTGAAACAACCGAAACGAGTTTTACTCCACTTCGCGAAACACAATTCCAAGCTTCAATCGGCATCGGTACTCGCTTGTTCGGGCTAGTGAAACCTCGAATATTCGGATTAAACGCATTGCGTCATACTTTCTCACCAACAATTGCATTGTCTTATGTACCTGAATATACTTCCCAAACTTCCGATAATATCAAGGTATATCGAGATTTTAGACAAAATCGAGACATAGAGTACTCGCGCTTTGAAAATGATGGCGGGAGATCCGGCACGAAAGGTTCCACATTCATCAACTATGCATTCAGCAATCGTTTTGAAGCAAAAGTGATTCAAAATGATTCTGCAGATAAGAATATCGATCTCTTGCAATTGGATGTTTCAGGTTCATATGCGGTATCGCTTGATTCCATGCGCTGGAGTGCAATTACAATGGCATTCAGAACACCATCAATAGGCATGTTTAATTTGAATGGAAATGCAGGTTTCACACTCTATGATGAAGCGGTCAATCAATTTGGTACAATGATTCCCATCAATTCTTTGCTCATTGAGAATGGTAAAGGACTCGCAAGATTAACCAATGCATCCATTAATATTTCAACACAATTCGCATCCGGCTCTCTATCAATAGAAGATGGCCAAAATGATTCGAGTAACCAAGTATTATGGGGTCCTACTTCAGATAGATTTGCAGTGAGAACAATTGCAGACAGAGATGATGTGGATTATTTCGGTGAACGAGGTATTGGAGGAAGACCATTACATTTTCCATGGTCTGTTTCAACCAGCGTTACTTATTATTATGGTGAACCAATCAGAGGAATGATTTCAAGAAGATTCGATGCTCGCGCGGATATTGAGATTCGATTGACATCAACATGGAATGTCAAATCTTCATTCAGTTATGATTTCATCAATTCGGTGCTCGTAGCCCCAAGCATTTCATTGATTAAGGATTTAGATTGTTGGGAATTATCAGCAAATTGGTATCCAACAGGATTCAATCAAGGTTTCATCATCCGTTTTGCAGCGAAGGCCTCACAATTGCGAGACCTTCAATTAATCAAACGGACATTACCCGCCTACCGATGATTCAACTTTATTGAAAAGCAATTGCCAAGAATTGTTGTTTTTCATATTCATGTTTCTTGCCAAATCCTGTTGCCGGACTCGCAGCTTCAGGTCTACCCGCATAAGACAAAGATTGACCACTACTAAGAACTTCCATGAGTCTCGGTGCTATGAAGAACCATGAGCCTTGATTTTTGGGTTCTTCTTGTACCCAAACAATCTTCTTGGCATTTGAATACGTTGAAAGGATATTTCGAGCCATATCATCTTTGAAAGGATACAATTGCTCAACTCTGATGATAGCAACAGATTGCTCCTTATGAAGCTTTGCTCTTTCATTCATTAAGTCATAATATACTTTACCTGAGCACAACAAAACCTTTTCAACAGAATTTGGATTTGTAATATGCTCATCATTCAATATTTCACTGAATGAAGAAACAAGTAAATCATTCAATACAGAAATAGGCTTACGCAAAATTTCTTTCGGTGACATCACAATCATGGGCTTTCGATATGGAGCCTTGACTTGTCTTCGTAATGCATGGAAATATTGAGCAGGTGTGGTAAAGTTGCAGACAAACATATTATTCTCTGCACAGAGCTGTAGGAAGCGTTCCAATCGAGCACTGGAATGTTCAGGACCTTGTCCTTCGTAACCATGAGGCAATAGCAATGTAAGGTTTGAATGCTGACCCCATTTTGCTTCGGAACTGCTGATGAATTGATCGATCACTGCTTGTGCTCCATTGACAAAATCACCGAATTGTGCTTCCCACAAAGTAAGACCATTCACAAGTATTGTGGAATATCCGAATTCAAATCCAAGAACGGCAACTTCTGAAAGTGGACTATTGAAGATTCGAAGTTTTCCTTGATCATTAGACAAAGAATTGAGTAAAATCAACTCTTCTTCTGTTTGAAAATCCTTCAATATTGCATGTCGATGACTGAATGTTCCGCGACCGCAATCTTGACCACTCATGCGAATATCATGTCCTTCCAATAATAGCGAACCAAATGCAAGAGCTTCACACATTGCCCAATCGAGAGCAGGTTGCTCGGATTCAAGCATATGCGAGCGCTTATTGAGTAAATCTATGACTTTGGGATTCGCAGTGAATCCTTGAGGAACAGTTGAAATTGACTTAGCTATTGCATGTAAGATATGAGGTTCAACTTTTGTGTTCACGGTTGCGAACACATCAGCTCCCGCATAAGGATTATGCACTTTTGAATGAACGGAATTTCTAGCTGAAAATGCTGAATTCAATTCTTCTTTCACTTCACCAATGATTACATTCAATTCTTCTTCAGTAAATACACCACCTGCCTGGAGTGATTGTGCATATCTCACACGAACAGGAACTTGGGCTTTGATTTTTTTATAGAGAAGCGGCTGAGTATAACTCGGTTCATCTGTTTCATTGTGACCGTATTTGCGATAACAGAATAAGTCAACAATAACATCATCATTAAACTTTTGTCTATATTCAAATGCAAACATGGCTGCAATGCGTACTGCCTCTGGATCATCTCCATTCACATGAATGATTGGAACTTGAAGCATCTTTGCAATATCACTAGCATATGGAGTAGATCTTCCATCATCGGGTGATGTTGTGAAGCCGATTTGATTATTGATGATCACATGAATCGTTCCACCGGTTTTATAACCTGCAAGGCGCGATAAATTCAATGTTTCAGGTACAACACCTTGTCCTGCGAATGCTGCATCACCATGCACAAGAATTGGTAGATGTGAATCACAATCTGTATCTCCAATCAAATCATCCAATGCTCTTGCAATTCCTTCAACTACAGGATTCACTGCTTCCAAATGGCTTGGATTCGGCGCCAGCATGACACTTACTTGTTCGCCGGTTCTGGAAGTATATATTCCTGTTGCACCAAGGTGATACTTCACATCACCGGAACCTTCAAATGAATTCGGGTCATAATTGCCTTCAAATTCATCGAAGATCTTATCATAAGGTTTATTCAAAATATTTGCTAAAACATTCAAACGACCACGATGGGCCATACCAATCACAACACCTTTGATAGAGTCTTTGGAAGATAATTCCAGAGTCTTCTCGAGAAATGTAATTGTTGTCTCGCCACCCTCGAGTGAGAAACGCTTCGAGCCAAGATACTTTGTGTGTAAATATTGTTCGAATTGTTCTGCTTTTGTAAGATGCCTATAAATATGCAGGCGCTGTTCTTTTGAGAATTGATAGGAAAAGCGAGTGGGTTCAACCCATTTCTGTATAAAGCGTTCTTTCACCGGATCCTGAACATGCATGTATTCAATACCCAGTTTACCGCAATAGGTATCATGAAGAATATCAATAATGTCACGAAGGGTCGCGCGATTGATTCCACCGATTCCTCCCGTGTCAAATTCACGATCCAAATCCCATATGGTAAAACCATAAGCCGCCGGATCCAATTCAGGATAATAATATGCTTGTAAACCAAGTGGATTGACATCTGCAAGGAAATGTCCACGCACCCTATATGCATTGATGAGCTGAGCAACACGAGATTCCTTATCGAGCGATTCGAGTTCATCCTGAGACATGAATGGATTGATGCGATTATCTTTCTGCCAACGCACCGGTTCAAATGGGATGTGAAGATTGGCAAATATCTGATCATAAAAATGCTCTTCGCCAAGAACTAATTTATGAACATATGCCAAGAATTCTCCGGATTCTGCACCTTGAATAATGCGATGATCATATGTGCTTGTAACAGTCAATACTTTGCTTATTGCAAGCGTTGAAAGAACATCCGGCATCACTGCCTGAAACTCGGCCGGATAATCTATTGATCCGGTAGCAATGATGAGTCCTTGACCTTCCATTAGTCTTGGAACCGAAGACACAGTACCGATGGTACCGGGATTCGTCAATGAAATGGATGCCCCTGATAAGTCATCAACTGTGAGTTTATTATTTCTTGCTTTGGTAATTAATCCATCATATTCTGCGCAAAAATCCGTGAATGTCATTTGTTGTGCATTCTTGATGCTGGGAACCACCAACATGCGCATGCCATCTTTTCTGGTGACATCAACGGCAAGACCAATATTGATGGCTGCTCTTTTGATTCTGTGAGGAACACCATCAATCACTGAAAAAGTATCATTCATATGTGGATACTTCACAAGTGCTTTCACCAAAGCCCATGCGAGAATATGCGTATAAGATACTTTCTTCTTTTTGTTTCTATCCAAATGCCTATTTATTAATCTTCGATTCTCTTCCAATGCCTTCACAGGAATAACACGAAAAGATGTCGCAGTAGGTACATTCAGAGATTGCGACATATTTGCCGCAATGCGCATTCCTATGCTTGAAAGTTTTTCAGGAATATCTGAAGAAGTAAGGTGAATTGAGGTTTCTTTGGGAGTATTGGTTTGAATCACTTCTTTTTTTGATTCATGTTTGACGGGAATTGGCTCTGACATGACTTCAATCATATCTTCATGAGAGGAATAATCCTCCTTCCCCATCGATTGTATTGTTGCATCTTTTCTTGCTTGGAAATAAGCTCGCCATTCTTCGCCAACGGAATTTGGATCATGAAGAAAATCGGCATACAAATCATCAATATATGCACTATTGGGAGTTAGCATGGAGCACTCAACTGATAGTTTAATCAAATCAGAGGTGAAACTACGTTCACCGATGATGGTTAAACATCATCAGGAGGGATTTTTGTTCAGCAGTGTATTCCTTCCTCTCTGAGTGCCCGGGGCGGGACTCGAACCCGCACGTACGTTACCATACCCAAGATTTTAAGTCTTGTGCGTCTGCCATTTCGCCACCCGGGCATTAGGATTACAAAATTAGTGTTTTTTAGCCAATATCATCATGGAAAATACTGAAAGTTGAAAGGTTTTTTCTTTGGTTTTGAGGGTTCAGCCTTTTACCGTAAATTCCCGATGCAGTAATTATCACCACATTATTAAGTATACATCTTGTTATCATGGATAAAACGGTACATATCATTGGCTTTCCAATGGATCTTGGCTCCGGCAGAAGAGGCGTTGACATGGGGCCATCAGCTCTGCGCATTGCAGGTCTAACGGAAAAGATACAATCATTGGGGTACAGTGTCATAGATGAAGGGGATATTCCCGTTGCAAATCAAGAGACTTGCGAGATTTACAGTGAAAAGTTAAAATTCCTTCCGGCAATCAAACATGCCAATGAATTATTGGCTCAAAAAGTTGAATTGGTATTAGACAATAATGGATTCCCTCTGATCATCGGGGGTGATCATGCCATGGGACTTGGTACAATAGCCGGAATTTCGAGTCATTGTAAAAAACATGGCAAAACACTTGGTGTATTATGGATTGATGCTCATGCAGACATGAATACTCCCGAAACTACTCCGTCCGGTAATATCCATGGAATGCCTCTTGCGGTTTCCATGGGATATGGTGCGAAAGAGCTTGTTGATTTGCATTATCCCGGACAAAAAATTAAACCCGAACATCTTGTTATCATTGGTGCTCGATCCATTGATCCGGGAGAAAGAGATTTTATTCGAGAAGTTGGAGTTACAACTCACACAATGGTTTCCATTGACAAAAATGGAATGTATGATATCGTCATGCGAACGCTTGAAAGAATGAGATCGACAGTAGATCATCTCCATATTAGTTTTGATCTCGATAGTGTGGACCCAAGTGTGGCAAAAGGAGTAGGTACTCCCGTTCCGGGTGGGCTGTCATATCGTGAAGCTCACTTGCTTATGGAAATGGCAGCTGAAAGCGGCCTCGTTTCTTCCTTTGAAGTGAGCGAAGTCAATCCAATTCTTGATGATATGAATGCAAGCGCAGTATTTGCAACAGATATCGTTGCATCATGTATGGGTAAGCGTATTTTATAATCACCATTCACAAGGAGTTTATCATGATATTCACAATAACAGCCCGACACTTCAAAGCCTGGCCCGAATTGCAAGAAACTCTTCAATCGAAGGCCAATCAATTTGCAAAAGCTCATCCACAAGTTACCAGCACTGAAGTTGTTTTGTCCGAAGAACATGATAAAGAAGTGGAATTCATCGTGCATGTAAATCATCATGTTCTAAGCGCAAAAGATATAGGTATTGACTTCGACAAAGCAATTCATTCAGCAACTGATAAAATGATTGCCCAATTACGAAAATTAAAAGAAAAACAATCTGATTATCGCAGAATGTAAATTGGAATTTCCATGAGTCTATTAGAACATCTCAATCCCATTTCAAAAGAAATGATACATGTCAGAACACTATTGAAAGCACCCATTCAATGGACACAATTGACAGGTGATGTGGGATTGGATAATATAATTACCGACAAAAGCCTGCACAGACCTCAATTGGCTCTGGCTGGCTTTGTCGGATTATTTACTTACCACAGAGTGCAAGTCTTTGGAAATACAGAGATTTACTACTTACACTCATTGAGTCGTGAAGAAAGGATTCAATCATTCTCAAGACTCGCTGAATTTGCAATTCCATGCATTATTGTGACAAATAATCATGAAATAGACTCTGAGCTATTAGATATTGCCAAAGAGAGGAATATCGCCATCTTCAGAACACCCTTTGATACAACGAAAGCAATTGCCTTATTATCAGATTTCTTGGATGATCAATTTGCAGAGCAAGCAGTTGTTCATGGTTCATTCGTTGATATCTACGGTGTAGGCGTTTTGTTACATGGTAGAAGTGGTATCGGAAAAAGTGAAATTGCTTTGGATTTGATTGAAAGAGGTCATCGACTCGTGGCTGATGATGTGATCATGCTCACCAAAAAGCGTGAAAACATTCTTATGGGTACCGGTACTTCTCTTGTCAAACATTTCATGGAAATACGAGGTCTCGGCATAATCAATGTCGAAAAGATGTTCGGAATCCGAGCAATTCGTTTTCAGAAAAGATTGGAAATCGTCGTTGAATTGGAAGAATGGAACAAAGATGGTAATTATACGAGAACAGGACTGGATGAAGAACCATACTCATTATTGAATGTTCCTGTATCCCGTGTGATTCTACCCATCTTCCCCGGAAAGAATGTTACTGTGATTGCTGAAGTAATTGCGCTCAATTATTTGCTCAAAACATATGGTTACAATGCGGCACATGTATTTGCAGACACTTTGCAGGATGAAATACGCAGAAAAACCGGTGAGGCATCTTCCGATCATGATGATAGATTGATTTCATATTTCCAAAGTGATATCGAATAAAGTACAGTATTCTACCCCTTTTGCCTCGGCACTATGAACATATTTACTACCCCGTTCATCATTGCACTGTTGTGCTTTGTATCTGTTAATCTTATTGCTCAACCCGCTTGCGACAAGGATCGTTCCTGTGTTGGAAGAGCTGTGCAATTGACGGAAACTTCAGGAAGAGGAGCACACTTCATTGAAGTCAATGGTTATTCCATTCCCAATAAGCAGCAAACAGCATTGACTGTTGAAATGTGGGTAAAAGTCAATAGAGTATCAAATACAAATCAATTTTTGGGTGGTTTATGGGGTCCCGGTTTCGACAATAATGATGTATGGCAATTATTTATCAATCAGAGTAATGATCTCGTTTTTGAGGTCAATGGTGATGGTACAAAGTTGCGCGGAAATGACAATACTAAAACTTCCGTTCCATTTGCTTCCTATTTCAATACATGGACTCATCTCGCAGCAGTGTTTGATGGAAATACAAATTCAGTATCCATATATGTGAATAGCGTTCTAGTTGCAGGACCTCAAAGTAATCCAAGTTATCCTGCTCGATATCTTCGTCCACCTGAGAAACAAGGATTGAAGCTTCTATTTGGCAGTATCAATGGATTGTCCGACAATACTACTTCGAATAGAACATTCCGTGGACAAATGGATGAGATTCGATTGTGGAACAAAGTATTGACACCACAAGAAATATACTGCAATATGTCCAAGTCTTTGGCATGGAATACACCGAATCTATCACTCTATTATCGTTGCAATGAAGCAGATGGCGTAGTATATATTTGCGATGCAACCGGTAAGAATCTCACTGGCACTATGTTAAGTGGAGCTAGATGTGTTGCTTCCGATAGAACTTTGCAGCAAAAAGTGACAGTATTCCCCGCTTCAATAACAGATGAACTCAAATGTGAATTTAGAAAGTCCTATACTTTCACCATTACAGATACTTCTGTTTGTGGTAGCGGTGCAACATTCATCATGGATAATACTGATAAAGGTGCATTCACAATTTCTTCCACTTCGGCTACTTTGCAACCGGGGCAACCGGTGAATATTACCGTTACCGTTCAATCTAATGTGGTTGGTGCAATTGTCGCTGATCTTAAAATTAGACCTACAAATACATGTGGAAGAGAAATTGTTGTACCAATCAGATTGAATCGCTCCACTGAATTAAAATATCCAAGAACTCCCATCAATTTTGATACTTTGTATATCGGATGTCCTCAACAACCTTGGAAAGACACCATATATAGGATTTGCAATTATACAGACTCTTTGCAAAGCCCAAGAAATGTCACTATCAACAATGCCACTAGCAAATTGCCAAATCGTTTCAGCATTGTCTCACCAACTTTACCTTATACACTAAAGCCGGGTGAATGCATTGATTTGACCGTTCGATTTAAAGTATATCCGAATGATACTTCAACTAATTTCTTTGATACGCTTACAATCACCTCTACAGACAGATGTCCTCCCGGAGTCATTACTGTACCAATGCGAGGAGTGATACGGGAAGTCCTAACAATCACCAATGAGGCTGGAACGAGAAGAGTTGATTCCATTCGCTGGGGAGTTGAATGTATCAATACACTTTCAAATCCAAGCATGTGGGTATGGAAGAATCTGACTTCAAGACAAGTAACGATTGATACAATCATCGTACCTCAAGGATTCACCGGTAGAAAACTCGGAAATAAACCTGTTTTGAATCCAAATACAGGATATTCCGCGAATTATTTTCGATTCTTTCCACAGAAATCAGGCAGATACAATGATTCCGCAATCATACGATACACACTTCGTGGAATCAATTGCACCTTTGAGAAGAAAGTGTATCTATCCGGTACGGGCTATGAAGCAAAAGTACGATGGACTGCTCGCATCATTGATTCCGGTGATTGCATTGTAGGGCAACAAAAACGCATTGTGGCATCAATCAAAAATGAGGCTGTGGATCCACTCAATATTTCATTCTACTTTGAAGTGGGCGAAGTATTCTTCTTCCCAGGAGGTAGATCTTTCAGTATTGCACCAGGTGAAACAAAAAATGTGCAAATAGATTTCAAACCTCTGAAAGATTCCCAATATGTAGACAAGCTCTGTTTATTTGAAACACGGTGTTTCACAACCGATTGTATACAAGTAAAGGGCCGGGGCATACTCGAAACATTCAAGTTTGACCCAATCATGATGCGCACAGAAAATGTATTGGGTTGCGGTGAACAATTGGACACGCTTGACATATTGAATATTGCACAATTCGATCAAAGAGTGCAGAACTTTACACTTGTTGATCCATCAGGCAAATTTTCAATTATTTCTCCACCAAATTTGCTTTCACTTGACACTGTTATTCCGAAATCCGGAGCATTGCAAGTTGTTTTTAAATATGCACCCAATGACATCACAAAAGATAGAGCCGATCGTGCCTTTTTGAATTATGTTTCGAATACAGTGAAATGGTCAGCTCCACTGTATGGAACATCGGCCAATCCCAAATTATTCATCACGCCTCTCACAACATTTGGCACAATTGAAGTAAGCGATACCACCTCACAAACAGTGCTTGTGGAGAATGTTTCATTCTTGCCGGTGAGACTTGATTCACTAACTCTTCCACCGGGATTCACGATAATATCATTGAGTAAATCCATTCCGACTATAATGAATCCACGAGATTCAATTCTCGTAAAAGTAAAATTCAATCCTGATACTACAATGACTTATACCGGTATCATGAAAGCATACTCTGATTCACCTTGTCCGATAACAGAACAAGGCACTTTGACAGGAAGAGGAATCATTATTCCTTTGGATGTTCCAATCACTCTCATGAATTGGGGGTATACAAAACCATGTGATTGCATAGAGCGAAGATTACCTTTGGTGAATAAATCAATAGTGCATGGAATGACTGTTGATTCACTCATCATCGACAGTACAGGAATACCAAATGGTACGCCTCAGTTCTGGTCTTGGACTTCAACATATTCACCATCCGGCACTTTACCATTTGTGATTCCAAAAGAAATGACTGATACTGTCAAAGTACTCTTTTGTCCAAGAACTCCTGCTGAGGACAAGTTCATAAATTGTGCGGCTCAAATCCGCATCAAGGCTAGAGGGGAAGGTTGGAAACGCGAAAATTTCAAAGTGATTTTGGCTGGTAAGAGAGCATTGACATATAAACCGGAACCAATTGCACTAACATTTCCTCCGACTCCCGTTGATACAATGCTCAATCCACTATATGGTAGAGTTACTATTCCCTCTTTTGACAAGAATCCGGATCAATTTCCGATTGTCATAGATTCGATTTCATTCACTCCGGATGAAAGAGTTTTTTCAGCATTGAAATTTGATGGCACCCCATTTGAACAAGTCACCATGAGAAGCGGTGACACACTCAGATTTAGACTTAATTTCAAACCTCGTGCTCCGAGATTATATCAAGCAAGAGTTGTTTTGCATGTAAGTCAACCTTGCAAAGATATGGATACAACCATATTGGTCACAGGACTTGGCCAAGCAAATCCATTTGGGATGTCATTGACATTTGACAATGCACGCATTTTGCGGGATACATTTCCGGGCACGCAATGTGACACCGTAAGAATACCCATTTATGCATCAAGAGATATACCTGCTGATCTCATTGATATACATTGTGGATTGGAATATGACACAAATCAAATTTCATGCATTGGCTTAGAATCTTCCTATACTGGTAAGAATTGCGACATACAATTTCCTCCTGCACTATCTAGCAAGTCTTATGCAAAAGGAACATTGATAAAAGTCAAGAATTTCTGCAAAGTTGATTCCATTGCTCCAATATTCACAGCTTTGTTTACTTCCAAAACCCAGAAGAGAGCATCTTTACCGATCATTATTGACAGTGTATATTTTGATACTGAGAAAGTGATTTTATATCGCATATATGCTGAGCCGGATACAGGTCAAGTAGTTATAAAACAATCATCTATCAAAGCATTGAATACCATCAATTATGATAGCGTTCGCATTCTCGATTGTCTTGATACCAACTTAACATTGTTGAACGATGGCGATATACCCATCAAATTGAGTTCAATCATGCGTTTGCCAATTGGTGTGCAGTTTGTTTCCTCTAATCCACCAATGGACTCATTGTTATATCCTAATGATACAATTCAATGCATGATTCGATTCTGTCCAAGGTCTTCGAATACCATTACATCGACAATTGACGCGATTTCCTCATTCCCTTGTTTGGTAAAAGATACAAGCACTATATCCGGGTCAGGATATGCTCCAGATATTGAAGTTCCATTCTCTTTGGGAGCCATGATTGGTGTAATTGATTCAGTAACAGGCATTCTTGGTGACAAAGTATCATTGCCTATTTTGATTGGTGAGGATTTCGCAACTATATACAGACAAATAAAGTATTATCTGCAATCGGTATCATTCACATTGCAATTACGATATAATCCACATGCATTGAAATTTGAATCAATCTCAGTATCCGATTCATCCAAGATTACCATTCAACCAATACCCGGTGCAATTGCAATCAAAGCAAATAAGCTTGATTCAGTTGTGAAGGGCGAAATTGCCAAAGTACACTTCACGATTGCAGTGCCTGATTCTGCCAATTCCGATCTCTATCTTGAACCAATAATTGTCACTACGGATTCACTACCTTTCGTTGATATCATTCCACTATTGGAATCAGCCAAATGCGTGATTTCACCAAAATGCGATCTTCATACATTGAAATATGATGCTGAAATGCCTAATCTTCTGGCTCATACACCAAATCCGGCAAATAATACAGCAGATATTCGCTTTACCTTACCTGGGGAAGCTTCCTATACATTGTCATTATATTCTTCAGAAGGTCGTTTTCTTAAAGTGATTTCAAGTGCTAATACCCCGATTTCAAAGAGTGAGCATATTGTTAGTTTAGATGTTTCAACTCTTGAAAATGGCGTGTATTTCTATGTATTGGAGTCTGGAGAATATTCATCAACAAGAAAACTGCATGTGATCAAATAATTTGTTCGGGTAAACATGACCAAGCTTATTCAGGCGAATTGTCTATTTTTGCCTTATTCCAATTTCATTGAATTCACGCATGTTGCAAGTCGTTCAATATCAAAAAAATGGCGAAATGACATTGGCTGAGGTTCCTGCCCCAATTTGTAAAAAGGGTGGTATTCTTGTCCGAACTTCGGCATCTCTCATAAGTGCAGGGACTGAAAGAACTTCCGTTGTGGGTGGTCAAGCTTCACTTCTGGAAAGAGCAAAGAAACAACCCGAACAGGTAAAGCTTGTATTGGATACCGTGAAAAGAGACGGTATCATGGCAACTATAGACCGTGTACAAACCAAGCTTGACTCCTATAAAACACTTGGTTATAGCGCCTCGGGAATCGTGATTGAATCACAATGTGAGGAATTCTCACCCGGTGATCGCGTTTCTTGTGCAGGCGCACAATATGCACATCATGCAGAATTCATCAGTGTTCCCAAAAATCTAGCCGTAAAAATTCCTGATTCAGTTTCTTTTATTGATGCCTCATATACAACTCTTGGCGCGATTGCTCTTCAAGGTATTCGCCAGGCGGATTTGCGTTTGGGTGAAACTGTAGCGGTAATTGGATTAGGTCTGCTCGGACAATTAACTGTTCAAATGCTCAAGGCATCTGGTTGCAGAGTTATTGGATTAGATGTAAATCCCGAAGTCTTTGATCTAGCCAAGAAAAGTGGTTGTGATATCGTTCTTCCAAGTAATTCAGAATCTATTTCCACCATCCTTTCTTATACACGCGGCATTGGTACAGATGCTGTCATCATAACAGCAAGCACAGATTCAGAAGCACCACTGCAATTATCGCTTTCTTTAGCTAGGAAAAAGAGTCCAATAGTCATCGTTGGTGCAGTTCCAATGAATGTGCCTCGCTCTCCTTTTTATGAGAAAGAATTGGATTTGCGTATTTCATGTTCTTATGGACCCGGCCGATATGATCCACTCTATGAAGAACAAGGAATAGATTATCCCGCAGGCTATGTTCGTTGGACAGAACAAAGAAATATGCAGGCATTCATTGATTTGATAAAAAATCCCGAACCACATTTGGGAATTGCACTAACATATTCCGATGATGCCAAGCATGAGACTATGATTGCTGTTCATGCTAAAAGTTCATCAAGAACCGGTACTAAACTTGGGTTTATTGGTGCAGGAAGCTTTGCGCAAGCTCAACTCTTGCCACCCTTGCGATCCATGAATGTTCAGTGTATGGGCGTGACTACTTCCAATCCTGCTAATGCCTTGTCTGTTGCAAAACATTTTGGATTTGCTTTTAGTGGCACGAATTCAGATGAAATTATATCACATCCAGAAACTGATATGATTTTCTGTGCAACCCGACATGATTCTCATGCTCGATATGTATTGTCCGCCATTCAAGCTCAAAAACCAATTTTTGTTGAGAAACCACTCTGCATCGAAAGAACAGAACTTGAAGATATCCGCAATGCTGTTCATTCCACAAATGGTCGAGTGATGGTTGGCTTTAATCGCCGCTTTTCAAAACCATTCAAAGACATCAAGCAATTCTTTGGAGAATGTACTTCGCCTCTTTCCATCATGTATCGCATCAATGCCGGAGCCATTCCACTCTCAAGTTGGATACAAGATCCCAAACAAGGTGGAAGAATCATCGGTGAGGCATGTCATTTCATCGATACAATGGTATTCCTGACCGGTGCAAAACCCATAGAAGTCTTTGCAAAAGCATTATCGCATGATAGCAGACATATTGCACATCACGATTCAGCTCATATCATGATTCGTTTTTCCGATGGTAGCATTGGCACCATTCTCTATCTCGCGAATGGAGATGCTTCAATTGATAAAGAATACTGCGAAGTATTTGCGGAAGGAAAGTCAGCTATCATGAAGAATTTCACTTCTGTTACATTTGCTTCCGGCAAAAAAAACAAGAGTGTTTCTTATGATGGGAAAAAGGGACATGCCGAAGAAGTAAAGGCTTTCGTAAATGCCGTGCAATCGGGTAATCCTATGCCAATATCATTTCAAGAAATCATGGATGTATCGGAAGCAAGCATAGCAGCCGTAGAATCAATGAATACCGGATCAATCATCACAATTTCATAATCACCATGTCATCCCCAAAAAAGATCCCTGCTCTCAGTACTTCAAAAGCAGTAAATAAAGATCAACGCATTTCTTTTCTTCGCAATATGCTCATGGCTCGCGAATTTGATTTAGCCATGCAAAGATTGAATAGACAAGGTCGAGCATTCGGAGGAGTCTATTCTCAAACCGGAAATGAAGCCACCAGTGTAGGAAGCGCATCGGCGCTTGGTCCGAATGATGTATTGTTCCCCATGCATAGAAATATCGGTGGACATTTTGTATTTGGACAAGAACTTGATGTACTTATGAAAGCATTTCTAGCTCGTGATGGAAGCTTGATGCGAGGTACAGATGGCACTGGACATTATGCCGATCCAGCGAAGAGAATTTATGGTAATATCTCTCATCTGGGTGCGATGATTCCCGTTGCGGCAGGTTTCACAATGGCTGCAAAATTACGTGGTGAAACATGTGTGGCAATGACATATATCGGTGATGGCGGAGCACAAACCGGAGAATTCCATGAAGCAATGAATTTTGCATCCGTGCAAAAACTCCCTCTTATTCTCATCATTGAGAATAATCAGTATGCATATTCATCTCCCAATTCCATTGAGTTTGCTTGCAAACAATTATCAGATAGAGCTTTGGGTTATGGATGTCATGGAATCACAATCGATGGAACAGATGTTGAACTTGTTTATGACACATGCCTCGATGCAGTGAAAAGAGCAAAAAAAGGAGATGGTCCAACCATCATTGAAACTATCACGATGCGCATGCGAGGTCATGCTGAACATGATGACTTTAGCTATGTCCCCAAAAGCTTATTGGAACATTGGCAAAAAATGGACCCGGTTGATAGATATATTGCACACTGCATTGCTAAAAAGGTATTGAAACAGTCTGAAATTGAGGACTTACGCAATGAAATCATACAAAATATGCGCGATGCAATTGATGCAGTGATTGATCTTCCCTTCCCTCCGGCTGAGGAAGCATTTAAGAATGTTTTCATTGATTAATCCATGAATACTCTCCCAAAAAAAATCATGCTTCTCGGTTCAGGAGAACTTGGAAAGGAAACAATCTTGATGGAGATGCTTTGGATGCAATTGTGCGAAAGCATGCTCCTGATATCATCGTTCCTGAAATAGAAGCAATCAGAACAGAACGATTTTACGCTTATGAACAAACAGGTATCCAAGTTGTTCCCAGTGCCAAGGCAGCCAATTTCACAATGAATCGAAAAGCGATCAGAGATCTTGCATCTAAAGAACTCCAAGTGAAAACAGCTCGATATGGATATGCAACAACGCTTGAGGAAGCAGAAAAAATAGCTCATGAAATGGGCTTTCCATGTGTGATCAAACCACTGATGTCTTCTTCCGGAAAAGGACAATCCACCATCAAAAAACCCGAAGACATTTGGGCATGTTGGGAATATGCTTCAACAGGCGGCAGAGGTGATTCAGCAGAAGTGATCATAGAGGAATTTATTTCTTTTGATTATGAGATCACCTTGCTCACAGTTACCCAGAAAAAAGGTCCGACATTATTCTGTCCACCTATAGGACATCGTCAGGAAAGAGGTGATTATCAAGAAAGTTGGCAACCATGTGCAATGTCGGAAATAGCATTCAAGAAAGCATGTGATATCGCCGAAAAAGTAACCGGGGCATTGACCGGATCAGGTCTTTGGGGTGTGGAGTTTTTCATATCCGGTGATGATGTCTATTTTTCTGAGCTCAGCCCTCGTCCGCATGATACAGGCATGGTTACTTTATCAGGAACACAAACATTCACAGAATTTGAATTGCATTGCCGTGCTATTCTAGGATTGCCTATACCTGCAATTACGCTTCAAAGATCAGGAGTGAGTGCAGTGATTTTACACATAAATGATGAACAATTCAAACCATCATTTTCCGGTATAAATACAGCTCTTGAAATCGAGAATTCAGATATCAGGATTTTTGGAAAGCCAATCACGAGAAAATATCGAAGGATGGGTATAGCATTGACTTGGGATGCGACAGATGCAGATATCAAATCACTTCGAGAGAAAGCCAGAAAGATTGCGGATTGCATAACCATTCACCCACAACACTAAACTTGGAATCATATCATGGCTGTCATGACATATCTGGAAGCTATTGCCGATGCACTTCGTACTGAAATGAAAAGAGATGAATCAGTTTTCATGATTGGTGAAGATATTGGAACATATGGTGGAGCATTCAAACTGACGAAAGGTTTTTTGGATGAATTCGGTCCTAAAAGAGTAATCGATGCACCAATTTCTGAAGCTGCAATCATCGGTGCAGCAATTGGAGCTTCGCTCAATGGCATGAGACCGGTCGCTGAAATGCAATTCATGGATTTTGTGACTTGTGGATTCAATCAATTGGTGAGTGTGGCAGGAACAACAGCATATCGATGGGGACTAGGTGTTCCCATGGTCGTGCGCGGTCCTGCAGGTGGCGGTGTGGGAGCTAATCCATTTCATTCAAGAAATTCAGAAGCATGGTTTGTACAAGCAACCGGCTTGAAAGTAGTATGTCCTGCAACACCGGCAGATGCAAAAGGATTGCTGACAGCTTCTATTCGAGACAATAATCCCGTGATCTTTTTTGAACACAAAGGATTATATCGTAAGATTAAAGGAGAAGTACCCGAAGGTGAATATATGATTCCACTCGGGAAAGCAAATGTGATCCTAGAGGGCAATGATGCCAGCATTATTTGTTATGGTAGTACAGTTCATATGGCATTGGAAGTTGCAGAACGTATGCAAAAAGAAGGGGTTTCGATTGAAGTCGTTGATATCAGAACTTTGGTACCTTTTGATGAGGAAACCGTACTTCAATCGGTTCGCAAAACAAATCGTGTTTTGATAACACATGAAGCAACATTAACAGGTGGTTTTGCCGGTGAGATTTCTGCTCGCATCACGGAAAAGGTATTTGATTCATTGGATGCACCCATAAAAAGAGTGGCAGCTTTTGATTCACCAACCCCATTTGCACCTACACTTGAAAAGGCCATGCTTCCAAATGCTGATAAGATTCATGCGGAACTTATAAACCTATTATCATATTAATGTGACTGATATACAAACATCTTGACGGCTAGAAGACATCATAAGATGGCATATTTTTTGTGGTATATTCATCAATCGTTATTCATGAGAGTTTCCTTTGTGTTTAAAAATATGTTATTCCTATACATGATCTATATAGGAAATTACATAGTACATGCTCAAGAAAAAGGGTTGATTGAATTTGGCAATGTACCTGATTCAATGATTGTGTTTTCATCTCCAAGACCCTTGATTACAGACAATGCAGAAACACTCAAATATTCTTCTTTTTGGAGTATAGAATTATTGTTTTCAGGAAATGGATTTGGTGCAGGTTGTTCTTATTCCAAGCATCTATCTTCTACACTTTCTCTGACTGCACTTCTTGGAATAACAGGCAATCGAAATAGTGATGAATTGGAATATATTGATCCAATGACAGGAAGAACTTTCATTCCTAATAAAGTAAATAGTCTCTTTTCTTTTCCACTTACAATTGGAATGCAAAAGAGATTGTTTCAAGAATCATTGTCTGAGTCTTTCAGACCATTCATTGGTGCAGGCTTGGGTTATTCTATGATTTTGCAAGTACCCTATGATCAGAATGGATTCGAACCTAATAGAAGAACATTGGCACATGGAAGACCTGCGGGCTATCTTAGCATTGGCTCTGCATTTGGGAGCGAAGGAAGAACTAGTTTGTCCGCTTTAATACGATATTATTATATCCCTTTTAGTGGGAATGGCATTGATAGCATCAAGGATCTTCCAATGAAAGATTTTGGTGGCTTATTTATTGCATTGGGCATTGCATTTGGAAATTGAGATTATATTCACAAAGGTTTCATAGACATGAATCATATTCCGAATTTGAATGGGAAACAATTAAGTATTGTATTACTTGGTTCACTCACTATTCTTACATTCATTTGGGGTGCATGCGGAAATACATCAGGAAATTCACCCGAAGAAGTTGCGAAGAGAAGTAAACCCCGTCAAAAGAAATCCAGAATTATTTCTGACTCAATCAAAAAGGACTCTTTAGTACAAAAAGATTCTGTTCAGAAAGCAAAGGTCATTAAACAAGTGATTCCTGGTCAATCAGTTATATATACGAAACAAGTGATCTCCAATGCAAAGAGTTTGGACTCAATTCGAAAGGCATATCGCAAAACGGATACCGTTCAGAACTTAGCATATCGAGCTTTCACGACAGTTAATAGAAAAGACTTACATTATTTCAGAGTCGGTGACACTGTTATAATTCCAAGTATTATATCTCCGAATCTCACAGATTATTCCATTTTCCCTGAAGTCTATCCGGCTGCAGAATCCATTTCAAAAATCATCATGGTTTCCAATGCCTGGCAGAGCTATGCATGCTATGAATATGGGAAATTGGTTCGTTTTGCCGCATGCAATACCGGTGAAGAACGCAAAGCAACTTTTCCCGGCAAATACGCACTGAATTGGAGATCAATCTTAAGAAAGTCTTCACTCAATTCAAGTTGGATACTTCCTTATACATGGAATTTTCATTTGCATGCCGGCAGTGCATTTCATCAATTCGATATGCCAGGCAGACCTGTTTCCCACTCTTGCATCAGACAATTCAGAGATGATGCGAGATGGCTGTTTTACTGGGGTGAAGGTGCACAAAGAGATAGCGTGAAGAGAAGATATATTCCCTTTTCCGGTACTCCGGTCATAATTATGGACATGTTTGATTTCACAAGAAAGAAAGGTGGTCCATGGTGGGATTTGAAAGACAATACCTTTAGAATTACTCTACCGAATGATCCTTTGAATTTTGAGGAAGCTTGGATTCCTATTTCTCAAATCCCACAAAGTGCCAGGGGTGGACTCCCTAATCGAGAGAGATATATTGCTGCTGAGGATACACTACGAATGCGTGGAATCATCAGAGATGGAGTAAAGCTTAGAGCATCGATACAATATAGTAAGAGAAAAAAGCCGGCCGTTACAGGCACAGTATCAGCTCCCGCGCCAATGATTAAACCGAGCAACTAAAGACTTCATTGGCAGAACATGGCCGAATTGGTAAAACTTTGCTATTTTTGAAGTGTAAACTTCCAAAATATATAATTGTTAGTACATGACGCTTAGTGATTTCAACGATAGATTGAATGTGCTTTTCCCCCCTGAAACCGCATGGAGCGGAGATGCCATTGGTCTGCAAATTGATCGCTATCCAATAGATTCAGACATTCAAAGAGTCCTCATTGCTTATGAAATCAATGAGGATATTCTATCTGAAGCCAAGCAGAAAGATGTTGATTGCATTTGTGTCTTTCATCCCTTGATTTTTTCTCCATTGAAGAAAATTAGACGGTCGGATCGAATTGGTTCATATGTTCATGACTTGATAAGAATGAATATCGGTTTGATTGTCATTCACACAAATTTTGACACTCATCCTGATGGAACAAATATGCTTGCCGCCAAAGCATTGGGTCTAGATCCCGATACTTTGTCACCATTGATTCCAGACAAGCAATTTGAAGGCTTTGGGATGGGTGTAATTGGAAAGTTGCATCATCCGATGGAAAGTTCTGTTTTTGCACAAAAATGTCGTGAAGTTTTCGGCTCTCCCATTCGATATTGTATGGGAAACAAAGCAATGATTGAATCAATTGCGATTGTTTGTGGAAGCGGATCCTCATACTTGCAGAATGCGCTTGATTCTCAAGTTGATTGCTTCATCACCGCAGATGTGAAATATCATCAGTTTCATGAAGCCAATGGAAAAGTGATGCTCATCGATCCCGGCCATGCAGAAATGGAACAATTCGTGGTTGAAGGTATGAGCACAATACTTCAAAACGATGAATGTTTGCCAATGCAATTCATCATGTCTGAAGTGCTCACCTCTCCAATTCTTTATGTATCTTAATTTTAAAAATATTGTTTATTAATCCATCACCTAGAGCATACTATGAGTTCACTCGCTACCATGTTGGCAACGATGTCCGATATTGATTCCACACTCGACGATTTGAAAGAAGAACTTGGCGATTTGCCACAGCAAGTGAAAGACGCTGAAGAGTATGTTCGAGCAAAATCATTACATACCGAGAAAGCTGAGAAAGATTTAAAGGAAATTGAATCATTCAAAATCAATTCCGGAAATAGACTTCTCGAGATCAAAGACAAAGAAGATCAATTGGCTCAGCAACAATTCAATGTTCGTAATAACAAAGAATTCGATGCCATCACTAATGAAATAGAAATGCTCAGAGATGAACGTAATAAGATTTATGATGAGCAAAGAACAGTTGGTGTGAAAGAAGAAAATCTCATTTCAATTTTAGAGGAAAGCAAAAAGGAATTAGAAGAAGCTAAAAAGGGATTGACCGGTAAAGAAGATGAATTGACATCAATTTCTCATGGACATAATGATGAGATTCTTCAACATACCAAACAAAGAGCCGAATTAGCTCAGGCAATTCCTGTCTCAATATTGGCAGAATATGAGCGAATTAGAACTTTCCATAAAGACGCCGCTGTAAAAGTAAAAAAGAATAGTTGCTCCGGTTGCTTTAGTAAAGTACCACCTCAAAGAATCGTTGAAATGCGTAATAAACCAGATATGATGTTCTTGTGCGAACATTGTGGACGGCTACTTCTAGGCGAATAATCATTCATGTAATTTCGGGGCTGTCGGAGAAGTGCGCCGATTAGTCGGTGAGGAAAGTCCGAACTCCATAGAGCAGCGTGCTTTGTAACACAAAGGCGATGATGCATTCCTCAGGAATGAGAAGTCGACGGAAAGTGCAACAGAAAATATACCGCCGAAGAGATTCGGTAAGGGTGAAATGGTGAGGTAAAAGCTCACCGCATTTGTGGTGACACAAGTGGCATGGTAAACCCCACGCGGAGCAAGGCAAATAAGAAAGAGTTGTCCTTTGGACAGTCAGATTGCTCGTTTGACATTTCCTCTTTCGGGTATGCCGCAAGGAAATCATTGGCAACAGTGATTCAAGATAAATGCTTCTCTTCCCTATCGGGAAACAGAATTCGGCTTATAGACAGCTTCGATTTTCTTTTATACTTCATGCTTTGTTTACTCAATAATACAAGACCTGAATGGGTTGATATCGCCGCGGCTGATATTAACACACTCTTGATAGATCATGCTCATTGTGAAAAAAAAGCTGCCTATAATGCACTCACAATGATTCAGAACTATCCTGAGCATGAAGATATAGTCAAAGAAATGATCATTATTCTGAAAGAAGAATGGGATCACTTTGAAAGAGTATATGAACGCATTCGTATAAAAGAACTGAATCTTGTCAAAGATTCAGGAAATGAATATGCTAAACAGCTTTCAAAACATATCAGAAAGCATGAACCGGAAAAGATGCTTGATTTATTGCTCATTGATGGTTTGATTGAAGCTCGATCATGTGAAAGATTTTCACTTCTTGCAAAGTCCGAGTCCATACCACAGGATTTACGAGATTTTTATCAAGAACTCTTTGCCAGTGAGGCTGGTCATTATCGTACATTCACCGATCTTGCCAGAAAGTACTTCCCTGCCGAAACAGTAAAACAAAGGATGCATGAATTGGCATTGATTGAGGCAAAAATTATGGATACTCTCGGCCATCAACCAACAATGCATGGTTGAATATGAATACCCCCTCAATCATTTTCATGGGTACACCGGACTTTGCCGTACCTTCGCTCAAACTACTTCATGAAGAATTGGGTGTGAAAGCTGTTGTTAGCGTACCAGACAAACCTGCCGGAAGGGGTCGTACATTACAAAGCTCTCCGGTAAGCATCTGCGCCAAAGAATTGAATATCCCGCTGTATACCCCAGCTCGTTTAAAAGATCCGGATTTTGTTTCGCAAATAGCCTCATTACAACCTGATATCATAATTGTGATCGCATTTCGCATTTTGCCAAGAGAAGTATACTCACTGGCTAAACTTGGCGCATTTAACATTCATGGAAGTTTGCTTCCAAAATATCGTGGTGCAGCTCCAATACAGTGGGCAATCATCAATGGTGAAAATCATACAGGTTTAACATCATTTTTACTCAATGATACTGTTGACACAGGTAATATCATTGATCAGTTTTCTTGTGACATTCCGAATGATATGACAGCAGGTGAGCTCTTCGACATATTAAAAATCCCGGCTGCAAACTTATCACTGTCAACATGCAAAGCATTAATCAATCATTCAGTAATTCCCCAAGTTCAAAATGATTCTGATGCAACTCCTGCGCCAAAACTATTCCGTGATGATTGTAGAATCAATTGGACAAAAACATGTTCTGAGATTCATAATCTAGTTCGAGGAACAAATCCCAAACCGGGTGCTTGGACAATTTTCAATAATGCTTCATTGAAAATTCTAAAAACACAATGTATTACAAAAGATATAGAATTAGAATCAGGACAATATCTCATTACAGATAACTCTTTTCTTGTAGGCACTGGAGAAGGAGTTATTACACTTTTGAAAATACAGGAAGAAGGTAAACCCGCTCTGGCTATTTCTGATTTTCTGCGTGGATATAGACATGCACGCGAAGGACATTTTTCATGATGGATCCATTGGAATTTTGGACAATTTGCAATGCGAATGGAATCTTGCTCTCACGAGAACAAGTCTCTACATTTGAGCGCTTTCACAATGAATTGATGTATTGGAATGAAAGAGTGAATCTCATTTCAAGAAAAGATATGGAGAATATTTGGGTTCGTCATTTCATGCATTCACTCAGCATAGTCAAATCACAAATGCTAGGCGATAAAGCAAAATGTCTGGATGTTGGTTGTGGTGGTGGATTTCCCGGAATTCCTGTAGGCATAGCTCGTCCTGATCTTTCAATTTCCATGGTTGATTCCATTGCAAAGAAAATGAAATTGACTTCCATGTTTGCTGAACATACTGGACAAAGAAATTTCACCTCATATACCTCAAGAATGGAAGATCTTGCACAAGACAAGCAACAACTTTCACACTATGACTATGTGATTGCAAGAGCAGTTGCGCCAATTACCTCACTTATACAATGGACAAAACCATTACTAAAAAAGAATGGGAAATATGTGCTATTGAAAGGTGGTGATTTGACTTTGGAAAAACAAGATGCAATCGTAGCTTTTCCGAATCTGTCTATTGAAGAAATCCAAATTCATTGGAATGGAATTGAATGGTTCACTCAAGAAGACAAAAAGATAATAGTGTGTTCATTTATTCCCTAGTCATTATCAATCAATGCCAACAGATTTCTTAGAATGAAATGTCATATTCACTAGAATTGGATAACTTATCCACATAGTATTTTTTCTAGATTTATTGCAACCATATCTCCATAAATACATTAATTTTCAACTACTTGTGAATTTTGCATTTAATTTTGGGCTAGTTTTCAGAAAATTTCATCAATAAGATAATTCTCTAATCGTTACTAACTTGGTTTTCAACGACATACCTTTGTAAAAGTAAAAGAATGAAGCATTTATGAATTTTTTTCAATTTGAATAATGCTTTCTCAAGAGGTATATTGTGTTTCACATCAAGCAGCAACGATGTGATAGTTTTACACACTATCTAGGGAGTAACTGATGGTAGGAATCATCAAGCACATATATGGACTATGCATATTATCATTATGCATGATCTTGTTTCATGCACCGCCCGTACTTGCACAAAAGTCACAACAGACTCAATCCACCCAACAAGTCCTCAAATCTGAAGGTGATGATAAGAATGCCGCAGATTTTGTGATTTCTCAAAAATTGGAAAAGGCTAGACAGAAATATCTTAAAGCTTTGACTGCTATTGAGAATGATGACACATTATCGATTCCACGCTTATTTGAAGATGCAGTTCAGGCATTGAACTCCCTGGCAAGCTATCCCGGTATTGAATCTAATGATGATTTCGCCGATTTGGCGCAATCCATAATCGACGATTATGAGAGTTATGTTCAAATCATTGACAGTTTGCCTGAGAGCTCTTCAGCTTTTGTGCTCCGAAACAAGATCTATCAAGAAGTTGAGGAAATCGATCCCAATTCTCCGGCGATGTCAACTTTGCAATTTGCCAGTTCAAGAGTTTCAGGGGCACCCGGAATACCGGGCATGACAATTCCATTGGAGATCAATGAATATGTCCAGAAAAACATAACTTTTTTATCCCAAGATAAAGGTAGAAAGTTTTTCAAACGTTGGATTGAAAGAAGCAGTCGCTGGTTTCCAATGCTAAAACGCATTGCCAAAGAAGAGGATATGCCGGAAGAAATCATTCATCTTTCGATGATTGAAAGTGCTTTGAACCCAAATGCTGTATCATGGGCAAAAGCTGTTGGCATGTGGCAATTCATGCAAGCTGCAGCGAGTGATTATGGTCTAAAAATGACTTCTTGGGTTGATGAAAGAAGAGATCCTGAGAAGTCAACCAGAGCAGCTATGAGATATCTCAAATGGCTGTATAATGAATTTGGCGATTGGCATTTGGCTTTGGCGGCATATAACAGTGGTCCAAATGGTCCTGTTCGTCGTGGTGTCGCGCGTATTCAGAAAGATGCCCCGACATTCTGGGATATTCGAGAATACTTGCCAAAAGAAACAAAAAATTATGTGCCCCTTTTCATAGCAACCTCAATCATTTGTTTGAACCAAGAGCAATATGGCTTTACTAAGGATGATTTAGCATTCGAGCCAGAATACTCATATGAAACATATCCGATTGAAGGTTCAATTAGTCTTAAAACACTCGCAAAATGTTTGAATGAGCCGGTTGAAAACTTAAAGAATTTGAATCCTGAATTGGTTGGTCTCACCACTCC
>JBEEPK010000021.1:0-24030 GCA_041191145.1 Bacteroidota bacterium
GATCCGCAGGAACAACAATGGAATTTCTCGGTTCACAGCTCACGGTTCAAGAACTGAATGAGCATTCTTTTGAGGCCATTGATATTGCGCTCTTTTCGGCAGGCGGAGTACTTAGTAGTGCTTACGCACCGATTGCGGTAAAAGCGGGATGTACCGTGATTGATAATTCCTCCGCCTACCGAATGGAATCCGATGTCCCCCTTGTGGTGCCAGAAGTCAATCCGGATGATGCCATGCTCCATCATGGCATCATCGCCAATCCAAATTGCTCCACCATTCAATTAGTTGTTGCTCTTGAACCGATTCGAAAGAAATTCGGTTTGAAACGCTTGATAGTATCCACCTATCAATCTGTTTCCGGTGCCGGACAAAAAGGCATTGATCAATTACAAGATGAATTATCAGGTAGAGTGCCTAAAGACAGAATTTCTTCTCATCAACTTGCTTTTAATACAGTTTTTCATTCCAGACCAAATGACATACGCGGAAGTGATACCGAAGAAGAACTCAAAATGAAAAGAGAGATTCGTAGAATCTATTCCATGCCTGAATTACCAATTGCAGTTACATGTGTACGCATACCCTCCACCGGTGGACATGGCGAATCTGTCTATGTAGAACTTGAGAAATCATGGACCATCGATGATATTCATGAATGTCTTTCAGGTTTTCCGGGTTTGACCGTTATTGATGATACTGGGGCAGATGCTTTCCCAACTCCGATCATGGCAAGCGGAAAAGACGATGTATTTGTTGGACGCATCAGAAAAGATGCAGACAATCCGGCAGGTTTACAATTATGGATTGTGGCGGACAATCTTCGAAAAGGTGCTGCCACCAATGCCGTTCAAATTGCAGAATTACTCATCAAAAAAACATCATGAAGCAGATCGCACTCATCATGGCAGGCGGTTCGGGTGAACGCTTTTGGCCATTGAGCAGAAAACATCATCCCAAGCAATTGCTTACGCTGTTCTCAGATCAAACCATGCTTGCTGAAGCAGTGGATAGAATAGCACATGTCATTCCCAAAGATCAAATCTTCATCATTACCGGTGAGATTTTGAGAGATGCAATCATTCAAGCCTTGCCTGATATTCCACAAGAAAATATCATCGCTGAACCGGCTAAAAGGAATACAGCACCATGTTTGGCACTTGGATATGCAATCATTCGTGCTCGATTCAAATTGCCAGCTAGTGAATTGACAATTGGCGTTTTCACTGCAGATCATTTCATCAGACCTGCCGAAGTATTTGCTTCAGATATCCGTAAAGCTCTCGATCATGCATCAGAACATAAAGATATCGTCACATTTGGTATACCGCCTTCCAGACCCGAAACGGGATATGGATATATTGAATCTGGTGAAACAATTCATGATAGTGATTTGAAAGTGGTTCGGAGTTTCAGAGAAAAACCCAATATGGAAGATGCACTTGCCTATATTTCAAAAGGCGGGTTTTACTGGAATAGCGGGATGTTCTTTTACAGACTCGATACATTTGCCGAGGCCATGAATATTGCCATGCCGGATTCATTCACTGCCATGGAAACTCTCTATGATTGTCTTTTGAATGGACATTCACTTTCTTCAATGCAGATAACGGATTCATTTGGTCAATTGGAAGCGACATCCATTGATTATGGAATCATGGAAAGAATCAATAATGTGGTAGTACTTCCCGCTTCTTTCACTTGGGATGATGTAGGCTCTTGGGATGCTTTGTCTAGACTTGGAGATACAGATACATCAGGTAATATCATCTCAGGAAATTGTTTGGCAATCGATGCAAAAGACAGCATAGTTTGGAATGCCAATCCCGATGTGATGCTTACGACACATTCAGTCACCGGCATGACTATCATTTCCACTCCCGATGCAATCATGGTATGTCCAACAGACAAAGCACAAGAAGTAAAATCCATAGTGACAGCATTGCGTGATCAACATAAAGAACAACTTCTCTGATTGATATGTCAAATCGCTCTACATATGTTCGCATCAATTCTGATGCACTGAGATCGAATATTCAGGTCATCAAGGATAACCTTCCTGAAGGTACTGCAATCATGGCCATGGTCAAAGCCAATGCATATGGTCATGGTATTATCGAATGCTCAAGAATTGCCCAGGAAGAAGGCATTGATTTTCTGGGAATTGCATTTGCATCCGAAGGAGTGATTATTCGGAAGGCAGGAATTACAATG
This sequence comes from Bacteroidota bacterium, assembly GCA_041191145.1. Classification (GTDB taxonomy): domain Bacteria; phylum Bacteroidota; class Ignavibacteria; order Kapaibacteriales; family UBA961; genus UBA961. Next base: position 2,212 of record JBEEPK010000021.1, read on the forward strand.
CCGATCATTCTGATGACTCCTCCGGAACCTGAAGAATTAGATGCTTTGATCGAATATGGAATTGAGTCTATTATCTGTTCTCGAGATACAATTTCGACATTGAATGAAAAGGCATTATCAAGAGATACCAAGATTCCTGTACATGTGTTTATTGATACAGGGATGCATCGTGATGGAATCATGCCTGAAGAAACAGTCACGATGGTACAGACAATCCTTCAAGCTCCCGGTTTACATTGGAAAGGCATTTGTACTCATTTCGCCACAGCAGATGCCGATGATATGTCTTTCATGCTTAAACAGAAAGATCTGTTTACAGCATGTTTGAAAGAATTGGAAGCCTTGAATCTGAATCCTGAATTCATTCATATTGGTAATTCTGCCGCACTCATGCGCATGCCTGAGAATATAGGCAATCTTGCAAGGCCAGGACTTTCCATCTATGGCTATTCTCCAGTAAAAGGATTATTCCCCGGTTTACAACCCATACTTTCCTTACATTCAACCGTGATGTCGATTCGCAAAGTAAGACAAGGTGAATCAGTATCTTATGGCAGATCATTTATTGCCGAAAAGGATACAATCATTGGAACCATACCAATTGGCTATGGTGATGGTTTGTTTCGTGGATTGACGGGAAAATTGCAATGCATCATCAATGGAGTGAAATTTCCAATCGTGGGAAATATCTGCATGGATGAATGCATGGTTGATTTGGGTGATTCGAATATTCAGGTAGGATCAATAGTTACCTTCATCGGAAATGACAATGGTACCGAGCAAAGTGCCGAAGATTTGGCTTCTCTGCTCAATACCATTCCATATGAAATCACGACAGCAATTTCAGCAAGAGTGCCTCGCATCATTGCATGAGTGCGGGATCCAAGATCTCTTGATCCGTTCCGAATACATCTGCTTTCTCATCATTAAATTCACCCTCCCAACGGGCAATCACAACTGTTGCCAAACAATTTCCGAGCAGATTCACCGAAGTTCTAGCCATATCCATCAATTCATCAATTCCAAAAATCATTGCAACACCAAGAGCGCCAATACCTGGTGGTAAAAAAGAAGAAAGAGTAGCCAGCAATATGACAAGTGAGGCCCTTGGAACAGCCGCAACACCTTTTGAAGTGATCATGAGTGATAACATCATCATGATTTGCTGCTCAAATGTGAATGTGAATCCCGGAATGGTTGTGGCGGCTGCTTGTGCAACAAATACCGAAGCCATGGCCAGATACAGTGTTGTTCCATCAAGATTAAAACTATAGCCGGTTGGCATCACAAATCCAACAATTCGTTTTGGGACACCGAGTCGCTCCATATTTTGCATTGCTTTAGGAAGAGCAGATTCACTGCTTGTGGTCACAAATGCAAGAATGAATGGTTCTCGTACCGCTTTGAGAAAGGGCTTTAGAGGTACGCGGAAAAGAAGAACTACCGCCCCAAGAACGAGCACTACAAACATGATGAGGGCTATATAGAGTGATAATACCAACATTCCCAAATTTGCTAGCACTCCTAATCCTTGATGACTAATGGTGACAGCCATTGCCGCACCAACTCCGAATGGAGCAAACATCATGATAAATCCGGTGAACTTGAACATGATTTGCGCAAGTGAATCACACATTGCCACAATCGGCTTTCCACGATCTCCAATAGCAGTCAATGCCATTGCAAAGAGAATGGAAAATGCGACTATTTGCAGGACATCACCTTTGGCCATTGCATCGATGATGCTGGAAGGAAAGACATGAACTATGGTTTCAATCAATGTTTTGGGATGATTTTGTGCGATAGTTCCAAGAGCACCTGGATCACCATTCAGTACTATTCCATATCCTGGTTGAACGATATTGACCACCGCAAGACCAAGAAACAATGCAATCGTTGTTACAATCTCGAAATACAAAATCGACTTTGCTCCCATTCTTCCGACTTTTTTCAAGTCGCCGCCACCGGCAATTCCAATAACGATCGTTGAAAATACCAATGGAGCAATGATGGACTTGATCAGATTAAGAAAGATATCTCTCATGAATGAAAGTGAAGAAGAAAACTCAGGTGCAATCCACCCAAGAAATACCCCAAAGACAAGACCGAACATTATTTGCTTGGTTAATGAGATATGCCACCAAGGTTTATTGACATGTTGTTCATGCATAATTACAGCATCCAAAAGTGAGGATTAATCATTCCAATCGGCAATAAAGACATTAGTATCACCGGACTTTTTATTCAATCGATTTGAACAAAAGACAAGTTTTTTTCCATCTGATGTAAACATCGGGAACCCATCAAATTCACCGGAATGAGTAATGCGTTCAAGTCCTGTTCCATCAATATTGATCAGAAACAGATCAAAATTTCTGCCTTTTGCATCATCCATGTTTGAGCAAAATATGATGCGTCTTCCATCAGGGTGCATAAAAGGAGCAAAATTCGCGGCTCCATTATTTGTAACCCGAATAATGTTGGAACCATCAATATCCATGACATAAATATCAAGTTTTGAGGGTCTTACAAGATTTTCACGCACAAGTGCAGTATGTTTTTCAAGATCTTGTCCTGTCGGTCTTGATGCTCTGAATACAATCTTCTTGCCATCAGGACTAAAGAAAGCACCGCCATCATAGCCGGGTGTATGGGTGATTCTTCGAATATTGGTTCCATCCACATTACAGGTAAACAATTCAATATCATCATCGATGATTGCAGTATAGACTATAGTCTTTCCATCTGGAGAAACTGTTGCCTCGGCATCATAATTATTTCCCTTGATGATTGTGGACAGAATCTTTCCTGTTGCAGTATCAGCTCGCACGATATCATAGGTTGGATATAGCGGCCATACATAACCTTTGGAAAAATCAGGAGGCGGAGGACAGATTGGATCATTATATGCAGTCGTGGCATAAATGATTGAGCCATCAGGAAGGAAATATGAGCAGGTTGTTCTACCTTGTCCATTGGAAACTCTTTTCATGTGATTACCTGTGATATCCATCACATAGATTTGATCACAAGATTCATCAGGACCTCTTCTTTGAAAGACCAGAGAAGCATTATCATAGGAAAGATATGCCTCGGCATTCTCTCCTTCAAATGTGAGCATTCGAATATTTTTCAGGCGTTTTTCTTGCGGAAGATATTCATTCTCATTGAGCGGTCTTCCCTGACCATTCAATTCGATTTGACTAAAGAGTGAAAGGACAAGTATTAATAGCATTTTCAACTGAAATAATGTTGGAAAAAATCAGCACAAAGATACACTTATCATAAGGAATCGACAATCAGTATTCCCTTTCCCTGATGTGCTAAATTCTGTATTTTGAGCCATGATTTACGCAATCCACAGATATTTTCTGCATATCACAATTGTGATCTCTACTATTCTTTCCAGCATGGGATGCATGGACAGCAGAGTAATATCTCCGGATGAATTACCTGGAAGCCAATTAAGGGGATCAGTGCGACTTCTTTCAGAAGATAATTCGTTTGCCATTAATAAGAATTTGGTACTCGTCAAACTTGAAGGCACAGGATTTGAGACTTTCACTGATACAGCCGGTAGATGGACTTTGAATCTTATACCCAAAGGCAGTTATACCATATTGTATTCCAAGCCGGGATACTCAAATGTCAAACGTTTTTCAGTGCGCTCGGATGGAGCCATGCCGGTAATAGTCAATCCGATCACATTAGTGCAAGTTCCACCTTTTACAGTTGATTCAATTTCACTTATGATACAGAGTGACAGTTTGGAAGTATTCTGTAGAATCAATCAAATATCAGATGTTCAGCGAAGAATTATCCTATACATTGATTCCAATGCAATTGATGGCAGTCAGCGCAATCGATATGTGTTCACGGATATTGGATTAATCATTGAACCCGGAAATTCAATCGGAAGCATTCGAATTCCATTATCACGATTTTATAATTCGGGTTTTGTATCAGGTCGGAATGTCTATTGCGCAGGCTTTCCAATCTTGCGATTTGAAGCAACAGCGGATGAATCGTATTTCGCAATTGACCCAATCACAAAAAAAACAATTTTCTGGAATGTGAATCCCAATGGAGCGAATGCTCAATTTACATTACCATAGAAACAAATTCCCGAAAGCACTGTCTTTGCATATACCATGAATATTTTTGCTCTACATATATCAAGTATTACAGGGAAATTGATTGCCGGCATAATCGGCATGCTCCTTTGCTACCATTCCAATGCTCTTGGCATGCAATCGAATATCATGCAGACTCAATCCATGAATATTCGCCTTAAGCCATTGAAAACACTAGACAATCTACGGATACAACTGTCTCAATCAACCCTTCCCGCTTTGTCCGCATCGAAATTCAGTCATATACTTCCGCTCCCGCTACGAATTCCATATTCAAGTGAACAATCCGCAAGATTGTACATCAAACCTGCTCATGAAAGATTATCTCGAACTTATACCATGAGTATTCCTGAAGGGGTTTCGATATCAGCTGCATTGAAAGTTCTCAAGAATGAAATTGAACTCGTTGAAATTGCAGAACCAAGATTCAAAGAACAACCATTATTCAGGCCTGATGATACCTATCTTGTTCAGCAAAATTTTCTGAACACGATCAAAGCATTCGAAGCTTGGGATATATATACAGGAGACTCATCCATTGTCATAGGAATCATTGACAATGGATTTCTTCAAAATCATGAAGATTTGAAAGACAATATCTCAATCAATCGTTCAGAAATCGAAAATAATGGCATCGATGATGATCAAAATGGTTTCATGGATGATTATCGAGGAGTCAATCTTGCATGGCCAAATGATGGAACATCTGCCGGAAGCACATATCTAGATTATGATGGACATGGAACATCAGTGGCAGGTGTGGCTTCAGCAACTTGGAATAATGCAAAGGGAATTGCAGGAGTAGGTGCCAAATGCAGGTTCTTTCCGATCAAGGCCGGTAAAGAAGGTTCAGACAGAGTAGAATATGGATATGAAGGTATTCTCTATGGAATCATGCGTGGCTTCCCTGTTTTGAATTGTAGTTGGGGATCAGCCAATTCCTATTCAGAAATCAATCAGAGCATCATTGATTTTGCAGTTGAAAGGAATGTCTTGATTGTTGCGGGGTCAGGCAATGACAATAATCGGGCTCCTGTGTACCCCGCATCATATCGCGGAGTGATGTCGGTGGGAGAAACAGATGTTTCAGATGCAAAGTCCATTGGCTCTTCATGGGGATGGTCAACGGATATCATGGCGCCCGGATATAATGTTCGTACAACAGACAATTTCGATTTCACTTATACCACGATGAATGGTACTTCATTTGCCGCCCCAATCATAGCAGGTTGTGCTGCATTGGTACATGGGAAATATCCATTGGCATCCATGGAAGTAATTGAAGAGCATCTTAAGGCAACGGCAGATCCGATAGATTTGGCGAATACCTTTCTTACTGGATTCCTCCCTGGAAGAGTGAATATACAGCGTGCATTGCAAGATTCACCACTAGAAAGACCATATCTAAAAGTGGATTGGACCATTGATGATGGGAAAAGAAAAGCAATTGGTGATACCATTCTACTGAGACTGTTCATTAAAAATATAAGCGAAAGAGATGCCAAGATGATTGTCCTTCGTTTTTCTGCGTTGGAAACATTCTTTAGACCTTTCAAACTATTGGATACTCTCAGATTTATTAATGGAATTGGAATTGGTACCACAGATTCCAGTATTGTATTTCGCATGATCATTGAAGAAAAAAGTGATGCGGAGTTCTATCATTCTTTAAAAGTTTTTGAGGATAATGGTCCACTTCCAACAGTACTCATTCCCATACGACCAACTCCGGTCATAACTCATTTTGAAAGCGAACATTTGGCATTTTCATTAGGTGATTTTGGTTCATTGGGATATGTTAATGACAGAACAGTAGGTAGTGCTGGAAATGAACAATTCGATGGCTTGGGATTTATATTGAAAAACCATGGATCAATGCTCTATGATGGTGGTCTGATAGCGGGCTCTACAGGAAATATCATAACCGGTTTTCCAAGTTCTTCAGGATTTGAGCCAAGAATTCGCTTTGCACATTCCAAAGAAGGTGCATTTGCCGTATTGACAGATAGTTTGAATCCAAGTGGTAATCGCATTGGCATCTCGATCAGACAAACCATAGAAAAGCTTGCCCCAAATAGTGTGACTTTCAAGTTTACGGTTGTAAACATAAATGACTCCCCAATATTCAATCCCGGATTTGGAATTTTTGGGGACTGGGATATCGGAAATTATGGAAGAGAAAATAGAGTTGAGCGTTTCATAGAAGCAATTCCAAATCACATGTTTGGAAGAGCAGATGCCGAAATTTCTTGGAGAAATGGTCGTTTTGCGGGCTTTCCTCATCCTTTTGTAGGAATTTTGTGTTTTGCACCTGCCAAGGAAACTTCATTCAAGCCACAAGTTGCAGGTATGAATGCATCTATTTTTTCAGGAACGGATCAAGAATTCACAGCTTTATTAAATGCAGGAAATACTATTCAATATGGTGCAAGTGGTGATATATCAATGTTTTGCGGAGCAAAGTTTGAAAGAGCATTGCTTCCAGGCGATTCCGTAATTGCTTATATCGTTATTGGATCCGATACTTCCCGTTCATTGGTGAAAGATCATTTGCAATCAGCAATAGAAGAAATTGAAGGACCTGTTTCGATTGATGAGTTTTCAGAAGAGACGGGTATCATAATGTCTGAAGATGATATTGCAATACACTTTGAAATTTGCGGAGAAAAAAATCATGTAATTCAAACATTTTCTCTGCTTAACTTGCAAGGTCGGAATGTATTCAATGGTCTTATTGGTGATGGCTTTGTTCACATAGAAAAAAGCTTATTACCACAAGGGATGTACTTCCTCTGTTTGAATGGCGATAATTCAAGTATTATGCCATTTGTTTTATATCGTTAAATATATATTTTTATAGTTTGTCGGAGTTGAAGCTTATGTCATTAAGACAGATCCTTCGTTCTTTATGCATTGTTCTCTTTCTTTTTTCAATGTCACATATGATGGCTAGCACAAATATTCCACAAAAAGGAATATTTATCCCCAATGTGGGACAGTGGCCTGCATCTGTTCATTATATGGCCAAGACGCCATCCATGAACTTATGGATAACAGAAAAAGGAATTGTTCATGACTTATATACAGTTGACCGCAATGCTCATGGATTGAAAACCAAAAAGGGGCATGCCTTTGAGATGACAATGCCCGGCGCATTGATTCCGAAGGGATTTGGCGAAGTTCAAAGCCCGACAATCGTGAATTATTTCAGAGGGAAACATTCAAATGAATGGAGACTCAATGTTCCAACATATTCAACCGTTCGCATACCTCAGGTATATGATGGGATTGATATCGTGTATTCATTTGATGGAGCAAATCCTCGTTATGATTTCCATGTACAGCCCGGAACTGATCCAGGCAAAATCATATTGAATTTTGCAGGTGCTGAAGCATCAACCGGAAAAGATGGTGCGCTTTCAATCAAAACTCGATTTGGTAGCATTGAGCATGGAAAAATTCACGCATTTCAATATGATGAATCAGGTTCAAAAGTCACTGTTCCTTGTTCCTTCACCAAGTCAGAAAGAGGTTTTGTTTTCTCTTTGGCTTCATATGATAAGAACAAAACATTGATTATTGATCCTCTTGTGTATAGCACATATCTCGGTAATGCAGGTGCTGATGCAATCAATGGAGTGGTCCTTGACAATGCAGGGAATGTTGTGGCAGCAGGGTCAACAGAAACAGAAGATTTGCCTGTTATTACAGGTTCCTATGATACTCAATATAATGGCGGGATTGACGGCGTTGTCATCCGTTATTCTCCACAACTTCAAAATATTCTCAGTTTAACTTATTTAGGCGGTGGTGGTGATGACATCATCAATGCCGTAGCTATTGATTTCAATGGTGGAATTTTTGTTGGTGGTGAAACCGGTTCAACAAATTTTCCATTGTCAACTTCATGGAAAGATGCATTCAAAGCAGGAATCGACGGATTTGTAGCAAAGCTTTCTTCCAATGGTTCACAATTGGTGTATTCCAGTTATATCCCCGGATCTTTGGATGATAGAGTTCTTGCAATCGCAGCAAGACCAACAGGTGAATTGCTCGTTGGAGGGGTCACAAATTCATCCGATTATCCCAGAGACAATGGTGCATATCAAAATTTGAAGAAGGCATTGACAGATGGCTTCATGATGGAGTTTAGACCTTCAGGATCACTCATAAACTTTGCAAGTTATATCGGTGGTGATGGTGATGACCGAGTAACAGGTGTTGGCTATGATCCAAGTTTTAACGCAATATTCATTGCTGGTACCACAGGACAAGGAATTGCAAACGGCGCATATCCGACGATTGGAACTTGGCCGAACATAGACAATTCAAGAAGACCATGGGATAATACATTCAATCAAAAAGACGATGGATTTGTTGCCAAGTTTGGCATTTCAGGTACTCACTCAAGCCAGAACACTCAATTTCTTGGTTATCTTGGTGGCAATGGAAATGATCGTATCACAGGACTTACACCACTCGATGACGGTACTGTTGTAGTATGTGGTGAAACTGATTTTGGTACAGGAACAACAACCTCATTTCCAATCGTAGGTACTACCACAACCTCAAAAGGTGGATTGGATATATTTGTGTCAAGGATTTCATCAAATGGTCGTACACTTGTAAATTCCGGAGTCTTTGGCACTTCGGGAACTGAATCTGCTACAGCAGTTGACTTTATTCCCGGTACATCGCAGGTATTGCTTTCAGGATGGACAAGTTCAAGAGATTTTAGTAGTAATAATATTGGCATTAAAAATCCTGATGGTGGATATGGTGGTGGACCGAAAGACGGCGTAGTCATGAAACTTACCAATGATTTGTCCGAAGTCATTTATTCTTCTTATTTCGGTGGTACAGGTGAAGACATTGTAAAGGCGATTGTCGAGACTTCCCGAGGCGATTTCTACTTCGGTGGCGTAACAACATCACCAGATTTGGCAATGTTTCAAGAAACAAATAATTCTACTCCTGGGACTGGAACTAATGGATTTATTTCCAAGTATGCTTTTGGCAATCTTTCTATGAGTTCACCAAGTGCTTATAGCACAATTTGTCCAGGGAACAACTTAAACTTTGCTTGGACAAAAGAAGGTTTAACAGCAACTGAACTTGTATCCGTACAAATATCTTCTGATGGTGGAAATACATGGAATACAATAGCCAAAGATTTAACCGGTGGCAATTATCCATGGAAAATTCCTGATGACTTTGTGGGTGGTACAATTTATCGAGCAAGAGTTATTAATGTTGCCTCTGGCCTTCGAGATATTAGTGATACTACATTCAAAATTGGCGAACCAACAGTCATCACTGAACAACCAATCGGCGACTCTCTCTGCCCCGGCTCACAATTCAGAATTTCCGTTAAAGGCAATGGAAAAGGTACTTATGAATGGAGATTCAAAGGTACTATCATTCAAGGTGCTCGTGATTCCGTTTTGACGATTCCTGCAGTTAAGCCGACTGATGCCGGTGATTATGTGGCTACTGTTAATACAGGTTGCAGAGCAACTCAATCACAACCTGCAAGACTCTTTGTGAAGCCCACAACCAGAGTTACAAATGAACCTCAAGGTGTCTCAATTACTTCAGGTTCTCCTCTTGAATTGAAGGTAGTTGCAGAAGGCACAAAACTTGAATATCAGTGGTATGTTGATGGCGCAAAAATCAATAATGCAAACGACTCGATCTATAGACTTCCTTCTACAAATACAGGTAATTCCGGTGATTATTTTGTGATCATTACAGGAGAATGTGGAATTGATACAAGTGTAGTTGCAAAAGTTGTGGTAAGTCCTCCAAGTTCAGTATCTGAATCAGTGAAAGAACAATCAAATGATATTCAGATCAAAGTATTTGGTCAGGATGCAAGTGACATGCATTTCACTGTTCATTCACTCAAAGCAGGGGTGGCTTCCATCTCATTGATGTCAGGAACCGGTGAACTCATTCAACAAGTATTTGAAGGTATGATGAATACATCTGAAGTTCATGAATATAGATTGCCTTCAGGTTTGGCAAGCGGTTCATATTGGATCAATGTGAAAATAGGTGGCATTTCAAATTCCAAACAATGCATCATCAAACAATAATTCTTACAATTATATTGTAGGTAAAGGCCCGTGAATACTGTTCACGGGCTTTTTTTTATTGTACACTTACATAGTAATGAAGATATGCCGGATTTCCTTCACCACATGATATTCCACCCGAATATTCAGTCCTCAAAAATTCTAGAATTCCTTGCTGTTGCCACATATATTGCTGAGGAATATCAGGAAATCTTCTAGTGAGTGATCGATATTGTGTGACGCTTTTTTGCAACCAATACCATTCAATTAATTGTCCTCTATTTGCACTTTGAAGATTGACTAAAAATGGATAAAAAACATTGACAAAGAGCTCTGAGAAAAGATGAGTATATACACCATTTCTTGATCGAACACTCAGCATTGTGATATCAATTGGAATTTCTGCACCATTCATGATCGCATGAATGATAGGAGAATGGATGAACATCTGGATGATGGCGCTGAGATCTTCCGACTGTACAAAAATCCTTCTTTTTTGTTTCATTCTCTTCTTCAAGAACAGCATGCAGTATGCAATCAATTGTTCTTTGGGATCTGATATAGAAAACTCCAGAACATGCACTTCATTACATCGTCGCATCAATCGACGAAAAGCATAGTCTTGCAAATCATCCAAATTATTGAGCGATACATATGTGACTTTTGACTGTATTGCAGAGATTTCATCATGAGGAATAATCAGGGTTTCTTTGGCGACTTGCACATTGATATCTTGCTTACAAACAATATGCAGTAGGACATCCGCATATCTTGAATCCAAATGATGTTTATGCGAGAACCAATCAGATGCAATCTTATGAAATTCACCTTTGCCAATCATCAATTCCCCATTGATGAGCATTGCCATATCCAAGAAGTCCGGACCTGGATAGGGATTTATTCGTCCCGGATTTAATATGTGAATGGTATTCCCTGAAATACCTTGCATCACCCGGTTTGCATCGATCAACAATTCATGCAGTTTGATCTGCAATTGTCGTTCATGAAGGATATCCGATTCTTTCTTTATAGAATTTTGCCGCTTCATGTGCTTTCTCCCCAAATTGTTCGCCTGCCCCGGCATACTGGATTCCCCTTGAAACATTGATGAAAACCGGACCATTTCCATTGGCCTTCATTATTGCATCTATATCTCCACCTTGTGCTCCTATTCCAGGTATGAGCAATACCGCATCAGATGCATATTGTCTAATCAATGCAAGTTCTTCCGGATGCGTTGCTCCAATCACAAATCCAATGGATGCATTTCTTTTCCATGACAATACTGTCTCAATGACATGTTGATACATTGGTTTGCCATCGGATATCAATCGCTGAAAATCAGATGATCCCGGATTTGAAGTGAGAGCCAAAACAATCACCATGCGGTCTTCCCTTTCAAGGAAAGGAGCCAAAGAATCATATCCCATATATGGATTCACAGTAATTGCATCGCAATTCAAATCATCGAAGACAGCTCGAGCATAAGCCGATGAGGTATTTCCGATATCAGCTCTTTTTGCATCAGCAATGGTAAATATTTCATTCGGAATTGCCTCAATGGTTTGCTTGAGTGCTTCCCAACCACGTATTCCATATTGCTCATAAAAGGCTGTATTGATTTTATATGCACTCGCATATTCATTTGTGGCATCAATGATTTGCTGATTGAAAGAAAGTATCGGTGAATCAAGTCCATGCAAATGTTCGGGAATCTTTGACAATTCGGTATCCAGACCAATGCATAATCTTGAAGAAATTTCAGACTGTCTTGCGATCATTTTATCAAAAGCATTCATTGTATTATTTCACCAAGTTGAATAATTCATCAAGTTTCGGACTAAGTATGATTTCGGTTCTTCTGTTCTTTGCTCGGGCCTCTTGAGTATCAGCTTGGTCTGTCGGCATAAATTCGCTTCTACCAGATGCGATGATTCTCTTGGGATCAATACCATTCTCAATGGTTAGAATCCTTGCAACTTCAGTGGAACGGAGTACACTTAAATCCCAATTATCCGCAATACGCGCATTATTGATTGGCTTATTGTCTGTATGACCTTCAATCATGACGGAAATATCTGTTTGCTGAGCAAGAACCATGGCCAATTGTGACAATGCATCTCGTCCTCTTTGATCGATAACTGTTGAACCGGATTTGAACAAGAGTTGATTAGACATTTTCACATATACTTTTCCATTCTTTACTTCGATTTCAAGTCCACTGTCTTTAAAACCCAAAAGCGATTGTTCCACACTCTCGCGAAGAGCATTCATCGAAGAATCTCTTTGCTTGATAAGCGATTGCAGTTCTCTAAGTTTAGATTCTCTTTCAAATAGATCTTCTTCTGCTTTCTCTAATTGCGTCAATAGTCCCTTGATTTCCTCAGAGCTTGATTTTTTGGCTTGTTCAACTTGTTGTTCAAGAGAACGCACTTTCTCTTTACATATCCGTATTTCTTCATTCAAATCTGTAATAATTGCAAGATTTCCCGCATTGCTGGCTGAAACTTGATTTTTCTCATTAATCACACCTTGAAGCACTTTCTGCAAAGAATCTGCTTTTTGCACCTGTGCATCATAGGTTGAAGTCGAAACACAAGAAGAAGAGAAAAGAATCAATAATAATCCAAGGATGATATGCAATGTAGAGCTCCATTGTCTTTTGCTTTGCTTTTTCATGATGATTCTATCCAATGAATTGATTGTTGATTGTTGTAAATTTACGGATTATTCCATGAGCTTTCTAAGCAAGTATCATACTGTGTCACAGAAAAGATTCCCTATTCTTACTGCAGAGCTGAATATGTCGCATTCAAATCCGGAAAAGTATCAGACATTATCCTCTTTGATTTCAGATATTCAATCAGGTAATCGAAGAGCTTTATCAAAAGCCATTTCACTCGCCGAGAGTTCATTGGATGAAGATCGCATGCTGACTGAACAGTTATTGCAGTCGATTTTACCGGATACTGGAAAGGCCAAAAGAATCGGAATCACTGGAAGTCCGGGTGTTGGAAAATCCACATTCATAGAGACATTTGGTCTGGCATTCATTGAGAACGGTGAGAAAGTGGCTGTGCTGGCCATTGATCCAAGCAGTCAATCTCATGGAGGGAGCATTTTAGGGGACAAAGTACGGATGCCGGTATTGGCTAGATCCGAGCATGCATATATTCGACCTTCACCTTCCCGATTGACATTGGGCGGAGTTTCCAATGCAACTCGCGAAGCACTTCTTTTATGCGAAGCTGCAGGTTTCACAACTATTCTCATTGAAACGGTTGGTGTTGGACAATCTGAAGTTGAGGTGAGATCAATGACCGATCTTTTCTTGCTCCTTACATTACCCATGGCAGGCGATGAAGTACAAGGAATCAAAAGAGGAATCATGGAATTGGCAGATATCATCTTCATCAATAAATCAGATGGTGATTTGGAGTCATTTGCTGATATGTCCAAATCCCAAATTCAAAGCGCTCTCACGCTCATGCATTCCCCTACACAAGATTGGAAAGTGCAAGCAATGACCGGATCGGGATTGAATGGTAATGGCATAGTCGAGTTATTGCAACTATGTGCCAATTTCTTTGAGATATCAGCCCCACATCATCACGCAATAGCAGAGCGTAGAAATATGCAGAATCAGGAGTGGTTTGAGCTTGCATTACAGAGAGAACTTATACTTTGGGCTGATAAACAGGAATCAATACAAAAAGCTAAAACAGAGGCCTTACATCATATTATCAATGGCAAAACTGTTCCAAGCACCGCAGCAAGATCAATAATCAAGTCACATCTGCATTCAGATTGAGAACAGCATCTTATTTCAATGCAAAACGGTATCTTTGCAATCATTTTTACTGTAGACTATGTTAATGAATATCACATTTCCGGACGGAACAATCAAGCAATTCCCGGAGCATTCAACCGGTAAAGAAATCGCAATGTCAATCTCAGAGGGTTTGGCAAGAAATGCACTTGGGATTTTTGTCAATGATTCCCCCTACGATTTGTCGAGACCAATCACTGAAGATGCCACAATTCGAATTGTGACCTGGAATGATGATGAAGGCAAACAAATCTTCTGGCATTCCACGGCCCATCTCATGGCCGAAGCACTTGAAGCATTGTATCCCGGTGTGAAATTCGGAATTGGTCCTTCCATTGAAGCAGGTTTTTATTATGATATTGACCTTCCCGATGGGATTAAAATCTCCGTGGATGATTTGCCAAAAATCGAACAGAAAATGAAAGAATTGGTAAAAGCTGATTCCCCATTCATCCGCAAAGAAATTTCATGGGAAGATGCAGTTGCATTTTTCACTGACAAGGGCGATCAATATAAATTGGAATTGCTTGATGGACTGAAAGATTCAGAGATTACTTTCTATTCTCAGGGTGGATTCACTGATCTTTGTCGTGGAACTCATGTGCCATCCACAGGAACATTGAAATATCCCAAATTACTTTCCGTGGCCGGTGCCTATTGGCGTGGCGATTCCACACGGAATCAATTGACTCGCATTTATGGAATTGCATTTCCCAAAAAAGACCAATTAGAAGAATTTATCAAATTGCGTGAAGAAGCCGAGAAAAGAGACCATCGCAAAATTGGTAAAGAACTTGAATTATTCATGATTTCACCGATGATAGGTGGCGGCCTTCCTGTATGGCTTCCCAATGGAACAGTTATACGCAGAACTCTCGAAGATTTTCTCCGGAGAGAGCAAGTCAAGAGAGGCTATCAAGAAGTGATCACTCCCCATATTGGTCATTTGCAATTGTATAAAACCAGTGGACATTATCCCTATTATGCAGATTCACAGTTTACACCGATTGCGGTTGATGATGAAGAATATTTGCTAAAGCCAATGAATTGTCCTCATCATCATCAAATCTATGCTTCAAAACCACGCTCATATCGCGATTTGCCCGTTCGATTGTCTGAATTCGGAACCGTCTACCGTTATGAGCAATCTGGTGAATTGAATGGTTTGTCCAGAGTTCGTGGATTCACTCAAGATGATGCGCATATTTATTGCACTGAAGACCAACTCAGACATGAAATCAAACAAGTGATAGAAATCACGCAAAAGGTTTTTACAACCTTCGGCATGGATGTCAGCACGAGATTATCCTTCAGAGATGATAATCCAGATAAATATGGCGGCGAACTCGAACTTTGGGAAAGAGCACAAAAAGAGATTAAAGATGTTGCTGATGAAATGCAATTGGAATATTTCATCGGTCTTGGAGAAGCGGCTTTTTATGGTCCGAAAATCGACTTCATCGTGCGAGATGCCATTGGAAGAAAATGGCAATTGGGTACGGTTCAAGTGGATTATGTGATGCCTGAGAGATTTCAATTGGAATATACCGGTGCTGACAATTCAAAGCATCGCCCAGTGATCATTCACCGCGCGCCTTTCGGATCAATGGAGAGATTTTTATCCATCTTGATTGAACATTATGCAGGAAATTTCCCATTCTGGATTTCACCGATTCAAATTTCCATCCTTCCAATCAGTGATGAACAGCATGGATATGCACAAGAATTGACTGCATTATTTGAATCCAAAGGGTATCGCGTCAAAACAGATCTCAGAAATGAGAAGATTTCTCGGAAGGTTGCAGAGAGTGAACAAAAGAAAATTCCGTATGCACTTGTGCTTGGAAAAAGAGAGCAAGAATTACGACAAGTTTCTGTTCGTGAACATGGAGTGGGTGATTTAGGGGCTAAAGCACTTGAGGAAATTGAAGCATTGTTTGCTTCACTCATGATTGATTAAGTTGTTCTAACTGCCATTTTCTGTGCTATGACTTCAAGTCCTCGCGTACCATCATTTTGAGGTAACATCGAAAGCACTGATTGTGCAGCTCCAATATGGGATTGTACTGTATTAATGGCATCTTCGATTATGCCATGCTTTTTGAATATGTCAATTGCCAAAGGTATCTCTTCTTTTGAGATGCCTTTGTTGTTTATATAGGTATGTATGAATTCAGCATCGGGTCCTTCTTTGATGACTTCATTTGATCTTACGATGAAATAGCTTTTCTTCCCTTCAATCAAATCCTGCCCCTTCAATTTTCCGAATTCTTTGTTTTCCGACAATAAATCCAATACATCATCTTGTACTTGAAATGCAATTCCCAAATGATAGGAATATGTATTCAGCGCTGTCACTTGCAATGAAGTGGCATTGGCATAGAGTCCGCCAATGACTGCCGAAAGTTCAATTAGTCTTGCAGTCTTCATCTCTATCATTGATAAATACTCTTCCATGCTCACAATGGACTTTTGTTGAAATTCCAAATCATGAGCTTGTCCTTCGCAGACATCTATGAGACCTTGGGTAAATCTCGACATGATTTCCATGCCTCGAGGTGAGTCTTTGATTTCATTGATGAGCAATCTATAGGCAATTCCCATCATGACATCACCACTCAATATCGCAGATGCTTCATCCCATTTCACATGTACTGTTTCTCTACCTCTTCTCAAAGGAGATCTATCCATAATATCATCATGAACCAATGTAAAATTATGGAGTATTTCAAGAGCAGCCCCACAACCTGCGGCTTGCTCAGGATCACCACCAATGCTTTCACAAGCCAGCATGGTCAAAATTGGTCTTAGTCGCTTCCCACCGGCAGAAAATATGTATTCTATTGGATCATACAAAGTGGCAGGTCGTGCTCCGGTATATGATTCAACAATATGTTCATCAATCAGCGCACGAAATGATGCAAGCTTATCATTAAACTGTTGGGTATTGATTGTGTTTGATTCCATAAGATAGCTGTGCATGAGCTTGTTTCGGGCAATTTAGATAATTTTCATTTTTGCAAACCCGAAAACAAATCAGCATGTTCCCACATCAGTAAAATTCAGGGTTTAATAGAAGTTCGTGCAATTCTTGAACACTTGCACATATATGTTTTGGCTCGGCAGATTGTATTTCGTCTTCAGAACCATATCCATAAGCACAAGCAATCGACTTCATGGAATGTGCATGCGCTCCCTTGATATCATGCTCCTTATCGCCAATCATCCAAGATTCAAATGGATTTATAGTATGCTTTTCCAATACATGACCAATGATGGAAGTTTTATCAGCTCTTGATGCATCGGCGGTGGCACCACAAATATCAATAAAATGATGATCAAGTTTCATGAATTGTAAAATCTTCCCTGCATATAAATCAGGTTTTGCAGTAGCAACAAACAATCTTGCATTCATTTCGGCAAGTGTTTGAATCAATTCCGGTATGCCTTCATAGAGCTTTTGCTCATATATTCCATGAACCGAATAATACTCTCGATAAAGTCTGACTGCTTCTTTTGTGGTATCAGCATCAAAATGACAATATGTCGGGAATGAATCCCAAAGCGGTGGCCCGAGAAATTTTCGAAGTGTATCCATTGATAAGGAATCAGCACCTAATGCATCAAGCGCATAATTGACGGAATTGATGATCCCGGGAGCCGAATCGGACAATGTGCCGTCAAGATCAAAGAGAAGAGCTTTTTTCAATTGTGGACTTCCGAAGATTGATCAAAGGCGGAAGGATCCACTGACCACAAAAGTTTGTTTCGGAGAAGATCAAAAAATGTACTCTGAGCATGCTTCACAATCTTCACTTGTGTGTCTGATCTTCGAATCAATACTTGATCATTTTTCCCAATTGGTATCTCAATCTGACCATCAGCAACGAGGCGCGCTTCTGCTCCAGATGAATCCACTTTCACTGTAAGTTCCAAAGTATCAGGAATGATGAGAGGTCTCATCGTAAGAGAATGCGGAGAAATCGGAGTGATGCATAATACGGAAGATGATGGTGTGATAAGGGGTCCGCCACATGACAATGAATAAGCCGTGGATCCGGTTGGTGTGGCAATGATCACGCCATCTGCACGATAAGAAGCAATGAGATATTGTTGATGAGCAATATGTGTAGTTATGAGTCTGGATGAATCCTTTTTCTCAAACACAATTTCATTGAATGCATGAATGGTTTTTCCATGCACATGTGCTTCGAGGAGTGTTCTATCCACAATGCGATAATTCCCTGATAGCACATCTTGCAATGCTCCGGGTAATTCATCCACATTGAACTCAGCCAAGAAGCCAAGTCTTCCGACATTCACACCCATGATTGGTAAATCTGAACCTGAAAACAAGCGGGCAGCAGTCAGCATAGTACCATCACCGCCGAATGCAATCACCAGATCTGCAAAGCGTTCAAAATCATTTGCTTGAAATTGCTGTAATTTTTCCTGAAGGTTAACTGGAAACAGTGGAAAGATTGAGGGTTCCACACAGCATTCAGCACCTAAATCAAAGAGTATCTCAGCAGCATTGATTGCTGATTGCACAGCACCAGATCGATCAGGATTGACAAATAATCCAATGGATTTCATGATAATTCACCGGATGAATCCGGTGTTGAAGATGCAGGGGCGGAATTATCCGACACATAATTCAAACGCAGATCACGAAGTACATTGTCAAGCAATCGAGCTTCGGTATCTGTCAAATTCCCTTTTGTCTTTTCTTGCAAAACTGCCAGTAAATCGATGACGAATGATGCTTGCTCCAGATTCTTTTCGGTTTTACCGGTCATTGGATGAGCAATTTTACCTAGCGCGGTAAAACCCTCCATTTGGAACATTTGTATAATTCCTGAGAAATCTATAGTCATTTCAAACTCCAATCAAGCAAGAATATCAGATAATGTAACCAAATAATCCGGGAGAATTTTCTTTCTTTCAAATGTCATCGGAAGTGGTGTATGATGAATTGCACCATTAATAATACCAACCATGGAATTAGTATTGCCATCTTTCATGGCTTCGACAGCAGCTTGTCCCAAACGACTTGCGAGAATGCGATCTGCAACGGACGGCTTTCCGCCTTTTTGCATTGCGCCAAGTACTGACACAATGCTGTCGATATTGTAAGAATCTTTCAAAATTTTCGCAAGATCAAATCCACCACCAACTTCATCACCTTCGCCGATCACAATGATATAGCGCTTATTGTCATTTCTCGTCGAAATTCTTCTATATAAATCCGGGATATTGGTAATTGTTTCGGGTATGGCGATATATTCAGCACCACATCCAATACCCACATTGATTGCAATATATCCTGCCTGACTTCCCATCACCTCGATGATGAAGACATTTCCCATGGAATCGGCAGTATCACGAATTTTATCGATAGCATCTGCAGCGGTATTTAAAGCAGAATCATAACCGATGGTATAATCTGTGCCATATACATCATTATCAATGATTGCACCAACCCCAACGACCGGAAAATTATGTTCTTTGCTCATCAAATGAAGGTATTTCAATGACCAAGGACCACCAGAGGCGATCAAACCTTCAATTCCTGCTTTTCTCATATTTTCAACGGCTTGCTTGCGAACATGCTCTTCTTCAATAGGAATATATTTACTTGTTTTGAGTATTGTCCCACCCAATCCAACGATATTGGCGGTATCTACTCTACCAAGTGTACGAAATTGTTCTTCAATGATTCCTTTATAGCCATGTGAGATACCAATGACTTCAATTTTCTTAGATTCAGCTGTTCTTACAACAGATCTGATGAGTGCATTCATGCCGGGTGCATCTGTGCCACTTGTGAGGAGTCCGATTCTTTTCATTAGCGAAAGCTCCGAAATGTGAAATGAGATCGCAAGAGATCTCTGATTAGATATGTATAATGACTCGAAATTCGTAATTTGTAGCGAACTAATCAAGGCAAAGTTCTCCTCAGGATAACTTGTCAATGACTCATCGGAATATACTATTCATGGAATCTAAGATCAATATCATCATCAATTCCGAAAGAGCTCCCGAACCTGTTGGAGCTTATCCACATGCCAGACGAATTGGCGATATGCTTTTTATTTCTGGAGTTGGTCCAAGAGAGCGCGGAAGGAAAGCAATTCCGGGTGTTGAATTGGATGAAAATGGCAATATTGTTTCCTATGATATCACCGAGCAAACATTGTCGGTTTTCAGAAATATTCGCTATGTGCTCGAAGATGCAGGTTCTTGCTGGGAAGACATTGTGGATGTGACGGTGTTTTTGACGAATATGAAACAAGATTTTCCTGTTTTTAATGCCTTGTACAAAGAACATTTTACTCATGTTCAAGCATGCAGAACGACTATCGAAATCAATGCGCTTCCAACTCCGATAGCAGTGGAATTGAAAGTACTCGCAATAGTGGGAAGTTCACAAAACAAAAAGTAAAGGGTTCACCATGAGAAAACTCATGACCATATTTCTTGCCATGATATGTATTTCAGTGGGATTTTCCGTAGAAATCATGGCACAAGGTATCATCATTTCGAAAGATGGAATCAATCAAGAAGCAGATACATTGGATTTTGGGGCAAGAACAGAGAATAATCCAAAAGTGGACTCTTTTCTTATTGTCAATAATACGAAAGACACACTCTATATTCCTTATGATCCCCTCTATTTAAATCGTGTGAATGCAATTCCCTTTGATAATACATTTGCAGAATTTCAAATTGATACGAATCAACTAAGAACTCGACCATTCATCATCCTACCTCAAAGCACATTCGCCATCAAAGTGAATTTCAAAGTGGATACTGCAGATAAAGGTGCAGGATTCGAAACAGATCAATCAATTAAAAAAGCAAGAATATTCATCAACCTTTGTAAGATTGCGGATACTTCAACTATTGTTGCTTCGGACACTATCTATCTTCTCGGTGATCGAACCTCAAAATTCATGAAACCGAGTGATTCGGTGATAGTTTTTGATACTATGTATATCGGTTCTACAAAAGCAGATACACTCATAATCTATAATGGAACTGCAACAAAAACCTTGGATCTGAACATTAAGAATAATGTAAAAGATAGTGGGTACATCAATCCATCAAATATTGGTCAATTCCCATTGCCACCTAATGAGAAAAAGGTAATTCCCATTCATTATACGGTTCGCTCTCTTGCAGATTCGCTAAAAGAAAA
Source organism: Bacteroidota bacterium (assembly GCA_041191145.1). GTDB lineage: Bacteria > Bacteroidota > Ignavibacteria > Kapaibacteriales > UBA961 > UBA961. The sequence continues at coordinate 23,452 of JBEEPK010000021.1, forward strand.
TGTTCTGACCATCACTTCCGTACCGGGTTCAAAATCTCAAAGCGAAGTTTCGAACATCGACCTAAAAACATTTGTGGCATTTCAACAGTTTGAAATTGATTCAAATGGCACCAAGAATGTTAATCCTGTCAATAAAGTAGGAATACTAAACAAAAACACAGTCACTCTGTTAGATACAATTTCAACCGGAAATATTTCAAATTCATATGGTATTGTATTGAGGAATAATGGCAATATTCAATTGAACATAGATAGTGTTGTTATTTCTGGTGATACCAATGGATTCTTGTTTGATTTTTCAACATTCAATAAAAATTTGTCTCCTACTAGTGCAACACGTAGCTCCGTTTCATTTAAACCTCAAAAACAACCTGGTAATTGGAGTGCAACACTATCATTTTACACAGACTTGAGAAAAAGGTTCCCCGATCAACAATTAGAAAAAGACATTGAAATTATTCAAGTTACAATTAAGGGAATTGCAAAAGCCGCAAAACCAGAATTGATATCCCTGTCTGATACATGTGAAATTATTTATGTTTCTCAAAAAGCTTCCATTGAGTGTAATCCTGGATGCAC
>JBEEPK010000022.1:0-23700 GCA_041191145.1 Bacteroidota bacterium
TGGCTCATGCAATGTGACCGGCACCGGAATTCCGCCGGCCATGCGAATGACTGGGACATAGGAATCATAACATGGTTCAAATACAATCACTTCATCGCCGGGATTTATAAAGGCAAGCAATGTGGACAGCAATGCTTCCGTAGCGCCTGTGGTTACTGTTATATCTCTGTCTGGATCGATTTCATGAAAATAAAATCTCGATTGATGTCTTGCAATTGCTCTTCTCAAGGTAGAAGCTCCGATCATCGGAGCATATTGATTATTTCCCGAGGCAATTGACTCCATTGCGATGCGCTTAATCTCAAGTGGACCATCAAAGTCCGGAAAACCCTGACCAAGATTGATGGCATTGTATTCCTGAGCTAATTGCGTTATTTCTGAGAAAATGGTCATTCCCATTCCCTCAACTCTATCTGCATGAAAATGTGTTCTCTTAGACATTGATTTATCGTAAATGTACGGGTGGATTTTGTGTTTTCTTTCGAAGTTTGATATTCAAGGTCTCCACAAGCAATGAGAAAGCCATGGCAGAATAGATATATCCTTTGGGAACATGAACTCCGAATCCCTCAACGAATAATGTTAAACCAACCATGAGAAGAAATGACAATGCGAGAATCTTCAGGGTGGGGTGTGTATCTACAAATTCGCTGATTGCTGTTGCGGAAAGCAACATTATGGTCAATGCAATGATGATGGAAGCTACCATGATCGGTATATGATTGGCCAAACCAATTGCCGTGATGACCGAATCCAAAGAGAACACAAGGTCTATCAAGAGGATTTGTCCAATAACAATAAAGAAAGCGCTCTTGGTCACACCGCTTTTATTTTCCGAATGTTCGCCTTCCAATTTTGAGTGTATTTCAAGTGTGCTTTTCCCCAAAAGGAATAATCCACCAAATATCATGATGAGATCCCTTCCGGAAAAGTCATGTCCTATAATGGAGAATAGCGGATAGACCAAACCTGCCAAATAGGAGATGCTCATGAGCAAGAGAAAACGCAAAATCAATGCCCCTACAATCCAGATTCTTCGCGCTTTGGCATGTTGTTCAGGAGGTAATTTGCCAATGATAATAGACACAAAAATCACATTGTCAATGCCCAATGCAATTTCCAAAAGTGAGAGGGTCAATAAACTAAACAACCCCTCAGGAGTCAGAAAAACCTGCAAAAAATCCATGGACAAGTCCCATTTTTATTGATAAATCACTCTCTATTTGCATCAAAGATAGTAAAGCGCATGATGAGTCGGAAACCGTCAGGGAATCAAACATCATAAGACAAACCATGCAATCTCTTTGAAAGTATGGGAAGTATGGAAGAAAATGTAACTAAATTTGCATCAAAATGTTACTAGAGCGTATGATCAATCATCCGGCGAAGATGTCAGATATAGAGCTGTATGCGGCACTCAAACTAGAAAAACCAAGTTCTGAGAAGGCCTTTGCAGAGTTATACGCCCGTTATTCACCCCGGATATTTGCTTATTGCCGGAGAATATTGGGTGATTATGACCGTGCACAGGATGCTTTTCAGGAGACATTTGTCAAGTTTTTCAATAGTGCACAGCAAGAAAGAGAAATGACCAATGTTCCTGCTTATCTGCTTAGAATTGCTCGAAATCTTTGTTTGAATATGCAGAGAAGTGATAAAGGTCAAATTTCTCTTGAAGAATATCACTTGCCTTCATCATATGATATGTCTCATGACAAAAAGGAATTACTCTCTTTGATTACCCAGGCAATGGAAACGCTGCCCCTTGATTACAAAGAAGCGTTTATCCTGCGAGAATATGAAGGATTGAGTTATCAAGAAATCGCAGATATGACTGAAAGCTCACTTTCAACGGTTAAAATCAGAATTTACAGAGCCAAACAGAAAATCCGAGATATACTTGCTCCGTACATTGCAGATATCTCCAAACATTGAAATACATAGACTACATACATGGAACAGCAACAAAAACCCGAACATATTGATGAACTCATCACTTCTTATCTCGATGGTGAATTACCCATTGAGAAAGAGGATGCAATGTTCAGCTCTCTTGCATCGAATTCAGAAGATTCTCGCTCTGCCATGCGCGAACTCGTCTCAATGCGCAATGTGATTCCGCATGACATTGAAGCATTCACCCCACCACCGGGAGCAAAAGATACAGTATTTTCACAATTGGGAATGGCTACCCAATCTGCTGAAAAAGGCAAATCGGGATGGAAAAAAGCCATATTACCTCTAGCATTCTTGGCTTTGGGTTTGGCGGGTGGATATGGATTCGGTGATTCTTTCTCATCAAATGAAAAAGATGAGACATTGCAGTTAATGAGAAAACAAGGTTCAATCGGTGGTTTTTCACCTCTTATCTCGAACGGCGTTTCACCAAATGTTCCTACCATTGTTTTACAACAATCAGCACCGGTAAGAATAGTATATAAAGATCGCATCAGAAATATGGCAAGCGTTACTCCTATGATCACATTGCCACCTATTTCAGTAAATCAGAGCGCTAATTCACAAGTTGCAACAAATCAAATTGGTTCTGAATCGATAGCAAATAACAATACTACAAAAGAGATTTTGTCCGAAACAAATACTCCATTACAAGAAAACTCTAAGCAGGCTGAACAATCTAATGTAGTAGAAAAGCAATCTTCAAATCAGATTGCAGCTCCAAATGGTTCTGTTTCAAATATTGAGCCAATCAAATACCCACAATTTTGGATGCAATTCCGAGGCATGTCCTCAGTACAATCTCCTGAGTATTCCGGCATACGCAAACAGATGGGTATTCTTGACAATTCAAGAGTCACTTTTGCTTGGTCATTAGGAGAACATTTTTCAGTCGGCTTGGAAGCAGGCAGAGAGCCATTTGTATTGAATTATCAAGGAATCAAGGAAGACAGACCATTTGTCTTCAATCAATACTCCCCCATGCTGACAGGTGGATTATTCTTGCAAGGAAGAACATCTGCGCTAGAATATCTGGGTAATTCCAGATTTTATGCGCAAGCTGTGGCAGGTGGAACCGAAATCGGTGTTCTTGGAAGATTGGGCTTGGGTATTGCATATCCAATCAGCAATCATATTTCTCTGCAATTGGGTCTTGAGCAATCCTATATGCAATTCCAATTCCAAGGAAATGCATTTAATTCTCAAAAACTTGACTTACTCTATGGAATTTCCATAATCTTATGATGCACATGAACAATTATAAAAATCATATTAAGCATCTTGTCATATTGACTTCTATCCTTCTTTCCGGGTTGATTGGGTGTAAATCTCCAATAGATCTTGATCAAGATGTGAAAGAAGTACCTATTCAAACCAAGCCGGTTGCAATATCTACGATGCGCATTACAATAGACGGTGGTGGTAGATCCATGAGATATATACCAAATGAACCCCCGGAGGAAAGTAGATTTTCATTCAGATCATACGATCTTGAGAAAATACATGTTGATACCACACATAAATCCTCACTCAAACTGGCTTTGAAACATAGCATTGTTACTGATATAAGCGATTCGTCCCGTTTTGAAGAAGTTGTGCCGATATCTCTTGCATGTGATTTTGACACAATCAATGTTCCTATCTTAGATAATCCTCCCGGACCAAGAGAAAAAACACCTGCAATGTTGAAGAAATTCAGATTAAAAACTTATATCTTCTCTAAGAAGAAAGACGGTTTCGGTGGATTCAAAATGAACAGATCCGAGAAAGAATTTGACTTACTTGATGATCCGAGTGGTTACAATCATGCAGATTCCTATGTCTATGCAATTAGAACTCGTATGGCAAATGCAAAACCTATCATCACAGTTTTCATTGAATCAGGTTTTTCATTGAATTCCATTGAAATAGAATCTTTTGACAAAAAATTCCGATCTAATACGAGCGGAAGATCAATCATGAAAATTTCGTTTTAAGCACTTTTATACATTTATATTTTGAGGTCCATCATGGTCCAAACATTACGATTCTCACGCTCATTGTTGAGCATGTTGATGCTGTTTCTTTCCATGACTTCTCTCGTTTTGGCCAATGCACCCGGCAAGCCAAAAGAATTCAGAGTCATTCTTGAAGGAAATGGTATTGCCCCCGGCACGGCCAAACTATCCTGGATTGCCCCATCGGATGACACCACATTGCAATATGTTGTCTATATGGCATCAATTGTGAACAATGTGCCATCAGATTTTAAAGCAATCAAGGAAACATGGCAAACAACTGCCATTGTCAACGGACTTCCTGCAGGCACACATAAGTTTTATGTCGTGACCAGGTCCAAAGGTGCTCAAAGCGAGCCATCGGAAAAGATTTCGATCACAGTTCGCGGAGAAGAACCGAACACTTTTGGTATCATCATCGATCCATTGGTTCAGAATATTCTTGAAGGGAAATTGTATACCTATCAAGTCAAACTACAATTCCCTGAAAGTTATAAAGGCGGTTTCGCATATAAACTTGAAAAAGCACCTGCCGGAATGACAATCTCTGACAATGGTAAGATTGAATGGGCAAATCCTGTCCCAGGTACATATGAGATAATTGTCACATCTTGGATGCTCGAAGCCCCAAGATCACAAGCAGCAAAGACATTCAAAATCATCGTTGGTACAGAAAAGAAAAACTTCGAAATCATCTCGAAACCAAAAGAAATTGCATGCATCAATAAGTTATATGTATATGAAGCAGTTGCAAGAGTTCCGGCTGATGGTGGAACTGTAATTTGGTCTTTATTCGAGCAAATCGATGGCATTTCAATTGATGAAAAATCAGGTCGCTTGACATGGACTCCAACTAAAGTTGGTTCACAGCGTGTCAAAATCAAAGCTATGTTCATCAAAGGGAATGATACTCTCATAACATATCAGTCTTGGACAATAACAGTCAAAGAAAACTGCGAAAATGTACCGGCTCCTCCTTGCTCCAAATTTGTTGGAATGCTCAAGGATGACAATGGTAATCCAATCTTGAATGGTAAAGTAAAGTTCATCAGACTTGAGAAAGATAATTTGGGTCCTTCTTCTTATGAAACAACAGTGAAGAATGGACAATGGATGGTATTTGTCCGCGCTGGTTCATATAAGATCAGATTCGAAGGCGAAGGATTTGTATCTGAATGGTTTGAAAATGTTGTCGAAATGGGAGATGCGAAAGTGGTGATTGCTGAATGCGATAAAATCACTGAAATCCCTGCTAATGTAACCCTCAAAGAAAAACCTGCAATGAAAGTCATTGAAGGCATGGTGAAGGACAGCGAGGGCAATCCTGTTCCTAATTCAATGGTTTCTTTCATGATCATTGAAAGAAATGGCGGAAGCAAGGACGGCGGAATGAGATTCGCAGTCAAAACAAATGACAAAGGTAATTATCGTATTGAAGTTCCTGCAGGAATGACATATATCGCGATGGCAACTCCGAATGAAGCATTGGCAAAGACACATACACATGTCTATTATGATGGCAAGCTCAATGCGAATGATGCTCTTCGTTTTACTGTAAATGATGTAATGGTGATCAATTTCACATTGCTCAAGAAAGCAGTCTATAATAATGGTCTTGCAGTTGCTCTGAAAGATACAAATGGTATTGGCATTAAGGGTCGTGTGACATTGATTCCGGTACAAAAAGACAAAGAACCGAAAAAAGGAATGGCAATCACCATTGAAACTGATTCAAATGGCAATGCTTTGTTCTCAAACATTGAACCAGGCATGTATATTCTACAAGGCATTCCAAATACTCGCGCATATGCTCCCGGCTTCTATACATCAACCGGCTTTGCAGCAATGTCATGGAAAGAAGCAAATAGAATTGAAGTCGGCGAAGTGATGATTACTCTCGTGTATGATATTCGTCTTCGTCCGGTACTTGGAAAGCGTGGTGCGGCTCGTGTTGATGGAATCATCAAAGGTCGCGGAATCATTGCTAAAGGTGAATCTCCATTTGCAGAACAAGAACTTGGTGGCGCTCTCCTTTTTGCTCTCGATGAAAACAATGATATTGCAGACTATGCTATGAGTGATGATGCAGGTACATATTCAATGTTTGATTTAGGTCAAGGCACATTTTCAATCATGGCAGACATGGTGGATTTTGAACCAGCATTTGGATCTATTTCAACAGATTATGTGAATGCAAGAACAGTGAATAGTTCCATTACAATGGGCAGTAGCGCATTGTCAGTCGAGGAACCTACCATGATTCTTGGTGAGGATATTTATCCAAATCCTGCGAATGCTCAGATTACCATTTCAGGCATCACAATGCAAGGTGATGTAACAATCAGAATTTTCTCAAATACCGGAATGATGATTTCTGAATTCCCTATGAATATCAATGGCAATCAGATAACATTCCCTGTAAATGATCTTGCTGTCGGTACATATATGTTCAGAATCATGCAAAACAATGCAATAATGAATGGTCAATTCTCAATCATTCGCTAATGCACTTGAAACTAAAAAGCCTCGCTCTCTTTTCATGAGAGCGAGGCTTTTTTTTATTCATCAATGAATTATACAAAGGGTAATTTCACGACTTCAGCATCAAACTCTTTTCCTCTTGCCGAGATTTGAATGATTGTCCCTGGTTCAGCAAGAGCCGTAGGAACATAGCCGAGTCCGATGCCGACATTCAATATCGGAGAAATATTACCACTTGTAACCTCACCAACGGGATTCCCACCATGATGAATCGGATAATGCTGTCGAGCGATGAATTTCTCAGCCACGACTTTGAATGCAATCAATTTTCTTGAAGGACCTTGTTCTTTTACCTTGGCGATAGCATCAGAACCATTGAAGTTTCCTTTTGCAAGTTTTGTGATCCAGCCGAGTCCAGCCTCGAGTGGATTTGTATCTTGATTGATATCATTTCCATATAAACAATATCCTTTTTCAAGTCTCAAAGTATCACGAGCACCAAGTCCGACCGGTTGAATACCATGCGAAGCACCTGCTGCAAACAAGGAATTCCAAATCTGTTCACAGACTTCTTCATCACCTTGGAAATACAATTCAAAACCAAGTTCACCTGTATATCCCGTACGAGAAATGATCATATCCAATCCTGCAAGCTTGCCATCTGCAAAACCATAATATGGAATCTCGGAAAGATTCACTTCTGTCAGTGTTTGCAGAGCTTCCAGTGATTTTGGTCCTTGCACAGCCAAGAGATTTATCTCATCGCTTCTATCATGTACGGTGACATCCATTCCTTGTGCTTGCTCATGCATCCATGCAATATCTTTTTCAGCACAGGCACCATTGATCACCAACATATAATGATCACCTCTATGATAGACGAGCATATCATCGATGATACCGCCATCTGGATAACACATCGCTGAATATTGAGCCTTATTTGGTACTAGTTTGGAGGCATCGTTTATTGATATCTTCTGAACATAATCAAGTGCTTGGGGGCCGCGAATTTCCACTTCACCCATATGCGATACATCAAAAACACCAATATCTTTACGCACGCTCATATGTTCTGCAATGATTCCTGCAGGATATTGAATCGGCATTTCAAAGCCGGCAAATGATACCATTTTGGCACCATATTGCTTATGTATCGAATGGAATCGTGTGTTTTTCATCTTCATCCTTTATTTCTAATTATGCATTCAGTGCTTTATCCAAGCGTTGTTTCAATTCTTCGAATTTTTCAGCCATGATCAATCGTTCATTCTTCAAAGAGGAATTCTCTTTTTTTAAAGCCGTAAAACCAGCTTCATCAAATAAATCACCTTTTGCGGTCCGGAGCGCTGAAATGATATCATCTTTTTCATCTTGTTCAGCACGCAATTTTTCAATTTCTGACTGTAAATCACTGCGTTCTTGTCGCAATTTTTCAACAGAAGACTCAAGAGATGATTGTCTACCGGCCGCATCAGGATTCAAATCTCTCAATGCAATGATTTGATCCTTCAATTCACGATTTCTTTCTTTTTCTTCATCCAATTGATCTTCCGCTTCTCTCAATCTATTTGAAATTATCTCAATGTCAGAAACTTTAAGTTCCAATTGAAGTTGTAAATCTTTGACTTCTGCATGTAAATCGGAATCACTATTTTCAATATGTGAATCTGTTGTTTTCTCACTTTGCTTCATAGATCGAAGCAAATCCTTGTTCTCCAATTTTAAATCTTCAATCTCTCTGAGTAGTGATTCGATATTTGAATCCTTTGAAAGCTTTACATCAGAAACATTTTTCATCTCTGAACGCAATTGCTCGATTTCTTCCAATCTATCTTGAGCTTCAATGCGTATACCTCGCATATGCTTCAGTATCGCTTCCGATGCTTTTCGCAAATCATCTTCATTTTGAGGAAACTCCGACATGTCAAGAGATTCTTTAAGTACACTTGAAAGAACTGATCTCATTGCATTATCCATTCCAGACAGATCAGCGAGTTTTCCTTCAAGAATCGAAATCTGACCTTGTCTTATTGCAAGTTCCTCATCATGTTTGGTAGCATTTCTTTTGATGGACTGCAATTCCGTTTTCAACACATCATATTCTTGTTGCAATCCGGCACTTTGATGAAGACTGCGCTCCAATGCTTTTACTCTATCACTCAGAACTTTCTGTTCTTGCAAAATTCTCTCTTGTTCTTTCTCTTTCGCTAGCCGTAATTTATCCGCACTGAGAAGTTGTTGTTGCATTTCCCCATGAGCGGTCTTTAAAGAAAGATATGCATCTGCATAAAGGCGAATCTGAGCCCATAATGCATCAATTGATTGTGCGATATCAGGCTTTTTCATATCCGGCGATCCATGTTTCATGTTTTCAGTACTCATAGCATTCCTCCATCTTTTGCTGCTCGCGAAGATACGGATTCGACAGGATTTGCGATGTGGAAAAGTCTCAATGCATATGGATAGAATTATCAAATTTGTCCAATTCCCAAGATTGTCGAAAAAGTTATCCCCATACATGCAATAATACTTGCTTCACCATCGTCAGACACCCGCCATTAGCACTCACTTAGGCAGAGTGCTAATCTATATTGACATTTCCTTATTCACATTTTACAAGTTGGAGGTTCATATGAATTTGACTCCTTTGCACGACAGAGTTCTCGTGCGTCCCTCAAAACCGGAAGAAGTTACATCCGGTGGAATCATCATTCCTGATACTGCAAAAGAAAAGCCGATGCAGGGTGAAATCATCGCTGCCGGTCCCGGAAAAATCAACGATGATGGCAAAGTAACCGCATTGCAAGTGAAAGTTGGCGATTCTGTTTTATATGGTAAGTATTCAGGAACAGAAGTTTCTGTCAATGGTGAAGATCTACTCATTATGCGTGAGTCAGATATTTTTGCTGTTTTGACCAAGTGATCATTTTCATTGAATTCTAATTTAGAGGTTATATACTCATGGCATCGAAAATCATAACATTTGATGTTGAAGCGCGTACAGCGCTCAAGCGTGGCGTTGATCAACTCGCCAATGCAGTTAAAGTGACACTTGGCCCAAAGGGTCGCAATGTGATCATTGACAAAAAATTTGGTTCACCAACCGTGACAAAAGACGGTGTGACTGTTGCAAAAGAGATTGAACTCGAAGACCCCATTGAGAATCTCGGCGCACAAATGGTTAAAGAAGTTGCTTCCAAAACCAGCGATGCAGCTGGTGATGGTACAACTACAGCAACCGTTCTTGCTCAAGCAATCGTTCGTGAGGGCTTAAAGAATGTGACAGCTGGTGCAAATCCTATGGATCTCAAGCGCGGTATCGATCTTGCGGTTAAGACATTGGTAGCAGAGCTCAAGAATATGAGCCGCGAAGTAACAGATAAAAAAGAAATCGCTCAAGTAGGTACCATCTCGGCAAACAATGATGAAACAATCGGTAATCTGATTGCTGATGCAATGGAAAAAGTTGGCAAAGATGGCGTTATCACTGTTGAAGAAGCAAAAGGTACTGAGACATCCATGGATGTTGTTGAAGGTATGCAATTCGATCGCGGTTATCTTTCACCATATTTCGTGACTGATGCAGAAACAATGGAGACAGTGCTCGAGAATCCATTCATTCTCATTCATGACAAGAAAATCGGTGCGATTAAAGATCTACTTCCGATTCTTGAAAAGACCGCACAATCAGGTCGCGGACTTGTCATCGTTGCTGAAGACATCGAAGGTGAAGCACTCGCAACATTGGTTGTGAACAAACTTCGTGGAACATTGCGTATTGCTGCTGTAAAAGCTCCCGGATTTGGTGATCGCAGAAAAGCAATGCTTGAAGACATTGCGATTCTCACAGGCGGTACCGTAATCAGCGAAGAAAAAGGATATAAACTCGATACAGCAACAATCGAATATCTTGGAACAGCAAAGAAAATCACGATTGATAAAGACAATACTACAATCGTTGAAGGCGCTGGTTCTTCTGATGATATCAAGAAGCGCATCAATGAAATCAAATCACAGATTGAAAAAACATCAAGTGATTATGATCGCGAGAAATTGCAAGAGCGTCTTGCAAAACTCTCCGGTGGTGTTGCAGTTCTCAAAATTGGTGCATCAACCGAAGTTGAGATGAAAGAAAAGAAAGCTCGCGTAGAAGATGCATTGCATGCAACACGCGCCGCTGTAGAGGAAGGTATTGTTCCAGGTGGTGGCGTTGCCTATTTGCGCGCAGTAAAAGTACTTGATGGTCTTCGTGGTGAAAATCATGATCAAGACACAGGTATTGCAATCATTCGTCGCGCGGTTGAAGAGCCGATTCGTCAAATCGTGACGAATGCGGGTCTCGAAGCATCCGTTATTGCAAATCGCATCAAGGAAGGAACAGGTTCTGATGGCTTCAATGCTCGCACTGAGCAATATGAAGATTTGATCAAAGCAGGCGTTATAGATCCAACCAAAGTATCACGCGTTGCTCTTGAAAATGCAGCTTCCGTTTCCAGCTTGCTTCTTACAACTGAAGCAACAATCGTTGAGAAACCTGAAGCAGAAAAACCAATGCCTGCCATGCCACATGGCGGTATGGATTATTGATGATATAGATTCGAATCTAGTATCAAGCAAAATGGCTCTCAATTTTTTGAGAGCCATTTTTTTATAGGATTCCTGCATTAGTCAAAGCTTCTCTGAGCTTCTCTTTATTCTCAGGAAGTAGTGGCTGCATCGGCAGACGATAATTTTCTTCACATATTCCCATCATTGAGAGAATTCCTTTCACAGGAATTGGATTTGTTTCAATGAAATTGAGTCGCATCAAATCGAAAAGAGGATAATGTAATGCTCGTGCTTTTTCAAAATCACCAGACAATGCCGCATTGATGCATGCACCGAATTGAGCCGGAGCATAATTTGATAGAACAGATATCACACCATGTCCTCCCGATGCAATGATTGGAAGTGCAAGCGCATCATCACCGGCAAGCAAAGTGAAATGCGCGGGACGATGTCTGATGATTTCCATCATTTGCTCTAAATCCGCCGATGCTTCTTTTGTGGCAATGATATGCGTGAATGTTTCAGCCAATTGCAATTGTGTTTCTGCAGTGACATTTGATGCCGTTCTTCCCGGGACATTATAAAGAATCTGCGGAATATCGCATGACTCAGCAATGGCCGAAAAGTGGGCAATCAATCCGCGTTGTGTTGGTTTATTATAAAATGGTGAAACTAGCAATACGGCATCTGCACCTATTGATTTTGCTTCTTTTGTCAATGCAATCGCGGCTGCAGTATCATTCGATCCGGTGCCTGCAATAACAGGCACTCTGCCGGCAGCATATTCAACCGTGGTGCGGATCACATCGCATTTCTCTACGAATGACATAGTTGCACTCTCACCGGTGGAACCACATGGAACAATAGCAGAAATATTCCCTTCAATTTGAAAATCGATGAGTCTTTTGAGGGATACATAATCAATGGAACCATCCTTGTGCATCGGTGTCACAAGCGCTGTAATAGTTCCTGTCAAAGGTAATGTCATCATATCTATCACTTAAAATGAATATGCGGTTGTGATTCCAATGCTTGGTAAAACAGGGAATTCAAAATCAAAATTCAACCAAGAATTCCTTGGTTTTTTCTCTATTTCATCATGTTGCAATTCAAACATTAGTCCAGCATCAATGTGCAAAGCTAAGAAATTTGAAAGCGCGAATTCATGACCAAATCTCATATGGGCATAAGACCATGTATTGATTTCAAACTCAGTTTCTTCCCGCATGAATGTATAACCTATTTTTCCATACCAAGGTTTATCCTTCAATGCATTTTTCTCACCGAACATATGCCAAATGACATCCGCGGAATAGGTGATGATGCTTTCATTATCAGCGGGAAATGAACCAATATTAAGTCCATATTGCAAATCATCCATCTGATATCGCACACCAAAATGCAATAAATCGGGCAGAGAGAATCCAACCATGGGCCTGATGCCATTCTTAGTGAACAACTGCGTTTCCTGAGCATATAGTCCAGAATGCATAGCCCACAACATTAGAAAGAGAATCTTTTTTTTCATTTCAATCACTTCCTGTGATATGCGCATCCAATAATGCGGTTCTGAAAAATGGATCAATCTCACTTATTTGTATTGATAAATGATTTGAAATGACTTCATGAAGCTTGGAAGTTTCCACAGCACAATCATTCAAGAATTTTTTAAGTCCCGATCCACCGCGAAGCAAAAATACTTGTCTGCAAATCAAGGCTCCGAAAGTATAATATGCCAATGATTCTCTTTGACCTTTTTCAAGTACTTTCTCGATGGACAATTCATTTGGTCTTCGTACATATTCAATTGCCAATTGCTTCTTCAGATCATATAGATTCTGTCCCAAACTTCCACCTAGCCAGGTTGACAAGCCCTCCGAAATAAAAGGATGTGTATTCGAGAATGATCTGAAAATCAAATGAACAAGTTCATGTGAGTGAAATTCAGTATCCAATGCCGTGAATACCCAATCTTTCTCAGGATAAGTCAAACCTTGTGGAGTGGACACAAAAAAATCAAATCCAAGAATCGATGCGAGCTCATCTTTGGAAGTTGTCACATAGTATCTTGCATCTTCAATATCACCGAGATCAAATAATGCTGTGAGAGAATCGCAGAATCGCATGGCCTTCCTAGCCAAAGAGGATGAGTATTTGTGTTTTGGGGACATATAAAATGTCATTCCGCCGATGCTTTTGGTACTCCAATCTTCTGTCATGGTTTCAAGCACAGATTCAAGTTGCCATTGCTCATCCTCTTCCCTTGCTAAGACTCTATACACAGCTATCGGGAGGTTAGATCCGGTAGAATCCATTCCTTGAAACAATGTTTTGATCAAAACTTTCCCTTTCCCCACCTCTTCCGCGCCAATGATCATGGGAGGGAATGTATTCATGAATTCTTTCGATTGAAATAACCATACACTTGCCGGATCAAAAGAAAATCTTTCATTTCTATCTTTTATCTGCCAATGTGGATTTTCTTGTATGGAATCAGGTGAGGAATTCAGATATCGCATCCAAGTTTTGACAGCAGGACCGGTTCGAATATCATTTGTATCAATAAATGAAGAGCATCGAACTATGCCATCATTACTTATAGCTATTGAAATGATGCAAAATATGCAAAGACAATATGTGCAATAGAATCGCATCAAAATTCGAATTCTTCTCCAATCTTGGGTAAGAAAAAGTCCTGTCCTTTCAGATTCATATATGCTTGGACGGTTTCATGATCAATTTTTATAGGCGGAAATGTATCGAAATGCACACCCATACATTTCTTCGCCTTCAGCATCATGCAAGCTCTTTCGGCATCCACATAATCCATTGTGAACACATTGCCAATCGGTAGAATTGCAAGATCAATGGCATATCTCTCACCCAATAATGCGAAATCAGAAGTGAGCGCGGTATCACCTGAATAAAACATGCATGTATTACCGGAATGAATCACAAATCCATTCGGATTACCACCATATGTTCCATCAGGAAAAGAACTTGAATGATATGCATGCGTCATTGTAAGTTTTCCAAACGGAAACTCATGCGAACCACCGGAATTCATGGCAAAACCTACAATTCCCTTTTCTGCAAAATAGTTGACAATCTCAAAATTGGCGATGATTGTGCTTCCTGATTTCTTCGCTATTTGCTCCACATCCGCGCAATGATCACCATGAGCATGAGAAATCAAGATATAGTCAGGATTGATAGTATCAATGTCTATATGACTTGCGAGTGGATTCTGCGAGATAAATGGATCGAATAGAAGCGAATGATTCTCGGTTTCCAGGAGAAAAGTTGAATGTCCGTAAAAAGTACATTTCATGATACTACACCGATTTTATGAAACATGCATAGTGAAAATACCATTTTTTATCCACTGATTTCCTGATGAGAATCATGTTTGTGCAGAGTTGTTAGTTTTGCAGTGAATATCACCCATCATTTTCATCGGTCATCACAATGAGCAAAAAGATTACCATCATCGGAGGCGGTCCTGTCGGTTGCCTATTGGCTGTATATTTAGCCAAAAGAGGACATTCCATCTCAATCTTTGAGCGCAGACCGGACATGCGAGCAAATAGTCTTAGTGCTGGAAGATCAATCAATGTGGCTCTTTCAGATCGTGGACTTCGCGGACTAGAAGCAGCGGGGATCATAGAGGATATTCTCTCGGTTGCTATTCCAATGCATGGCAGAATGATGCATGCAGTGGATGGAACGGAAAGCTATCTAGCTTATGGCAAAGATGGTCAGGCAATCAATTCTGTTTCCAGAGGCGGTATCAATAAAGCTCTTATTGAATGCGCCGATGCTTTTGACAATGTACATATCACATTCAATCATAAATGCACCCATGTTGATTTGAATACCGCAATCGCGCATTTTGAAGACACGCAGAATGGCAGTAAAATAGTTGCGGAAGCTGATTGCATCATTGCAACGGATGGAGCTTATTCAGCAGTTCGCGAGGTGATGCAAAAGACAGATCGCTTCAATTATCAGCAATATTACATTGAACATGGATATAAAGAATTGCATATTCCACCTGCTGAGGACGGATCATTTAAGTTGGAGAAAAATGCACTTCACATTTGGCCGAGAAAACAATATATGATGATTGCTCTTCCAAATATGGATGGCAGTTTTACATGCACACTTTTCTTCCCATTTGAAGGGAATCCATCATTTGCTTCACTGAAATCCGATGAAGAAATCTCGCAATTCTTCTCAGAGCAATTTCCTGATGCCATGGCAATGATGCCCACACTTCTTGAGGATTATAAAGCCAATCCAACATCTTCTCTTGTGACTGTTCGTGCATTTCCTTGGGCATTTAAAGATAAAGTATTGCTCATGGGTGATTCCGCACATGCCATCGTTCCATTCTTTGGTCAAGGAATGAATGCCGGTTTTGAAGATTGCAGAGTCTTTGGGGAAATGCTCGATGCACATGGCAGTGATGATTGGACAGAACTCTTCCATAATTATGAGATTGCTCGCAAACCCAATGGTGATGCAATCGCCGAACTTGCATTGAATAATTTTATTGAAATGCGAGACCTCGTCGCAGATCCTGAATTCCTTCGTAGAAAAAAAGCGGAGAGGATTTTGTCTGACATGTTCCCTGAATCATTCCATACTGCATATTCCATGGTGACATTCAATCATATGCCATATGCAGAAGCATTGAAACGAGGAAAGATGAATGATGAAATCATTGATTCTATGCTTGAGATCCCTAATATTCTGAATGCAGATCCTGAATTACACAGAAATGAACTCAAGATATTGATTGATGCATATGAATTGAAAGTCAAAGCGTCTTGATGGTATCTATGATTGCAGATGTGGATTTACCCGGAACAAATGGAATGATCTCCACTTTTCCTCCATTTGCTAATACTTCTTGTGCGCCAATGATGCGATCAATGGTATAGTCACCACCTTTCACCAAAATATCAGGCATAATCAGATTGATGAGATTCAGTGGAGTGTCTTCCTCAAATGGAATGACATAATCCACTGATTTGAGTGCAGACAATACATATGCTCTGTCTTCCAGCATGTTCACGGGACGTTCCTGACCCTTCAAACGCTTGACCGATTCATCGGAGTTGATGCCGACAATCAAAAGATCACCTAAATCCCGCGCTTGATTCAAGTAGGTGACATGACCACGATGCAGGATATCAAAGCATCCATTCGTGAATACGATTTTCTTGCCTTTTCGCTGTTCGGATTTGATTGCATCAATTATGTGCATCATCTCATTCATTTATGTTCCACTCCAACCTTGTTTGCCAATCAGTGGAACAAAACTAACATCCTCAAGAGGATAATCGGCATAATTATTCTCATCTTCCCTCACAATGCAATGCATCACTTGTGATTTTTCACTTCCTACCGGAATGATGAGATGTCCTCCGATCGACAATTGTTTTAATAGAGTATCAGGGATTTCCGGTGCACCGGCAGTAACAACTATGCCATCATAAGGCGCATGCTCAGACCAACCAATAGTACCATCACCGAATCTACATTGAATGGAATTTCCGGGGAATACCTCTTTGAGGATGGATCTTGCTGAATTGTATAATTCAAAATGTCGCTCAATCGTATAGACCGTCACTCCCATTTCAGCAAGAATCGCGGCTTGATATCCGGATCCTGTTCCAATTTCCAAGACTATATGACCGGGCTTCGCTTCCAGTAACTCCGTCATGCGAGCAACGGTGAATGGCTGAGAAATTGTCTGATGCTTATCGATTGGCAATGCGATGTCTTCATATGCTCTTTGTTTGAAAGGACCAGATACAAATTGTTCTCGAGGTACTGTACCAAAAGCTTTCAATACCGCTTCATTGGTGATTCCGCGTTCTCTCAAAATCTGCACGAGACCTGCTCGAGCTTCAGTATAAAAATGTCGACTCATGAGTATTCACATAAGAAATCCGAATCTGCTGCAAAGATTCGGGGAATGATTAATCTGTATCAGAAATAGCGCCTGATGACAGATATTTCTGTAATAAACCGGGGAAGGTCTTAATGCCGATTTGTTGCGTGAGATGTCCTTCTCGTGCAATCGAAATCGACCCTGTTTCCTCAGAAACAATCACGATCACTGCATCCGACTGCTCTGATAGACCGAGTGCGGCTCGATGTCTAGTTCCGAGATTACCCAAATCAGATCTTGACATTGTGCTGAGGGGCAAAACGCATTTCGCAGCCGTGATCATGTCATTTTCAATGATGACTGCACCATCATGTAAAGGCGATTTTGGATTGAACACTGAAAGAAGAAGTTCGGAACTGACTAATGCTTGTATCGGCACACCTGTATCTATGGTCATTTTGATATTCTGCGATCTCGGAAACACAATCAAAGCTCCGACATGCCTGTCTGACAATTCCTTCACAGCCTCAACAATATCATTCAGAGATTGTGAAATATTTTTCTTCACAATTACACGAAATAATTTCGATCTCGTGATGACCAATAATACTCTTCGAATTTCAGGTTGGAACAGAATGATGAATGCAATGAGCCAGATATCGGCAATTGCGCGCAGTATCCAATTTAGCGCTTTAAGATTAAGCGATTGCGTAATGAATGACACAATCAACATGAGTATGAAACCAAGCAGGATTCGTACTGCGATGGTATCGCGTAATACGGAATACAAAGCAAAGAACAGTATTGTCACGATCCCAATGTCCAGCACATCGATCAATGTGATCTGGAGAAAACCTATGCGAAACAATTCGATCATGATTTATCTGCTCAGCGAATGATCGTACCGATGCGTGACCATCGGATGGATGAAATCTTTTTGAAAAGGTCAGAGATTGGACGACCCGTATCCCATGACCAATAGACAATCATAGGAGTTCCGATGATACTATCCATGGGAATGAATCCCCAATATCTACTGTCCTCACTATTATTACGATTATCACCCAATCCAAAACAATAATCTCTTTCAACAGTATATGTCGAGGACTTTTTTCCATCAATTAAAATGGCATCACCATCAATGGCAATGGAATGTCCTTCGCGACGAATGAACACTTCCCACTGTATCGCATTTTCTTTTGTTATGGCAATTCGGTCGCCTTTCTTTGGTATGCGCATTGGTCCCCAATCATCTCGGGTATTTCCACTCCCTATTGGGAATGAATGATCTTTTTGTGCTTGTAACCATTGCTCTTTATATTCGGAAGGGGGTTCCATGGACAGATCGAATTTTCCATCTTTTGGCAAGCCAAACTCCTTCCCATTGACATAGACTCTTGTTTTGCGAATCTCGATTGTATCTCCGGCAATGCCGACACAACGCTTTAAATAATAAGTAAAATCTCTTGGTTCGACATCATCTCTGTCACCCGGATAAATAAACACAATCACATCACCAACTTTTGGCGTTGAATATCCAGGAAAGCGAAGAAATGGAAGTGGCTTATTTATGAAAGGAACCATCTGTGGAGTTGAAGGTGCATAAACCAATCGATTCACGAATACAAAATCACCCGTTGCAACGGTATTTTCCATCGAACCGGTTGGAACGACGAATGATCCGAAAAGCAGACCATTGACTATCATGATAAAAAACACTGCACCGAACATGGTTTTAAACCATGAAACAATATGCTCAATCGGAGTTTCCGGCTCTTTGCGTTTTGCATCACGAGCTTTTTTCCATTCTTTGTATCGATTGATCCATTCGGTCATTGAGATTCTCGAAAATATAAGTGAAATTATTGCCACTGAATGTTATAATACCAACCATCCATTTGATTATACAGCATTCGTAATGCCTCGGGTGCAGTATCATCACCTTGATAATCAACAATGGATTTTCCTCGAATTACACCATCTTTGGTATGTATCACTTTGAACAATACTGATGGCATATCGGTAACACCTTGCTTTACATATTTTGCCTGCAATTCATTCACATTCACTTTCTCTATTGTATTGAGCAATGAATTGATGGAGTCCTTGGAAATACTTCCTATTCTCTTCCCTTTTACCGGAACATTGAGGAACCCTTCATAATCAATCGTACCATCTCCATGAACAGTCATTGAATAGACTGGACAATTTCCTCTGCAGGCAGTTCTCTCAAGAGTGATGCTATATGCTTCGGGAGCATCCTTCAGTGGTACTGAACTTGTGGAGCATGACATTATTAAGAATGTCAGGAATAGTGAAAAGAATGCATTGCTGAATCGCATATTATTTTCCGGATCTGAATTTATTGACATCAATTTCATATCTGCGGATTTTATTGTGTAATGTCTCGCGAGAGATTGCCAATAATACCGCCGCCTTACTCACATTACCACTGCACTTCTGTAATGTGGAAACAATTTTCATTTTATCTGCTCTTGCAATATCATCTTTCAATGAGCCATCACTGGTGATTGAAAATTGATCACTGCCTGATACTGCTTTTGGTTGTGAATATACATGATCATTCGTTGATGCAACGGAATGGATGTCTCTAATCTCAATGGTATCGGATGATACAGTTTGCAATACCACACGCAAAGTACTTTGCAATTCTCTTACATTTCCTTTCCATGTATGTTCTTGCAAAAACTCAATTGCTGCCGGAGAGAATGATTTATTATCCACCATTTTTTCATTGTGTTTTTTCACATAATGATTGACAATCAATGGAATATCTTCCTTCCTCTCACTCAATGGTGGGATGGTGATTTCGCATTCTCTCAATCGATGATATAATTGTTCGCGGAATTTTCCTTCACGCATGGCTCCGAGCAAATCACGATCAGTTGCGGAAATGAAACGAACATCCACTTCTTCAGGTTCAACAGATCCGACTCTACGGATAATTTTCGTTTCAATCGGAAGCAAAAGATTTGCTTGCAATTCCAATGGCAAATCACCTATTTCATCCAAAAAGAGCGATCCCTTATTTGCCTGATGAAATAATCCTTTCTTGTTTTCATGAGCACCCGAAAATGATCCACGCACATGACCGAATAACTCACTTTGAAATAATTCTCTTGGGATATTCGGAATATCGACCGTTACAACCGGATGATGTCCTCTTTTGCTCACAGCATGAATTGCTTCTGCCACCAATTTTTTTCCTGTTCCGGTTTCTCCGGTCACAAGCACATTCAAATCTGTTTTTCCAAATCGAATAATCTTGTCGGCAACTTTGAGCAATGCTTCACTTTTTCCAATGATGCCTTGTTTTTGTATCAATTTCAATAGTTCTTGATGTTCTGTTTGAACTTGAAATTTTTCCAAAGTGCTTGTAAGAACATCGCGTAGCCGATCTGTGGAAATAGAACTCTTTTCGATAAAATTCACCGCACCCATTCTGGTTGCTTTTACTGCGGTGTCAATTGTACCTTTCCCTGAAATCATGATGACAGACAAAGCAGGATACTTTTTTTTGCATTGCGCAAGTACATCCAAGCCGTTCATTTGTGAATTCACAAATTCTATATCCAACAACATCAAGGAATATTGTTGATGAAATTGCTCCAAATGCGTAAGAGCTCCCTCGGGAGAATCACATGAATGTGTCTTCCACCCAAAGTCCCCAATGATATCTGCCAATGTTTCTGTAAACTCGGCATTATCATCCACCAATAAAATTGAAATATCAGATGCCAAATGAATATCCCCCCCCGCTATTGCGAGGAATAAATGAAAAAATCAATCCACTTTGTTCAAATCCAACCTTCATATGCATTATTATTTTGATACTGGTACTCTCAGCATCAGTGAATCATGCAATGCCCGAAATTCTTTGCTTCCGAATGTTGAAAATTCCGGATTCCAAATAGCCTTTTTGTGGACATTGGTTTTTGTATTGATATACTCAACCGAGCGATAGGACTTACCTGGCGAATATAGTGATTGTATGGCAGTAAATGTCCCAATCATATCCTGCAAAGTACTACAAAAGAAATCCACATTTACGGAATCAATTCTCTTGACATTCATGGCATCATTGCCATTTGTGCGATGCGCATTATATACTCCGAGATCTTCAGCATGGATTTCATAACCGGTAAATGATCCGGATGAAATGTCACCATCGCCCCATCGCAATATCGTACCCATGGTTCTTTCATTGATACATGTGGATTTTGTACTCATGCAACCATGAAGGAATAATCCCAATATCATGACAATTACGCTTTTCATCATGTTCCTTCTTGGGATAAAAAGCGTTCAATTCTACGAATGCACACATCCTTACCGAGCATTTCCATTGTTTCATAGAGTCCTGCCCCAACGGGTTTGCCGGTAAGAATCATACGCAAAGGATGGATGAATAATTTGGAGGCAATTCCATTCTCTTTGGTGAATGCTCCGACTGCATCATTGATTGTTGTATGATTGAACTCTTCCAAACCTTTCATAATCGGAAGAAGTGATGCAATGATTACACCTGAATCTGCAGTCCAATGTTTTGCCTTATACTCTTCATCAATCCCATAATCATCAGAGAACATATATGCACCGAATCCTGGTATTTCATTCAGAAATGTGATGCGCTCTCGCAATAGTGTCAAAATACCTTTTGCTCTTTCATCACTTACCTCGATATGATGCTCATGCAGAATGACCTGCAATTGAGGAAGAAGTGAATCAGGATCTGCATTGCGTAGATATTGTGCATTCATCCATTCAAGTTTCTTGGTGTCAAACACAGCACCTGCCTTATTCACTTTTTCAAGTGTGAATAAATCAATCAATTCCTGCATGGAGAAAATTTCTCTGTCGGAAGTTGGATTCCAACCCAATAATGCCACGAAATTGACAAGTGCATCGGCAAAGAATCCTTTTTCTCTAAAACTCTTTGCGAATACATCTCCAAATCGCTTACTCATTTTGGATTTATCCGGATTCAATAGCAGTGGAAGATGTGCGAATTTAGGCATGTCCCATCCGAATGCCTGATACAAAAGAACATGTTTTGGAGTGGATGGAAGCCATTCCTCGCCACGAATCACATGGGAAATTTCCATAAGATGATCATCCACGACATTCGCCAGATGATATGTTGGAAAACCATCTGATTTCAGAAGAATTTGATCATCGACATCACGAGCATTGACTATCACTTCACCGCGAACAATATCATTAAATCTGATTTCACCGGAAACAGGCACTTTTAATCTGATACAATAATCGGCTCCTTCATCAAGCAATCGATTTGTTTCATCAGGTCCAAGTGTATATTCGCTACGCATGACAGTACGATCATACTTTGCTGCAATTCCGGCATTTTTTTGTCGTTCGCGCATGGCATCCAATTCCTCGGATGTGTCGAATGCACGATATGCCATGTCTTTAGCCAATAGCTCATTTGCATATTGTCGATAGATTTCTGTGCGTTCGGACTGACGATATGGACCATGAGGGCCACCCTTTTCAGGACTTTCATCGAATTCCATTCCCGCCCATCGAGAGATATCAATGATATTTTCTTCTGCACCTTCAACAAATCTGGTTTGATCTGTATCTTCAATGCGAAGAATGCAAGCACCACCATGATGTCTGGCAAATAAATAATTATATAGTGCTGTCCTCAAACCACCGATATGAAGAAAGCCCGTTGGGGATGGGGCAAATCGAACTCTTACTGACATATTTCCTGCTTTGAATCTGATCAATTGGTATAAATGTGCACTGCTTCGGCAAAGGTGTTTTCCGTTTCACGCAAACGAATGCGTAATTCGGAAATATTTGAAAAAACCTCAAAACCCGGAATAAGCTCACGAAGCATATAATGAGCAATATTCTCAGCCGTGGAATAAAAGTCCACAGTATTTACTTTCATGGGATGATGCTTGAAAAATTCCATAAGAATGGAATCTGATGAATCCAAAAGGAATGAATGATCCAAGCGATCAATCAGTGGTTGCACGAGTGCTTTCATATCGAAATAATCAATTACCATCCCGGTTGCGGGATCAATGGTTCCGACAACTTCAACGCGCATGGTATATGAATGACCATGAATATTCTGACAACCACCTTGATGAAAAGGAAGTCGATGGCCCATCTCCCAATGAAATTCTTTGGCGATTCGAGATTCCATCTCATCTCCTATGAGAAGCGGTGATCACGCTTGACATTCCACCTCTCATGCCCCAATCTGTTGTGATGGTCATTTCAAGTGGATTGCAACGCTCAACCAAATCATCGAGGATTTTATTGGTTACCGCTTCATAGAAAATACCCATGTTCCTAAATTCAAGGAAATAGTATTTGAGCGATTTTAATTCAAGGCAAATTGCATCAGGAACATAGTCAATGGTCACGGTTGCAAAGTCCGGAAGACCGGTCAATGGACATACAGATGTGAACTCATGCAAGACATGTTTGATGCGGTACTGTCTACCGACAGCTGGATTTGGGAATGTTTCTAAACGATCCATGGAATTACTGTATCTTTGTGCGGTGAAACAAACGCCTTCTGAAGGGAGGCAAAGGCTTGTAAAAATACGGGTTTTCTGCGAATTAATGAAGAATACAACTGGTCATTATCTCTATGGCAGACGCGCTGTCATCGAAGCACTCAATGCAGGCAGAGAAATCGAGAAGATTTTTGTGCAATATGGCGCCTCCGGCGATGCAATTGAGGAAATACGAATGAAGGCAAGGCAGTCAAATGTAGCTTGCGCCATTGCCGATAAAATGAAATTCAATGAC
>JBEEPK010000023.1:0-30214 GCA_041191145.1 Bacteroidota bacterium
GGAGCATATCCGAATCCAATCATTGCGAATAATGTGATTGGCACGAGTCAACTGAAAGATGCTGCAATCACTTCATCAAAAATCGCCAGCGGTGTGATTCCCACAACACTTCCTCCGAGTGGTTCTGCGGGCGGTGACTTGAGTGGAGCATATCCGAATCCAATCATTGCGAATAATGTGATTGGTACGAGTCAACTGAAGGATAGTTCGATTACATCGTCAAAAATCGCAAATGGCGTAATTCCAACTTCACTTCCTCCAAGTGGTTCTGCGGGCGGTGACTTGAGTGGAGCATATCCAAATCCGAGTATTGCAGATGGAGTAATCACTTCATCCAAAATCGCAAATGGCGTAATTCCCACAACACTTCCACCAAGTGGATCAGCAGGTGGAGATCTGAGTGGAGCATATCCAAATCCGAGTATCGCTGATGGAGTAATAACTTCAGCAAAAATCGCCAGCGGTGTAATTCCAACTTCACTTCCTCCGAGCGGTACTGCAGGTGGTGATTTGAGTGGCAACTATCCGAATCCGATTATTGCAGATGGAGTAATTACTTCATCAAAAATCGCAAGTGGTGTAATACCAACAAACCTTCCTCCAAGCGGGAATGCTGGTGGAGATTTGAGTGGAGCATATCCGAATCCAATCATTGCGAATAATGTGATTGGCACGAGTCAACTGAAAGATGCTGCAATCACTTCATCAAAAATCGCTAATGGTGTGATTCCAACAACACTTCCTCCAAGTGGCGCTGCAGGTGGTGATTTGAGTGGTACTTATCCAAATCCGAGTATTGCTGATGGAGTAATCACTTCATCAAAAATCGCCAGCGGTGTGATTCCGACAACACTTCCGCCGATTGGCACAGCGGGTGGTGATTTGAGTGGAGCATATCCAAATCCGAGTATTGCGAATAATGTGATAGGCACAAGTCAACTGAAAGACAGCTCGATTACTTCATCAAAAATCGCGAGTGGCGTGATTCCCATAACACTTCCACCGAGTGGCACAGCGGGTGGAGATTTGAGTGGAACATATCCAAATCCGAGTATCGCAGATGGAGTAATTACATCAACAAAAATCGCGAGCGGTGTGATTCCAACAACACTTCCACCGAGTGGTACTGCAGGTGGAGATTTGAGTGGAGCATATCCGAATCCGAGTATTGCGAATAATGTGATTGGCACAAGTCAACTGAAAGATGCTGCAATCACTTCGTCAAAAATCGCAAATGGCGTAATTCCGACAACACTTCCTCCGAGCGGTATTGCAAGTGGTGATTTGAGTGGACTTTATCCAAATCCCACAATAGCAATAGGAGTAATCACAGCATCAAAGTTAGCGGCAGGGGTTATTCCGACCACGCTTCCTCCAAGTGGTACAGCAGGTGGAGACTTAACCGGTACATATCCAAATCCAAATATTGGAGTAGGAAAGATTCAGACAAATATGCTTGCTTCTGGTTCAGTTACCTTAGCAAAATTATCCGGTGTAGGAGCAAGTATTGGTCATACAATTTCCTGGAATGGTAGTGAATGGCTATTTCATCCCATAATAAGAGATACCCTACTCTTTTTTAGAGAGAGTAGATCAACTCAATGGCCCAATACATCAATTCCTGTGCATACTTTTTCAACTAAAGGAACAGAGTCCAATATCGATATAGCAATCAGTCCAAAAGGTAATGGTTCTTTATTGACAAGTAGTCCGGATAATACATCTCTTGGAGGAATGAAAAGAGGAATCAATGCAGTAGATTTACAAATTAGTAGAAATGCTAATCATCATGTTGCATCAGGAAATCATTCTGTACTAATAGGTGGAGCGAATAATGCAGCATCAGGAAATGCATCTGCAGTTATTTCAGGACTATCAAATAGCGCACAAGGATATGGATCAATAATACTTGCAGGATACAATAATCAAGCTAGCGGACAATACTCTATTGCAGGTGGTGGTTATGGAAATACAGCAGTTGGTGCTTATTCTATGGCAAATGGGGTTTATAATACAGCAGGTAATGAAAGTACGATAGCAATTGGGGGTACAAACAATTACTCAGGAGGACAATACTCCGCAGTAATTGGAGGGAGTTACAATTCTGTGTCAGGACAATTCGGTCTTGCAATGAGCACGTACAATGCTAATCTCACCGGCTCAAGAGCAATCATATTGGGAGGAAAAAATCATAGTGTGTCTTCTCCAAATGGAATTATACTTGGAGGATCAGGACTAACTTTTTCAACATCTGCAGAAAATACCATCGGTTCATTGGGGAATAATAATTCAAATAATCGAAACATGACAATAAACGCCGCAAATACTATGGTGCTTGGCAACATGGATGTATGGCTTGCTTCCAATGATGGAGTAGCTCATGGAATGTACTTTTTTGAACCGGGGTCAAATAGCGGTTCCTATCCTGTAGACAACCAATATTCGATGATTAAGGCTGGATCACAACAAACAAATATTACATATACCTTGCCTTTGAATCCCCCAAGCGTAGATAATCAGTTACTTCGAGTTCACACAAATGGTCAAATGTCCTGGGGAAATGCTATAGTATTACAACAATCAGTTACTGTCGATTGTCCCAATCTCAATCCAAATGGAGGAATTGGATTTTGTGACATAACTGTTAATGGCATTCAAACGGGAGGAATTGCGCATGCATCTCCAACAGAAGACTTGGTTGCAGGAATCAGCATTGCCTCAGTACGAATCATTCAAACAAATACCGTTCGAATCACCTTCTTGAATGCAACAGGAAATAGTATCAATCCGGCTCCTATTTCATTCAATATTGCAATCATACAATAATCTTAAACATGCAAGTATTCCCTCCATTTGATACTTCATGCTGCATTGGGCCGAATCAGGGGTATCGGCCCAATTTTCTGTACAGGAATAAAAAAAGCCCGACAGTTGTCTGTCGAGCTTGGGGGCGAGTGACGGGGATTGAACCCGCGGCCAGCGGAACCACAAACCGCTGCTCTACCACTGAGCTACACCCGCCATGTATGACCTAAGATTAGATCAAGCATCTGCAAATTTACGAGTATTATCTTCCTTTGCAAAGAGAATTTCTGATTTTAGAATAAAGTGCTGCTGCTGATATTAGACTTATGCGTGGCAATATATCGTTTGACATCAAATTTAGATTTACAACCATTGGCATTCATATAGCGGATTTTCCCAAAAATCGGTCTTTCAAACCATGCTCTATCATGAACGCCACCAATACTCCAAGCTATACCGGTATATCCATTGGCATCCCGACCATCCAATTCATATGTATCATTCAAATAAATCGCTATCGATTGAGCTTCCTCAGGAGTTTGAGTCCATTCAAGAATTTTCTTTGCCCAATACATCCGCATATAGCCATGCATTTTTCCCGTATTCACCATTTCAATCTGTGCCGCATTCCATAAAGGATCATGCGTCTCAGCCAATTCAAATTGCCTTTGATCATAAGTATACTCTCGGATATCAGAACGATGGGCATTGAGTGATGTCTGCGCCCAATTATGATACCCATTGAAATTATCATAATCACTAGTGTATAAACAATAATTATCAGCAAGCTCTTTGCGTACAATCAATTCTTCCAAAAAAGAATCTATTGATTCCTTATTGCTTTCCTGTGTTTTGATCATTAACGCTATTGTCTGTGAAGAAATATTCCCGAAATGTAGCCAAGGTGACATATCAGATACATTGCCGAGATTAGGGTCATTTCTTTTCTCTCCATATGCTTCTAACTTATGT
Source organism: Bacteroidota bacterium (assembly GCA_041191145.1). Taxonomy (GTDB): domain Bacteria; phylum Bacteroidota; class Ignavibacteria; order Kapaibacteriales; family UBA961; genus UBA961. The sequence goes on from JBEEPK010000023.1 coordinate 3,778, forward strand.
TCAATGAATGATCGTAAAGCATTCATGGCAGAATTGGGTCCAGGTGAAAAAGTACTCACAGGTTGAATGTCTCTTCTTACCCCGACCTTCTTCAATAGATCTTCTGCTGAATAAATACATTCCAAGTGAATGTTTTCCTGTTTGAACGATTGAACATCAGGGAAGGGAACCAGAAATTGATCCAACAATCTATGCACTTTGGGTCGCAAAGTATATGCTGCAAATTCTGTTTTCTGAGAAATGAATCGAGCAGGTATCACATTATGTGCATCCACTTCATAGAAAGGACATTGCAAGCCGATACTCGCAGTTTGCTTCCATTGCAATTTGATTTTCAGTGGATCAAAGTCGGTGATTACCATCCCTGCTTTATGTTTTTCTGCAAAAGCAATCATAGACTTTCCCGGGTCATTATCTACAATCAAGTCAAAAGGAATGCCCAAATCAATCGCTTGCTTTTGCACTTCCTCCAAACCATGCAACATGAAATGAAATTGTCTCAATGTTGCATCAAGAAACTCAGGAACCAATGTGAAAAGAATTCGAATTGGAAGTCTTAGCTTAATCGATTGGTTTATGCATGCAATCAATGCCCAATTGTCATGAATGCGCTGATCTCGGGACATCCAATATATAATGCATTCAGCTCCTTCCTTGCAAACAAATTCACCGGAAAATGGAGCATAACCACTATCTGTGATTTCATGAATCCTTCTCGGATCAATCGTAAATGTTTCACTCATCGCAGTAACCTGCGAAGCAATTTGGTGGCTGTCTTTTTGAATCCTTCCAGAGAATCTTCTGAGAAACCGGCCGTTAATGACTTTACTCTTTTCAAAGTCCCGGTCGAGCTGATTTCTTGTAATGTTAATGTAAGTTCTGCGCCATCTTGTGTCTTTTCAACAAGACCCGTGATTCCATAATTCAATCCTACATCATAGAGCATTTTTAATTCTGTCTGCGTGGGTGGAATATGATTTTCCACACCATAAATTTGTTTCAAAGCATAGACTGAATCTCTGGTATCCAAATCTACCGGAATCACATGCTTGAGAGTTGATGCCGCCTCGAATAAGACTTGTAATCCATAATAAGAATTGACTTCATTATTCTGAAATATCGCCCATAAAGATTTCTGCTTTTTATTATCTAATTCCATACTCAAAAAGGTGAGTGGCTCAGCAGGATACACCATATATGAACTGTCCTCAACATGCGCATAGAGATTGGAATCTCCTGTGATCGTACACATCGCTCTTTGCATAGCTTCAATCAATGTGGGCTCATAGACTATGGCATTACTAGTGTCTCTATATCTCAAAAGTCCAAGACCAATACCAGTAACACTTTGTGTATACTGATTTCCTGCCTTTGCCTGAATCTCAACTCGAAGCAAGTTCCCAAGCTGATCAATCCGAAGAAATAGCAATACTTCTGCTTTGATTTCCTGGCCTACATTGAATGCGGTTGGCTCTGCATTCAGACTTTTAAATATTGCTGCAACTGAATCTCGGACAACAAATGGAATATAGCGGAAACGATCAGTCGCACCCAAAGCAATAGCCATCGCTGCATCTGATTTTGCAATCAACTGCAATGGCATTTCTTTGCCAAGCGTGACTTCAGCAATCATGATTGTCGGTTTAATGCTGTCAGTTTTTTTACTTGAATTGATTGCAAGCTCATTTCCATTTTGAGCATGGAGATTCAAACCAAGAAAAATGGCAAAAAAACAAGTAATCAATAATGAAATACGACTTTTATACATGTTCAATCCTATGAAATATCAGGCTCAAGTTTTGCTTCTATCGATCTCCACATGCCTTGACATGGAAATTTATTCTCATATAATGCTCTTCCAATTACAACCGAATCTATGCCGATTGACTTCAATTCTTGCAAAGCCCACAACTGTTCCGGACCACCAATTCCACCACCCACCGTGATGCGCATAGAGGAATAATCAGCAATCTCCTTTAAACATTCCAAATCAGGACCTTGCAATGTTCCTTCCCAGGAAGTATCCGCATACATGATTCTATTGATTCCCAATGATCGAGCAAGATCAATGGTTTCATGTACATCCAATACACATTCAATATCGGGCATGGTCACCCTTTCAGAAGAAACACGAATTGCCGCAACCACTCTGCTAGGAGTATATTGCTTAACAAGTGCCTTCACTCCTTCCGGGTCTGTCAACATCACTTCATTTATGATTACTCTATACATGCCGTTGTCAAGCCAGAATGAACATAACTCAGCATCCGGTAGAGATGATAACAATTGAATTGGTATGTCGGTTGATTGCAACATCGAAAGTATCAAATCGGTATTCGCATGAGGATTATGCTCAAACATTGCATCAAAATCAGTGATATGAAGAGATTTGGCATTTTCTCTTCGCCAAAGCTTTACCAATCGTTCAGGATGATTCGAGTACTCCGCATATAAAGATTCCGTTCCGGGAGCACCTTCAATGCAGCGCCTGCATGAACCATGATGAATATCAATTGATGGAATGATGAGAAGCATTGCTAAGACCTTGTTCTAATGACATGCAAAATTATCAAGTTTCGGTCACTTGTGATTGTCATCCGCGATTATCTCATTGAATTCCACTATTTTGAACATGATCTTTCCATATTTTCTTCGGTATCGACATGAGTTCAGTCAAAATCAGGCCAATTGAAGCTAAAGCAGACATTAAACGATTTATTGCCTGTCAACAGGATTTTTATCCCAATGATCCTCATTTTGTGCCACCTCTCATGATAGACCGACTAAAATTGCTCGATAAAAACAAGAATCCATTCTATGCACACTCCAAAATGCAATTGTTTTTAGCAGAAAGGGAAGGGAAGATAGTTGGGAGAATTGGTGCAATCGTCAATGACAATCATAATATTGCGCACAATGATAAAGTGGGTTTTTTTGGTTTCTTTGAATGTGAACGCAATCAAGAAACTGCAAATCAATTGTTCGATACCGCAAAGGCATGGCTGAAGCAACAAGGAATGGATGATATGCGTGGCCCTGCAAATCCCAGCATGAATGATGAATGTGGTTTGCTCATAGATGGATATGACTCTCATCCTGTGATCCTTATGACCTATAATCCTCCATATTATCAAGATTTATATGAGGGGTATGGACTTCATAAAGTCAAAGATTTACATGCATATATTCTTGATCAAAATACATTTGTGTCAGATAAAATGAAACGCTTGGTGGATTTGATTCGAAATAGATCTGAAGTCACCATCCGTGAAGTGAATTTCAAAGACAAAACAGCATTTGCCAACAGCATTTGCCGAAGATGTGAAAACCCTCAAAGAAATCTATAATTCAGCATGGCAACCTAATTGGGGATTCGTGAAAATGACGAATGAGGAATTTGATTTCCTTGCCGCTGATTTAAAGCAAATTGCAGATCCAACCTATACATTGATTGCAGAAGTTAAAGGAAAGGTTGCAGGTTTTGCCCTCGCTCTACCGGATATCAATCAATGCCTCGTACACAATAAATCAGGTTCATTGCTTGGTGCTCTATGGCATATGTTGACCAAGAAGAAAAAGATTAATCTATTGAGAATCATAGTCTTGGGAGTCTTGCCGGAATTTCAAAAGCATGGTGTTGATGCAGTACTTTATCAAGAAATTGGGGCTCGTGGACTTCCAAAGGGAATTCAATATGGCGAAGCTTCATGGATTCTTGAAGACAATGAACCTATGAAAAAAGCACTTACCACAACAATGCATGGAAAAGTGTATAAAACATATCGTATGTATCAAATACCGATTGTTTGAACCTGAAAAATGAGCAATACAACTGATAATCAAATTATTGTAGAAAAGAAAAAGCACTTCTATTGGGTGGGTTTGGTACTCCTTTTGGGTCTGGCCTATATTTTCTTCTCTGATTATGGTCTTTATGAAGGATGGCAATTAGAGAGTGAAAAAGCCAATATTGATGCCGATATCCAATATCAGCATGCTGTTCGGGATTCATTGAATGTCATAATCAAAAGATTGGATAAAGATGATTCCGAAATCGAACGTCTTGCCCGAGAGCGTTATGGAATGATAAAACCCGGTGAAGAAGTACTATTTGTACCGCCCACTCAATGAGAACTGGGGAAAAGACAATCAATTCTTGATGTCTTTTTGCGGGGGAAATTTCCTATTTTTGTCGTCTAAGATTATTCATTTTCCTCAATTGCGAACATTATGAGCGTCCTCGTCAATAAGAATACGAAAGTCATCGTTCAAGGAATCACCGGTTCAGAAGGTACATTCCATACTTCACAAATGCTTGCTTATGGAACAAATGTTGTTGCGGGTGTAACACCCGGCAAAAACGGTTTGATGTATTCCGGCAAGAATGAAGACCTTTTCAATCGTCCTGTTCCTGTATTCAATACAGTTATTGATGCTGTGAATGCAACAGGCGCAGATGCTAGCATCATCTTTGTTCCTGCGAGCATGGCCGCAGATGCAGCAATTGAAGCAATTGAGGCCGGTATTCCTCTGATTGTTTGCATTACGGAAGGTATTCCTGTGCGTGACATGATTCGAGTGAATACTGCACTTACTCAATCCAATAGCCGAATGATCGGTCCTAATTGCCCCGGAATCATTACTCCGGATGAATGTAAATTGGGAATCATGCCCGGATTCATTCATAAAAAAGGAACTGTTGGCGTTGTTTCACGAAGTGGTACTTTGACCTATGAAGCAGTGAAGCAATTGACCGATGTTGGTCTCGGACAAACAACATGTATTGGTATCGGTGGTGATCCAATTATTGGAACTAGATTCATTGATGCAATCAAGTTGTTCAATGAAGATCCTGAAACCGAAGCCATCATCATGATCGGTGAAATCGGTGGAACAGCAGAAGAAGAAGCCGCTGAATATATTGGCAAAAATGTGAAGAAGCCTGTTATTGGCTTTATCGCAGGAAGAACAGCACCTCCGGGCAGAAGAATGGGTCATGCAGGAGCTATCATTTCTGGTGGCAAAGGTACTGCTTCAGCAAAGGTTGATGCAATGCGTGCAGCGGGAATGATTGTTGCCGACTCACCGGCAGATATTGGCAAATTAGTAGCAAAAGCTTTGTCAGTACAAGCATAATCAGATATTATTTACCATTCAATAGATCAAAACAATGAAACAAAGAACACTCGCAATCATTAAGCCTGATGCAGTTCGTAAGAATGTTGTTGGCGAAATCATCGCTCAAATCACACAAGCAGGATTTAAAGTTCTTGCATTTAAAATGACAACTCTCTCTGCTGCACAAGCAGGAAAATTTTATGAAGTACACAAAGAGCGTCCATTTTATGGCGAATTGTGTGATTTCATGTCTTCCGGAGCAATCGTTCCAATCGCACTTGAAAAAGAAAATGCAGTCGAAGATTATCGCGCCTTAATCGGTTCGACAGATCCGGCTGAAGCAGCTGAAGGTACAATCCGTAAGCGCTTTGCAGGTTCAAAAGCAGAGAATGCAGTTCACGGTTCAGATTCTCCTGAAAATGCTGCAAATGAAATCGCTTTCTTCTTTACTGAAAGCGAGATTGTTGCAAACAATGCTTAATCTTTGAGAACATGATATGAAGGCGACGCTCATTCCATTGTGAAGCGTCGCCTTTTTTACTCTCAGGTGGTATCATGCCGAAAGCAAAACCATACTCCAAAATGAATGAGAAGATTCTACATCAGAATCCATATTGGATGTATACGCAAGAATCATATGTTCTGGCAGACGGATATTCGCAAAGTGAGTATTATTATGTCAACTCACATGGTTCAACCATCATCATCCCACTAGTGAATGATGAAACAATGATCATGGTCAAACAATTTCGATATCTCAATCAACGCCAGAGCATTGAATTTCCGGGTGGAGGAATGACAAAAGATGTTACCCCCTTGGAAAATGCTCACAAAGAATTGAGAGAAGAAACAGGAATAATTGCAGGGAAGATGATTCCGATAGGAATATTCAATCCATGCAATGGCATCACCAATGAAATATGCTCTGTGTATATTGCCAAAGATTTGTTCTTCACCGAGCAACATACAGAAGAAACCGAAGACATTGAGATCATACATGTGAGTATGGATGAGTGTATATCCATGATTCAACATGGAGAAATTTGGGATGGAATGACACTCGCTTCGTGGACACTTTTTCAGACAGTACAATCAAAGGACATAGCATCATGAATTTCTTTCAACGCTATACAGTGACATGTTTCATAATCTGTTGCTTGATGCCGATTGCATCTAATGCTCAATCCGCAACAAAAGGAGAAAAGGCTCCTGAACTGAAATATGCACTAAGAGTGGACTTCAAAGACAATGTCTATGCGTCCTATGTAATGGATGAAAAAACAGTCGTGAACAGAATGTATCGCGATAGCATAGGCAAACAATATCAAAGGAAAGTGCAGTACAATTTCACGCAATCTCCACAGTCTCCTCAGCCCTCCGGCATTGATGGTCTTGCCATCGTTTGTAATATTGATTCCATGAAATATGCATTCTTTGATGGCCCTGCTCAATTGCTCTATGATTCTCAAAATCCCAAGGCCGCAACTGTCAATACGGAATTCCCTGATGCAATTGCTAATATGGCATTACTCAATCATCAGTTTGCTTTGGTCTATTCACCTAAAACAGAAGTGAATGATGTGATTGGAGTGGATCAGCCCGGCGACCTCATCTGGCTTAGAAATTATATCATCAATGAAGGTAAAGACGCACTTGATACAGCGCAGAAATTTACTTGGATGCATGCCTTGAAAGATGAACAAGCCGCTTGGATTGCCGATGTTTCCAAACAATTGATTGCAGGTAAAATTGTGATTGCACCTGATTCCATTTGGAAAAGACCAATTAGATTGAGACTCGATGGTATCGACTTCATCGATACGGTTGATGTTCGAATTGCGGAATATTCCAAAGGTGAATATGTACTTGAAGCAGTGTCAAAAGCACTCACTCCAGTCAAAAATGATGATGTACGATTTTTCGGTATTCCTGCACCTGTACCTATTCAGGAAGCAAATGGGAATGGCGTAATTAGAATGGAAATGAATTCATCAGGCTGGGTAAAAAAGGTAACTCTGAAGTACAATGCAAAAGTCACTGCACAATATAAAAGAGAACAGTTTACGCAAGAAATCAAAACAGAATCTACTTGGACACTTTTAGGACGCTACAAATGGAATTGACCGTATCTCGACTCAGGGGATCTCTCCTAACTTTTGGAATGATTCTATTTCTTCTTACTTCTTGTAATGATGCCGATAAACCCGCAGAACCGCTTGAAGAAGCAAAATCATGGTCATTTGAAGCAGTTCAAAATGCTCCTAAGGTCAACGATTATAAGATGAAGTCCTTTTTCTATGCGCCAAAAGTCGGCGACACTTCACAATTCAAAGTGACGCAAAAAAACAGCATTAAAAGAAATGGACTTGCTCTCGAACAAGAAATCACACAAACATATACCAAAATCATTCGCAAAATCAATGGTGATGGCTCTGTTGAAATGAGCATTCGCATAGATAGCATGATAGTCAATGAAAAAGGACCGAATCCTCAGAAACCCGGGGAAACAATGTCCATGCAATTCAATTCAGGTAAATCAGCTGATCGAAAAAATCCTGAATTCGTTCAATATAGCAGCATAATTGGTGCAGAGGTTGTTGCAAATGTGAGCAAATTCGGTAAAGTTGAAGAAGTTCTTGGATTGAATGCAATCGTGAACCAAATGCTGGGAGCAAAAAAGGATTCAATTCCCGAAAAAATGAAAGATCAATTGATGCAACAAGTGAAAGCACAATTTTTCCAAATGCCCATGCAACAGGAATATCAAACATTCCCCGATGAAGGTGATTTGAAAGGATTAAAAAACTGGACTAAAGTGGATGTGATTCCCGTATCCGGAATTCTTACCGTCACAAATACGGTAACATATACCTTAGGCTCGATTCATCAATTCAATGGAAGAAAAGTTGCAGTAGTCAATGCAGTACTCACAGCCAAAACAGAAATTCCAACGAAATTGCCAAAAGGAATCGAATTCAAATTGAATGCAACTCGTTTTGAGGGATCAGGTAAAACCATTGTTGATGTAGAAACTGGTGAAACAATTCTCAAAAACAATGATGTGCTCACAGAATTGGATGCAATGGTCAAAGATGCGAATTCGGGTCAGAAACAAGAAGTCAAACAACAAATCAATACAGTGGTCAGCGTATCTAAAATACGCTGACATTACATTCACCACAATGTATGGAAATGAATATGTCGACAAGAATTGAAACCGATTCTATGGGCCCAATTGAGGTGCCTTCATCCATGTATTATGGCGCACAAACAGCCAGATCGCTTCATCACTTTGCAATTGGCATCGAGCGTATGCCACGCGAATTGATTAGAGCACTTGGCATTTTAAAAAAAGCCGCCGCAATGGTGAATTGTGAAGTAGGAATTCTACCTTCTGATAAAAAAGATCTCATCGTACAAGCTGCCGATGAAGTGATAGCCGGAGAACTTGATGCGCATTTTCCTCTTTCCGTGTGGCAAACCGGAAGTGGAACGCAAACGAACATGAATACAAATGAAGTTATATCCAATCGCGCAATTGAAATGGCCGGTGGGGAAATGGGTTCAAAAAAACCAATTCATCCAAATGATGATGTCAATAAATCACAAAGTTCCAATGATACATTTCCAACGGCAATGCATATCGCGGCCGTAGAACAAATAGTTCATGCACTTCTTCCTGCAGTACAAACTCTCAAGGAAACCTTTGAAGCAAAAGCCCAAGAATTTGCCAAATATATCAAGAGCGGAAGAACACATCTCATGGATGCAACGCCGATAACATTGGGACAAGAATTTTCCGGTTATGCACAACAATTGAATAATGATATTGATCGCATTGAATATGCTCTTGGTGGATTATTTGAATTGGCATTGGGTGGAACTGCAGTAGGAACGGGTCTCAATACACATCCTGAATTTGCAGTTCGCGGCGCAAAAACTATTGCAGAATTGACAGGTCTTCCATTCATCTCTGCACCAAATAAATTTGAATCTCTCGCTGCACATGATGCACTCGTTTTTGCACATGGTGCATTGAAAACCCTAGCTTGTTCACTCATGAAAATTGCAAATGATATTCGCTGGATGGCATCGGGTCCTCGTTGTGGTCTAGGCGAGATTTCCATTCCAGAAAATGAACCCGGAAGTTCAATCATGCCGGGAAAAGTGAATCCAACACAATCTGAAGCGATGACAATGATTGCTGCGCAAGTGATTGGCAATGATACTGCAGTCAATGTAGGTGGTGCATCGGGTAATTTTGAACTCAATGTATTCAAGCCAGTGATCATTTATAATGTACTGCAAAGCATCAGACTCTTAGCTGATGGTTGTAATATGTTCAATGAACATTGTGCGACCGGCATTGAAGCAAATCCAGAAAAATTAGAATACTATAATCAAAATACGCTCATGCTTGTTACTGCATTGAATACGCATATTGGTTATGATAATGCTGCTAAAATTGCCAAGCATGCACATAAATCCGGTGGAACTTTGCGTGATGCGGCAATAGAACTTGGTCTTGTAAAAGGCGAAGATTTTGATCAATGGGTGCGTCCTGAAGACATGCTCGGACCAAATATGTGATTCTATGAAACATGTTCAAGCTGATTTTTTCACGGGTGCATCTGCGCCAATACATTTTCCCAATAGTGAATTTCCTGAGATTGCCTTCATTGGTCGCTCAAATGTTGGGAAATCCTCTTTGATTAATAGTATTGTCCGAAGAAAGCAATTGGCATTGACAAGTTCAACGCCGGGAAAGACGCAACAGATTAATTTCTTCATGGTTGAGCAAGTATGGATGCTGGTAGATCTTCCCGGATTCGGTTATGCATCTGTTGGAAAAACCAAAAGACTGGAATTTTCAAAACTGAATTATTCCTATCTTGAAGACAGAGATCAGTTGAAGATGGTGTGTTTGCTGCTCGACAGCAGACATGATCCGTCCCAAATTGATATGGGCCTGATTGAATGGCTTGAAATGCATGGAATCAAGTATACAATCATTCTCACGAAATGTGATAAAATAAAACCCACGATGATTGATGAAAGAAAAGAGCAAATCAAAGGTTTGGTTCAGTTTTGCTCTCATTGCATTGATGTGCTTCCTTATTCTTCCGAGACCGGTCTTGGAAGAGAGCAATTATGGGGAATCATCAAGCGAGAATCGGCCTCCGGCGACATTATTGGAAAGAAAGCATGATACGAGTGATTATTTGCATGGTATGTTCTGCATTCTTGAGCAATCAAGCACTAGAAGCCCAGCAGGGAGGATCGAATTATTCGATTTTCGGAATTGGTGATATCAGACAATCCATGGGAGCTTATTATGATGGACTCGCTGGAACTCAATATGCAGTTCCATCCTTCCATGCAGTGAATATTGCCAATCCTGCAATGTGGTCTGAGTCGAAATTGACTCGATTGCAAATTGGTTTTAGATTTACTCAGACTGCCATTGAACAACAGGATTTGTCTGCATCACAGAATTTTGGAAAGCTTGATGGCATTGCTGCTACTTTTCAAGTGGATACTGGGATGGGAATCACCATTTCCGGCGGAATTTACCCATTTAGTGTGGTGCAATATTCTGTATTGACTCCCGTACAAGCCGGCATCAGTGGATTGACAGATCTTTCGGGTGGTGCGCTCAATTATGGGAAAGGTGGAGTGAGTGCCGCTTTCATTGGTAGTTCATGGAAACCCATGCAGGGAATTTCAGTTGGTTTTGCGGCAATGAGATTATTCGGCAATATCAGTAGAGTGATTCAAACTGAGTTATATACTCAGCCATTCATTTCGGTGAATCAAAGAACGGATCGTTTTTTTGGATCAGGTCTCAAACTCGGCATATCCGCTAATCCGATCAAAGGCCTGACGCTTGGTGCAGGTGCAAGCATCTATTCTGATCTGGAATATGATTCTGATTTCAGGCAAAGCACGCTCAATACGGGCGGGGTGGCTTATGATACAATTTTCTTGCAAAAAGGCGTTTCGACATTACCCATGCAATTGGGCTTTGGCATGAGTTATGTTTCAGGTAGATGGATGATGGCCGGGGACATTGAATTACAAGATTTGTCAGGGATTTCCTATTCTCAAGGTAAATCACTTTTCCGCTCCGGAAGAAGAATGTCGCTCGGATTTTCTAGATTGAGGTCATATCAATTGGGTACTGATTATATTGACAAAGTACAGTTTAATTTCGGTGCCGGTTGGAATCAATTGTATTATTCGGTCAATGGTATCGATATCGATGAATACTATGGTTCATTCGGTTTGCAATTGCCAATTGCGGGATCTGCGATGATTGATCTCGCTTTGCAGGGCGGTTTGCGAGGAAATACAGAATTGGTTCGAGAGCTTTTCCTACGATGCGGATTTTCCGTGAGCGCGGGTGAAGTTTGGTTCAAACCATTCATTAGGGAATAAATCCATTAGGAATACTCCATGAGAGAATTATCAACACTTGCCACTCTTGAAGGTCGTTCTGTCATTCGTGATATCTTTCGAGAATTGCGATTCGAAAGACAGATGAGTTCATTCTCTGCCACAATGCTTATGTGGAGAATATGTACCAAAGAAACGGAATTAAAGAGATTTTCCGTACAAGAGGTGAGTATTTTATATCCTCTCGGTACAATGTCAGGAACCTCATTGTGGTTGCAAGAGATCATTAATAGATTCTACTATTCCACTATTAACTCTTTCGTGTATTTCGGTGCAGCTATTCTCCTTGTCACGGTTGGATTAAGAAGAATTTATGATACAATTCCGGACTGGGTAGTCGTTTCCAGTATTTCATTAGAAGCTATTCTCCTTGGCATGATGTTCTTCATCATGTATTTTTCACCACTTGATGAAGAAGAAGGTGATGAACAAAGCAATGCTGAAAGAAGTAGGGAATTTTCAGAATTGTTAAGAGAAGTGGGAGAGATTTCCAGAGATTATGCCGCAATGGCTGTTCGTTTAGAACAAATCACTGATGCAATGCAAGAAATGAGCATGAGACAAGAAGCCCTGATTTCTACGACAAGAGATTCTGTGCAAATAGCTGCACAAGCAATTGCTCCCAATCCAGAACTCATAGAAACATTGAAGCAAACCGGTGAACAGTTTAAGTCATTCAATGCAATAGTGGAATCACTTTCTAAATCAGCTCAGGAACTCAGAAAAGAAGAAATAGAATTTGCAGTTCGAAGAGAATTAGAAAAAATCATCGCAGATACAGTGGTCAAGGGTTATGTCCATAAAGGTGAATAAATCCGGTAAAAGAAGGGGATCAGAAATTTATTTTGTTCTCTATCTTTCCGCACTCATTCTTCTCTTACCAGGGAAGCAGGAAAAGAAATCATCCGACGCCGTGGATGCAATTACTGCTTTATTCCAACAGTCATTTTCATTGTTACCTGAAAAAAACTCGCTATTGAGTAAGATCACAACAGACTCATCAGGTGCATCTATTCTACAGCTTGATACATCGAATGTCTTGCTCCTGACAGGTAATGTCAGTGACATTTCTTTCGAATGCATAGTAGAGGATCAAAATAATGATGAAGTGATACAAGTGGCCTCCAAAGAAGGCGAGCATTTTAGTATTGTCTATGATTCAACAAAAAAATTAGTCTTCTTTTCATGGCATCCTCCAATTTCAATGCTTTCTTCATTGAATAAATCATTGAGTTATGTTGTCACCGTGAAAGCAAAAGCAAAGCCATTCATTAGCGGAAAAAATCCTGAATTGCAACAATTGCTCAGGAGCACGGATGCAACCTTGCAAACTGAAGCAAGATTCAGTATTTCAATATTGACAGAAGGACAAGGGGAAGCACCTCCAAAAATTGTGTATATGCCCGCTGAAACTACTTTTACTCGCATGATCTTTCAACCTTCTCAAATCCAACAGCAAACTCCGCCGGTGATAGCGGATGCAAATGGGCAGAAGGTTGGAGTGCAGGTCATGGAACAAGAATTTACCCTGCAGCCTCGAGAAGCCAAAATGGAAGTTATGGCATTTCAAGAATGGCAAAACAAGATTTTTGTACAAGGTATTTATACCCCAAATGATTATGCAGAAAAGCCGATTGTGAATGTTGTATACAGAAATAAAGATATGTCTGGAACTGCTAATTTGTTGGATTTTCGAGAGGGAAGTATAATCGTTGGAGGTGTAGCTCCGGCAAGCAATGCAATGACTGTTAAAGTGACAAGCAGAAGAAAATATGACAATAAAGAAGTTACTACAGAATTCATTGTTGATCCAAAAAATTTGAATGATCCTATAATTCCAAATTTCATGTATCCATTTACTCAGTATAAATTCAATCCGGAAATGCCAACCTCTAATAATATGGATGCTCGAGCAATTTTGAGAAATTCGCAAAGAATTCTTGAGGATAATCAGCGAGGATTGCCATTTACCTATAAGCCGGATATCGAAGATACCGGAACAGTGGTTTATTTCGAAAGATTGATCAATGGTAAACCGATAGGGAAATCTTATTCGATTCGAATTAGATCATTCGAACCTCCCCAGATAATCGGAAAAACAAATAAAGAAGGACAAGTAGAAGTATTTGTCAGATCATTTGGCAAGTATGATGGAAAGCCAAATAGGTGTAAAATCATCTTTGCCGAAGGTACAGCAGTGAATATAATTGCCGCGCAGGACAATAGTGCGGATTTCGATGCAAAAGATGGATTCAACAATAATCAGAAATTTTCTATTAGACCAAAAGATAAATCGAAACCGTTCTCAGCAATGGTTCATGCAGTGGATAAATATGGGAAATTATCAGAACCCGTATTCATTGATTCCGAATAAGAAGCATGGTCAGACTTGACTGCCTTACTATGAAGAATGCCATAAAATGAGTATTTTCTAGAATTAAAATGATTGTAATTGAGCAAATCGAATAAGGTATAGCATGGATATTTTTCAAAGATGTATAGAATTTACAAGAGCCGATGAAGTGAAAGCATTGGGTCTTTACCCATATTTCCGTGAGATTCAGGAAAATGAAGGACCTGTTGTTTCCATCGAAGGCCGTAAAGTCATCATGGCCGGTTCGAACAATTATCTCGGTCTGACAGCTCATCCAAGAGTTAGACAAGCCGCTATCGATGCAATCAATAGATATGGCACTGGTTGCTCCGGATCAAGATATCTTACAGGTACAATCGATCTTCATATTCGCCTCGAGGAAGCACTCGCAAAATTTTTGGGATATGAATCCTGTCTTTTGTACTCCACAGGTTATCAAACTGCACTTGGTGTTATAAGCGGTCTAGTCAGCAAAGGCGATTATGTGATTTCCGATAAAGAAAATCATGCATGTATTATCAATGGTGCAATGCTTGCAAAAGGTGGGTTTGCCGAATTCGTTCGTTATAAGCATAATGATATTGCAGACTTGGAAAAAACACTGCAGCGCATTCCTGATAGTGCAGGAAAACTGATTGTAACCGATGGTGTATTCTCTGTTTCAGGTGAAGTGGTTGAATTACCCGGAATCATTGAAATGGCTGAAAAGTATGGCGCAAGAGTTCTTGTGGATGATGCGCATGCAACCGGCGTCATCGGTGATGGTGGAAGAGGAACTGCATCACTCTATAATCTGACCCATAAAACAGATCTCACGATGGGTACTTTCTCCAAGACATTTGCTTCCCTCGGAGGATTCGTAGCCGGTCCCGAACGCGTAATCAATTACCTAAAACATCATTCTCCAGCACTCATATTCAGTGCAAGCCCAACCCCCGCATCTTGCGCCGCGGCATTGGTTGCACTTGAAATTCTCCAAGAACAACCTGAGCTCGTTACAAAACTCATTTCAAATTCCGACAAAATGAGAAAAGGATTTGCGGAACTCGGCTTCAATGTATACCATAGTCCAACCGGTATTGTGCCCATCATCGTTGGTGATGTTGACACGGCATTGGTCTTCTGGAGAAAATTGTATGATAAAGGTGTTTTCGTCAATGCATTCGTTCCGCCTGGCGTGCCACCAAATATGAGCATGATGCGCACAAGTTATATGGCCTCCCATGAGGATGAACATCTTGAGAAAATACTCGAAGTGTTTGCCGAAGTTGGCAAAGAATTAGGATTGCTTTCTTAATCTATGTGTTCACCATGAAATCAGTCCTTCTTATATTTTTCTTCATGAGTATTGTTTCCTCAGTTTTTTCACTAGAAGATTCAGGAAAGAATCCTACCTATGTTATTCAAGTGCAACAAGGAACAATTATGCTCGGTGAAATCATCATCGAAACATTTCCTGAATTAGCACCAAAACATTGTTCAAATTTTGACAGCTTGGTAAAGAGTTCATTCTATGATGGTACCAAATTTCATCGCATTGATCCCGAATTCATGATCCAAGGTGGAGATCCAAATAGTAAAGATTCGTCAAAAGGACCTGAAACATGGGGCTTTGGAAGACCCGATCAAAAGAAGGTTCCAGCCGAGTTCAATGATTATTCACATGTCCGTGGCACACTCTCAGCCGCCAGAGGCGAAGATGTCAATAGTGCGGATTCCCAGTTTTTTATTTGCGTCAAAGACTCTGAATTTTTGGATGGTGAATATTCTGCTTTCGGAAAAGTACTCAAAGGCATGGATATTGTTGATGCAATTGCCAATGCACCACGAGATGAAAAGACGGAAAGACCGAATCAAATCGTTACCATGAAAATCACTAAAAAGTAATTTCATATTATCACCATTGGAGTTCCCATGAAAACCACAATGAATTTATTCACCTTGTCGATGATGCTCATTACAATGACATTCTCGACTCAATTTGCAGGAGCGCAATCAGTCGTGATGACAAATCAAGAACCTAAAATCACCCATACAATTATCATGAATACAAATCATGGATCTGTCACATTAGGTCTGTATGGTGATGATGCACCAAAAACTGTAGACAATTTTGTAGGCCTTGCTGAAAAGAACTTTTATGATGGAATTCTCTTTCATCGCGTCGTTCCTGGATTCGTAATTCAAGCAGGCGATCCAAAAACGAAAGATGAATCCATGAAAAGTCAATGGGGAACAGGCGGAGAAAGCATCTATGGTGGAGACTTCGTAGATGAGTTAAACTCTAACACAAAAAGTTTTCAAATTGGTTATGCAAAAGGCGTACTCGCAATGGCGAATCGTGGACCGAATACTAATACAAGTCAATTCTTTATTTGTCTTGAAGACTTAGGACTTCCTAAAAGTTATACAATGTTTGGTAAAGTAACCGAAGGCATGGACATCGTCATGAAAATCGCTTCCACTCCTTTGAATGGTAGCACTCCTCGCGAACCTGTCATCATCAAATCCATGACAGTGAAGAAAAAATCCTGATTGCGTTTGTAGTCTGTTTAGATGCCTGCATTTTCTCATGATTATGCAGGCATTTTTTCTATATATATTCTGATTCCATAATATCAAATTGAATCATCAGCAATGGATCTGACACTAAACCATTCCTATGAAGATAATCTCGAATTACAATCTTCAAGGATAGCATATTTCTCCTTGGAATTCGGTTTCTCGCAATCCATGCATCAATATGCCGGCGGCTTGGGAATATTGGCCGGAGATCATCTGAAATCTTCATCCGATTTGGGTTTGCCATTGATTGGTATCGGACTATTGTATCATGAGGGAAGTCCGCATCAAAAAATTGATCAATACGGAAATCAAATTGACTTCTTCGAACATGTTCACATTGATCAACTTCCATTGACACAAGTTTCTGGTGAATCCGGACATCCCCTTACGATTCAAGTGGCATTTCCTGAAGGCGATGCAATAGTGAGAGTATATGAGGCGAAGATCGGTCGCACAACTTTATTACTCCTTGATACATATCATGAAGAAAATGCTCACGATATAGGACTTTTGCAGATAACCGACAGATTATATCATGGAGACAGAGAGCATAGACTAAGGCAAGAGATTCTTCTCGGAATTGGAGGAATGAAAGTGCTCAATGTGATGAATGTTTTGCCGGATATAGTACATATCAATGAAGGACACTCAGCATTTGCTTTGACCGAACTCATTGCGCATGAAATGAGAAAACAAGGTAAGTCATTTCATGAAATTATCAATCAGATTCAATCTCATTTATTCTTCACTACACATACACCGATAAGCGCCGGCAATGAAGTGTTCACGAATGATTTGATTACACAATACCTTGGTTTTCATTGCAAGGACTTAGACTTGTCCATGGATGAATTTCTCGAACTAGGAAAATCGCCAAATACAGAATCGCATTTATTCTCAATGTCGGCATTCGCATTAAAACTCGCGGGAGCAAGCAATGCAGTTAGTGTTTTGCATGGAGAAATCGCTCGAGAAATGTGGAAAGGCATCGAAACAAAATCCAAGCAGATAACTTCCATTACAAATGGCATTCACACGCAATCATGGATCGGTGAACATTTGGCTGAAT
Organism: Bacteroidota bacterium; assembly: GCA_041191145.1. Taxonomy (GTDB): domain Bacteria; phylum Bacteroidota; class Ignavibacteria; order Kapaibacteriales; family UBA961; genus UBA961. Next base: position 21,360 of record JBEEPK010000023.1, read on the forward strand.
TATTGGATCAGCAAATCGGTAATTCATGGAGGCAATATCCAAATTCAGTTGAATCTTGGTCCGGAGTTATGGACTTATCCAAGGATGCACTCTTTCTTGCACATGACTTGCAAAAAAAAACCATGATTGCAACATTGCAAGTTCGTTCCGCTCAAACAGAAAGGTCAATCGAATTGGACCCGAATGGACTCTATATCGGTTATGCAAGAAGATTTGCATTGTATAAAAGAGCATATCTGCCATTCATGGATATTGGATCATTGCAAAGCATTTTGAATCATGCATTTGGGAAAGTGTATCTCGTGATTGCAGGAAAAGCGCATCCGGATGATCATGAAGCAAAAGCCATCATTAGACGTATACATAATCTGATACAAGAGCATGATTTGCAGTCATCGGTTATATTGATTGAGGACTATGACATTGCGCTGGCAAAGTCAATGGTTCAAGGATGTGATATTTGGCTCAATACTCCGCGCAGACCATTGGAGGCAAGTGGTACATCAGGTATGAAAGCCGCCCTCAATGGATGTTTGCATTGCAGTATTTCCGATGGTTGGTGGGATGAAGCATATGCACCAAATATTGGATTTCGGATTCCTCATGCTGAATTTCCATCATCAATGGAAGATCAGGACACAATAGAATCTCAAGCCATGTATCATGTGCTAGAACATGAGATTCTTCCAAAGTATTTTTCTCGATATTCCAATGATGAGTGGAGTATGCTGATGAAGTCTTCCATTTTTCAACTAGGACCCCGATTTTCCTCAACTCGAATGGTGAAAGATTATTTGGAACGATTCTATATTCCCGGAATCATGGAGTCTAAAGGCGGAAAGTAATAAATCGCATATGACTACATTTATGCGCAGAAATGGTAGTTTCGAACTGCTCATTCATATTGATCATTGTGGAATGAGATAAGAATCATTGTGAGATTTCATATGACAAAAGCCGGATATATTGCCATCATCGGAAAACCAAATGTGGGTAAGTCCACTTTGATGAATGCCATCATAGGTGAAAAATTATCCATAGTTACATCAAAACCACAAACCACCCGCAGAAATGTTCTGGGTATTTATACCAAAGAGCAAGTGCAAATGGTATTCATTGATACGCCCGGAGTTCTCAAGCCTCGTTATGAACTGCATAAATCAATGATGAATTATGTGGAAGAATCATTGAGCGGTGCTGATATAATTGTGGTGATTGCAGATGTCACAAGACCCGAAACTGCCATAAAAGTTCTCACGCCTCCATTCATTGAAGCAATCAAGAATACCAATAAGCCATGCATTGCCATACTGAATAAAATGGATGCACTTACTGATAAAAAACAAGCATTGCCACTAATTTCAGCTTTGCATGAATTGGGTGTGTTCAAGGAATTTCTCCCCATTTCTGCAAAAGACTCTGATAATGTACCTGAACTATTGAGGGTTTTGGAATCCCTTTTGCCGGAAAGCCCGATGTATCATGACCCGGAATTACTCAGCACGATGCCTCAAAGATTCTTTGTTTCGGAACTCATCCGTGAAAGTGTTTTTGAATTATTAAGCGAAGAACTTCCATATTCCACTGAAGTATCAATCGCTGAGTTTCGAGAGAAAGGAAAGGGTAAATGGTATATCGCTGCTGATATCATTGTCGAGAAAGACTCTCAAAAAGCAATCATGATTGGTGAAAAAGGCGCTATGATCAAGCAAATTGGCAGTGAATCCAGAAAAAAAATAGAACATCATCTTGAAATGCCAGTATTTCTTGAATTATTTGTAAAAGTTAGGGAAGATTGGCGCGACAAGTCCACTTATTTGCGCTCTTTTGGCTATTAAACCGTATTTTTGCACTCCGTTCGAAAGAACATAAAGGACTTTCGGCTAAATCCAAATAGAACTCAAGTCACGATGTGACATCTGAATATATGTCTTCAAAATTCGTGTCAAATAAGGATGAAACTGTGAAACTCTTCAAGAATCCAATTCTTGAAGCCTTGTCACATGTACATCCGATGATGCCATTTGTTGTGTATGTTCCAATCACGATTGCGCTGATTGCATTCTCATGGCAAATGTCCGGCCTTGCAATGATTGTCTTTTTCATTGCAGGCATTTTGTTTTGGACGCTCTTTGAATATGTCCTCCATCGTTTTGTGTTTCACTATGAACCAAAAACTGGATGGGGAAAGAGATTCCATTATTTCACTCATGGTATTCATCATGATTATCCAAAGGATTCAACAAGACTTGTGATGCCTTTGGGTGTGAGTCTTCCATTGGCAGGATTGCTTTATCTCCCTTTTTTCTACTTTGCGAATCCATGGGGGAATGTCTTTTTTGCAGGTTTTCTTTTTGGATACATGATTTATGATGGAATGCATTTTGCGGTGCATCACATGCAATTTGCAGGAAAAATAGGTCGCTATATGCAAGCCTATCATATGAAACATCATTTCCATGATGATCATAAAAGCTTTGGGGTTTCCAGTCCATTGTGGGATAAGATATTCTCCACAATGCCTGAAGAAACCCATCAACAATGATAATCAGTTTTTCTTCACAATGCAGAAACAGGACACCTATGCCTGTCACAAAAGAAACGCTACTCGAAATTGCAAAAGGGATTTGCCCTTCTGCAGAACTTCATGAACATCATGGAGAATATACATTGCTGGTTCCGGCAGAAGATCTCTTGGCGGTATGCACTGCTTTGAGAGATGATGTGCGGTCATCATTCAATCAATTGATTGATGCAACAGTCATCGATAGAGCCACGCGCAATGATCGCTTTGAAGTGGTGTATTTCCTTCTATCATTGCCATTTGCATCTCGTGTGCGAGTGAAGACCATCGTGCAAGAGAAGAAACCAATCTGTCCATCTATGGTTGATGTTTGGGAATCAGCCAATTGGTATGAGCGTGAAGCATATGACATGTATGGCGTCATATTTGAAGGACATCCCGATCTCCGCCGTTTTTATATGCCGGAAGATTTTGTGGATCCCGAGACAGGTGAGCCACTCTATCCATTGCGAAAGGATTTTCCGGTAATGGGAATTCCTGGTTCTACGCCACTTCCTCCATTTCCAGAAAAAGGAATGAACAATTGATGCGAATGGTGTCACATCGTGCATTGCGACTTTGCGGCATGATGTTCATCATGATGCTGAGTGGATTGTCCGGATGCCTATTTGTCTGGGAGGAAGAAGAGTTCTATCCGCCCATGTCATTGAGTCCGAAACCCGAGATTGAAATGTCACGGAATACCGTGGAATCAAAGTCTGGTGATATGATTGCATTTATGCCGAAAGGTTGGACCATTCTTGAGAAAGACTTATATCCTTCATCGGATGTTTTTGCCATCATCGTGGATTCAACCCTGACTCTTGGGGCTGTCTTTTCTTCCATTGGTTCTGTACCAAATATGCCGAAAGACAATATTGAGAGAGTGAATGAACTCATGAGATTTGCTATTGAAAGGCATAAACTAAGGTCGTCCAATACAATTGTTCAAATCGGTAAAGGCAGATCACTGTCAATTGGTCGAAGAACATTCGGCATGTTCGAATTCACCGGTACTGATGGCCTGCATACAAAAGCAGTGGTTTGGCAATCAAAAGCAGGGAATCATTATGAATGTGCTCTTGTTCCACTCGATCTTATGGGTTCGCGCATTCCAGATGATTCAGTGAAATCTCGAATTTTGCGATCAATAACTTCCATGATCATGTTCTGATATGCATACATTTTCTCCCGATATTGAAGCACTGCTTTCTCATCTCGATCAGAGAGGCGGGGGCTTACGCAAGAAATCAGATATAGGACATATCTTTGAGTATGCTGCCGAAAAAGCGAATGCTGAATTAATCAATCGGCTGATATTTTCGGGTAAAATCATTTGGTCAACCTATGGCGTTTTGCGCAAAACCACTGAACAGACCGATGGATATGCAAATCTTGAAAGAGAATTCATGCAGGCAGTTAATGATGTACGCATTCTCATACATGAATTCACTTCGGAATGGGAAACAGAATATAGAAATCGTTTCGAAGAAACATATCTCGGGATGAATCAAGGCACGATCCGCAATATCGTCGACCTTGCACATGATCTCGCTGAAATCAAACATTTGCAACAAGATGCTCGCCATTCATCCGGGATTGGCGAAGTCAAGGACGAATCATAATCGTATGGAACAATTCAGAAATTTCTGCATCATCGCTCACATAGATCACGGTAAATCAACTCTTGCGGACCGACTCCTTGAAAAAACAGGCAGAGTCACCAGCAGAGAAATGGTCATGAATCAAATTCTTGATGATAATCCGCTCGAACAAGAGCGTGGAATTACCATTAAGTTGCATGCCATCCAAATGGAATATGCAGCAAAGAATGGTAAAGCATATACACTCAATTTGATCGATACTCCCGGTCATGTGGACTTCTCCTATGAAGTTTCTCGATCCCTCGCCGCATGTGAAGGTGCATTACTAGTTGTAGATGCAACGCAAGGAGTAGAAGCCCAAACAATCAGCAATTTGTTTCTTGCCATCGAAGCCGGACTTGAAATCATTCCTGTCATCAATAAAATTGATTTGCCTTCTGCTTCAACAACATTGGAATCAGTGAAACAACAAATCATTGATTTGATCGGATGCAAGGAAGAGGACATGGTACTTGCCTCCGCTAAGGCGGGAATTGGCATTGAAGATATTTTGGAAGCCGTGGTCGATCGCATTCCACCACCAAAGGGTGATCCAAATAAACCACTGAGAGCCTTGATTTACGATTCTGTCTATGATGCCTATCGTGGTGTGATTGTCTATATCAGAGTATTCGATGGAACATTGAGAGAAAAAGACAAAATTCTTTTCATGGCCGGAGGCCAAGTCTATGAAGTAGATGAGGCCGGTGTACTATTCATGAAAAGACAAAGAACTGGTGTACTTTCCGCAGGAGATGTGGGCTATATTACAGCCGCTATTCGTCGCCTACAGGATACAAAAGTGGGTGATACAATTACGCTTGCTTCAAATCCTTGCACCGATATGATCGAGGGTTTCCGCGAGGTAAAACCAATGGTATTCAGTGGTATTTATCCTGCTGATTCCGATGGATTTGAAGATCTGCGTGAAGCACTTGGAAAATTATCTCTCAATGATTCAGCAATTGTCTATGAACCGGAGTCTTCCGTTGCATTGGGATTTGGATTTCGTTGCGGCTTCCTTGGACTTTTGCACATGGAAATCGTTCAGGAAAGACTCGAGCGAGAATTTGGACAAGTGATCGTGACAACCGTTCCGAATGTGAGGTATAAAGTTGTCAAAACAAACAAAGAAGAGTTGTGGGTAGATAATCCTGCACAAATGCCACCTGTTGGTGCCATCTCTGAAATTCAGGAACCATTCATTAAAGCACAAATCATTTCTCCTACCGATTATGTCGGTGCTATTTTGAAATTGTGCATGGATCGCAGAGGAACATTGCTTGGTCAACACTATTTGTCACAAACGCGTGTTGACATGACATTTGAACTTCCTCTCGGTGAAGTGATTTTTGATTTCTATGATAAATTGAAATCTTCCACAAGAGGTTATGCTTCATTGGATTATGAATATTCAGAATATCGAGCAGGTGATCTCGTAAAATTGGATATTCTTCTCAATGGCGATCCCGTGGATGCTCTTTCCACGATTGTTCATAGACAAAAAGCATATGAATGGGGAAGAAAATTATGCGCCAAATTGCGTGAACTCATACCAAGACAAATGTTTGAAGTTGCCATTCAAGCTGCTATTGGCGCAAAGATCATCGCTCGTGATACCATCAGTGCCATGAGAAAGAATGTTCTTGCCAAATGTTATGGCGGTGATATTTCCCGTAAGAGAAAGTTGATTGAAAAGCAAAAAGAGGGGAAGAAGAGGATGAAACAGATCGGTCGAGTAGAAGTGCCCCAAGAGGCATTCTTGGCTGTTCTCAGCATCGATGAATAAGCATTCTGGCCTTGATTTTGATCAAGGCCTTTTTTTTTAATCAAGGGAAATACGGGCTTCGATAGCGATTTGCAGATTATTGAATGAGAAATCACTTCCTGGATAAGAACTTACTGATGTAAATGGAATGATATACAGCATCGTTGGTCCAAAAATTAATTTTTTTCCTGCACGAAATTCTGCCCCGACTCCAATGTGACCTCCAAGAAAAAGAGAATTCAGTTGCGTAATATCACCATCTTGGATTGTTGCAATATTGCCTTTCACTCTTGGATCATTCGGATCCAGGCTGAACTCAACGGTTTCTCCTGTTGCCAAAATTGTACGCTTCTGCAATAATTCTTTAGTATGGGTGAGACTTGCAGTTACCATAGATCCGATATTCAGTCCGAAGCGGGCAAACAATCGTGTATCAAAAGGGAATATCTTTATATACGGCATGATACCAATCATTGAAGTTGAAAATGCCGCATTGTGTCTAAATGGAACTTCCATATTTACCAATGCACCAGATGAAGTGCGCTGATTTTCAAGAATTTCTAATTCCTGATATCTTGAATCCATGGAAATAAATCTATACTCCGCACCCAAACCCCAAACTACATTTTTAGCCAATTCATTTTCAAAAGTAAGAGCAAATGCAGAGCTCATCCCTCCGCCATTTTCGAATGAACAATTACATTCATCTGCAATCATTGTACCTGTCTGCATTATTCCGCCAAATCCAAGTGAAATGCCCAATTGCTGAGGTTTAGACCAGAAACTTGAGCTTCTCGGATCGGAGACTTTCTGACCCCGCGCTTCAATTAGAGCGCATATCATCAATAGTAAGAATGCTGTTTTTTTCATGGAGATTCACGAGAATTTTGTCTGAAATTACAGATAATAACAGAGAAAAACGACTTCCTGTTTCTTTCTCTGTTATTTTCTTTTGAAAATGGAACTTGAGTTGAAAGGCATCTGTTAGCCACCAACACTACAAATACCTATAAGCACAGACACATACAGATATACAGAGATTACCATGTTTGAAGATTCACCGGCTCCCGTACGAGTTGCGACTCAAGACAAACAATCAAATGATCAATTCCTCTATCAAGGTGCAAGAGGGGCTGCCATTCGTATTCTAAGCAGATTCGAAAGAAGCGATTCTTATCTCGATAAATTGCTTGAACATGAATTGAGGACAGGTGGTCTTTCTCATCAAGATAAAGCATTGCTTACTGAGCTAGTTAATGGCGTCACTCGCTGGCTCTCCAAACTGGATTGGGTCTTGACTGGATTCTATCATGGTGAGTTTGACAAATGTATGACTCCCGTGAAAAATGCGATGCGCATTGCCCTCTATCAAGTGATGTTTTTGAACAAAATCCCACATGCCGCTGCAATTAATGAATCCGTTGAGATTATCAAACGCATCAAAGGTGAAAAATCTGCTGGTATCGTAAATGCGGTTTTAAGGAATATCACTAGAAATCTTGACAATATTCGCTATCCGAATCAAAATGAAGATATGGTGTGGTTTTTGTCCGTCATGTATTCTCATCCAAAATGGATGGTGAAGCGTTGGATGGATCGATGGGGTATTGAATTCACTGAAGAATTACTTAAGGCAAATGTAAGCAGACCATCCATCACATTGAGAGTGAATGAATTGCAAAGTGATGTGAATTCGGTGGAAAAATGGTTGGAAGAACAAAGCATTCCATTTACAAAGTCCATGCAGCATGGCAGTTCATTTCTCGTAAGTTCATTGCGTGATATCACAAGTTCTGACATGTTTGCTTCCGGACATATTGCTATTCAAGATGCCAGCGCTTCAATGGCTGCTTATCTTTCTCAAGCAAAGCCCGGAATGAGAGTCATTGACCTCTGTTCAGCTCCCGGAGGAAAGGCATTTTATGTGGCAGAACTCATGAAAAATGAGGGTTCCATTATCGCTCTTGATAAATATGAAGCAAAACTTCGCTTCCTCCATGATGGCGCTGAAAGATTGGGAATATCTATACTTGAAGCTAAAACCGGAGACGCGAGAATATTCCAATCAGAACAATCTGATATTGTACTCGCAGATGTACCCTGCACAGGTTTTGGTACTCTCTCCAAAAAACCCGACATCAAGTGGAAGAGAGAAGCAGATGATATCACAAAACTCATTCCACTGCAAAGAGACATACTCAAAAATGCTGCTTCTCTCGTCAAACCAGGTGGGACAATCATCTATAGTACTTGCACGATTGAATCAGAAGAGAATCAAGACAATATCGCGTGGTTCTTGAAGGAATTCCCCGAATTCACTTTGGATCCGGCAGAGAATTATCTGCCAGCGGAAGTCTGTGAGAATGGCTTTATGAAAACACTTCCCGGTAAGCATCAAACAGATGGTGCATTTGCCGCAAGACTCATCAGGAAAGGGTAATCATCTTGAAATTTTTCCAAAAGAAAGATTTGGAATTCTTTGAACAGATGCTTCAAATTCTATGAATGTTCCTGATGCATCTTTTTGCATGATTTGTAGATTTTTTTCTTTCACATGAAACTGAACATGATGATTCTGTTGTGTTCGAAGAATCAATACAAATCCTCTTGTGAATGCCTGAATATTATCCGCAAGATTCTGCAAGGGAGTATATCCTGCACCAATCGGTGCATCAAATGTCAAATGATGCAATGAATCAATCCCGGTATAAATGTATGGATCAGAGACATCATTGAACAATTCTGTTTTGCGCACTCTCTTACCCTTGTCTAAGCCATTGAGAATCATGCCATTCACATCCGCATATGAAGAAGCTAGGGGAGTTGATAAATGATAAGAAACAGGATTCATGGTTGAATCAACTTCCAAGCATAAATCCCA
>JBEEPK010000024.1:0-33723 GCA_041191145.1 Bacteroidota bacterium
TTGGTTTTCAGGGTATGAAAATGAATAAGAAAGGAAGGCGAGTATATTTTGATTATTATGGTTGGTTGAATGATAGACAGGCAATGTATAATCATGCGACAAATCTCAGTGTGAGGGCATCTGAAATACGGATAATATCAAGAGATGATTGGGGTACAACAATCCAATTCATCCAAGATTATTATAGCGATTCATATCAAGACAGAGGTGAAAAGCTTATGAAATTGCATAAGGATGAGAATGGAGCTATTCGTATTGTGTATGAAGAGATGTTGAGTAGTTATTAAAGAAAAAAACCTTGAAATAATACTTGTGAAGGGAAAAGATAAGTTCCAAGAAGATTAAGTAGAAAGATTCAATAAGTAGTTAGTACATGGCTTCAAAACTATATAAATGCATACCACCACTTTGGTGAATTCACACTATGAACACAAAGATTATCCTCACTTTGTTTGCTTTGGTATTGGTATTAACTACACTTGCTTTCTTCGTTCATAGAATTCAAGACTTCAACAAAAAAGATATTGTAGTACCGACATATATAACTGAAACTATTCCTGAAAAAGAGGAAGTTCATTGTGATGATTACACGAGCGTGTATGAAAGTGAAAAACTTAAAGAATATTATACTTGTTACAAAGAAGGTGATTTCAGTTACAAACTAAATTTCCTTAGGCATGTATTGACAATTACAGAATATGAAAATACTTTAGCCAAAAATGGATCAAAATTTACAAAACAACAGGCATATGGATTGGTACAAGTAGCGTTGATTGACTTATCGCCAACAAATATTGAAATATATGATGAAACAAATGATTTATTAAAGAAGATAGAAAGTGAATTTTTTGTTGGACCTATCAGAAGAAATAAACTGAGTTATTATTTGTTTTCATTATTTGGATATCAAGATTTTGATTATAATTTCACAAGCCATGGAAAAGGTTATGTGAGTATCTTTACTTGCCTCACCGGTCTAGGAGCTAGTGTAAATTATGACATTGTACAGTTAGCCGAAAATGGTGTGGTAGATGTCGATGAATATCAAATAATCAATGAATTGATTGAAAAAATGAAAACGATTTATGGTCCAGATGTATATGCGGAAGGAAGAGATGGTATTACTGTACTAAACAAAAAACAACCTTTTGAGATAAAAGTATATCTACATAAAGATTTTAATTCTGCTGCATGTTGTTCTGATTTGTTTGTGAAATGTAGAACCAAAGATTTTACAAGCGTAATTAAAGGTTCTATTAAACATTGTTATGTTCCCGAAGATGTTCAAGTACCCGATGATCAGCTTGATTGGCAATCATTATAAAGATGGTATGAAATATTTTCCTTCACCCAGGATACCCATCAGCATATTGCTCCAATGATTTCTTGAAACGTACATATGCTTGTTGATATTTCTGATAAGCTCTTTCAGATGAGTATTTAATTCCAAGCACCCAATTAAGACTGGATTCATACTGCTTTACTTCCCTATAAGATCTTTTGTATGAACCATTTTTGGCTGCAATAGTGTAAAGTGTTTCGGTTCTATCATTAAATTGTCTGATATCACTATCAATCAGATACTCTGATTGTGGACGTATTTCTATGTCGCTAGGATGCGCATTCCATTGGGGTGAGAATATATAAAATTCGACTAGGCTATCTGGTGAAAGAAAAAATGCACTGTCATAACCATCGGCAGAAGACAAAGACCGCATAGAACTTCTGACTGTAAAATCGCTAGGATAGCGAATGCTGAACCAAGCACCTTCAAATGTACGAACAGTAGTATTGGTGTAGGGAAATAATTCCGGATTTCTCTGTGGTTCATTAACCCGTTGGGTATGTTGTTCCGGTTTCTTTGAAATTTCTTTGCAAGAAATGAGTGCAATGAAAAGAATGAATATTCCTTGAACAACTTGTAAACGCCCTGACCTTTTCATGGTTCTCTCCCAATATCATATATCTGTCTGGTTAATACTACTGTAAAAATACCGTACATCTGAAGTCATAGAATACATTTTAATCACTCAATTAATATACTACAATCATGGAAATCAAAATCATTCTCTTCATCGTAGCCATGATATTTATTATCATGATTCTATATAAGAAAAGCAATCAAGATCAGAAACAATCTATGACAAGAGAGGTAAGACCGGGTAATGTGCCAAACAGAGAGCCAGAAACTCAACAGCAACCAACAAGCGCTTATATATCGGCTAGTGAGAGTCGTAGAATTGAAGAACCTGAGTCCACTGAATCAATTGTAATTCCTCGCACACAATATGTGCATATAAATCCTGCCCCATCAACTGGTTTTGCACATGGCCTTTTGGGGTTCCTAAAATTTGTGTTATTAATTGCCACAATTTTTGCAGCTTTTGGAGGTGGTTTTTACTTTGGAATTGAATTTGAAAACAATCGTTTGGCGAAAGAAACCGAGGAAAAAATCAATAGAATGGAAAGTGAAAAACAAAGGGCTTTGAATGAAATGGATATGAAATACAATAGTTCCATTCAACAATACAAAGAACAAGTTAAAAAAACTCAGCAATTACTGCAGGAAATGCAATTCAGATACAATTATGGATATGATGATGGCGGAGGATATTAATCTGCCTTTGAATGAGTTGCCATAGTATGATTGTCATATATCAGTTTATTGCTAAATTCCCTCAGTTATTTATTTCACCCTGCCGGAATTTTCATGAAATCACTAGTACTCATTTTCCTCACATTCATTTCCCTCCCAATTTTTGCTCAGAATGTAGCAAAGAATTTCTTGATTGAAGATCATACCGGTGCATGGTGCGGTTGGTGTGTGATTGGTAATCAAGCATTGAAGGATTTGCACTCCGAATTTGGCAATCGCATCATTCCTATTGCAGTGCATAATCGTGATGGAATGTCTTTACCACTTCAAACGGATTTGGCGAAAGTTCACAATATCACCGGCTATCCAAGCGGGGTAATCAATCGTAAAGAGATGACAGTTGAAGGTAATACCGGCTATGCCGTGCATCCTTCATCATGGAATAAGGTGATTGATACGAATACGATGAAACAAACCTCGCCTGTAAAAGTGCAGATAGCATCATGGAATATTGATACAAATGCCAAAACAGTTTCCATAACTGTTTCAGCAGAATTCTTTGAAGATTTTTCTGGTCCATTGGCATTCAATTGCGCGGTAATGGAAGACAGTGTAACAGGAACAGGTAAACAATTTGATCAAGTAAATTACTTGAATAATCGCGCGGGATTTGAAGGTCATCCATATTTTTATGAAGAAGGGACAATCACCAATTATGTGCATGAAAATGTATTGAGATTTTATGGTGGCCAAATTTCCGGAATCCGCGGAACAATCGCAGATGGTGCTTTTTATGGAGAAGTGAAGCAACATACTTTCATTATTCCTTTTGATTCGATGAAGATTCAAAATCCCAAACATATTTGGGTTGCGGGCTGGATTCAGAAAGGTGAAGCAGGTTATGAAATTCTCAATGCTGCAAGTGCAGGCAAAGCCCCAACCCCAAGATCTTTGGCTGTTGCCGCAGGGATTTCAGTGACAAGTCCACCTGCTCAGATAGAAGCCGGTACAAAACATGATCACACAATAAGAGTGAGCAATACAAGAGAATTTCCAATTACAGTGAGAGTGTTTGTAGATCAAGAGAGTATCGTGTCTGATGGTTGGTCTTTTGCAGTTGAACCACCCGAGATTATCATACCTGCAAAATCCTCAAGAAATGTCACATTACAAACAAACTCTGCAAGTGGAATAGGTGCTGCAAATTATACTTTGAGAGCACAAGTTGTACCGAAAGATTCCATTCGTGGACTCTCCACAAAAACACAAACTACGGTAATCTCTCGCGAGCAAGATATTGTTTTGATGCATTTTGAGGGAACCCCAAAAGAAGCCACATTGCAGAACTGGTCTGACTTGCAGGCGAGTCCTCTCTATGCAAACAAAGTATCGATCATTTCTATCAATGATAGTAATGTGAATGCATTTGATTTATCAAGTGCGCGTGCATTCATTGTACCCGAGTCATATTCCAGCAGAACAACATTACTGTTCAATACGAAAAAAGTACTGCCATTTATTGATGCACAATTCAAAGCAGGTAAGCCATTTTTAATGTGGTCTCCTATGAATTTGTGGTTAGTGGCAGATAATTATCCTTCAACAATTATGTCCGATAAAATAAAGGATGTATGGCATAATACTTTTGGAATAGATGGCGAGGTTTATCCTTGGGCTCCGATGCTATGGAATACATCTGAAGGAAAACCGATTGAATTTTCACTGAAAGGAAATACCACAGATATACATACAGCAGGCATGAGTATGACAGTGAATAATCCTCTCAATCAGCACACTTCAATTTGGGTGGATTGCATCAGAATTCTGGATTATGAAAAAGCAAAAGCAGTACTCTTTTTTGAGAATGAAAAGTTGCAAGATCCAATGAATATTGCTGCTGTTAAAATCAAGAGTGATAAAGGCGTTCCAGCGATTTATCAGGGATTCCCGATGGAAGCTGCTGGAGCAGGAAATGAAGGCATACAAATGCGCAGAGTATTGATTCATAATTACATGGATTATCTCCTGAATAAAACAGATATCAAAGAGAATGCACTTCAACCACTTGGTATTTCACTTTCTCCGAATCCTGTAAACAATGTAGTAAACATCACTATTCCGAATGAATCATCATCTGCAAAGTGGAAAGTCTTTTCGAAAAATGGTGGATTGATGAAAGAAGGAGAGTCAACACAATCCATATTTACTATTGATTGTTCTTCATTTGCCTCTGGTTCCTATCATGGTGTGATTGAACATGGTTCAAGAAAATCATTTATTTCATTCATAGTTTATACTATTGTCTGCTTGTATAATATTATTGTGTGGAAGTTCATCATTCGGACAAACAGTGAATCTTATGTATTATGTATCAGCGAGACCCGGTGAGCATGGCATGTGGGTATCCAGACAAAAGTCTGATGGAACATGGATTCGAGGTGAGAAAGTATTGATTGATGGCGTCTTTGATGGCAATTCCTGATATTTTCAAACAAGATGATGGATCTTTGCGACTCTATTATTTTCAAGGATATTTTGTTACGCCACCACCGCAAAATCCAGGACCGAATCCGATTTATAGTGCTGTCTCCACAGATGGTGTGAGATTTACCGGAAAGCGAAAAGTGTTTGAATATAGTAATGTATTTGATCCTTCGGTTGTACGACTTCCGAATGGAAGTTATGTCATGGGTTGCACAAATATGATTGGCAATGTGGTGAACACAGTCATTGCAACAAGTGCAGATGGATTATCATTCACCTATAAAACAACAGTTGAGAATACAGGCATTCCGGAATTGATGGTATTGCAAGATGGATCAATTCGATTATTCTATAATGGACCCGGTGGAATCGTCAGTTCGCGGTCGACAGATGGTGGAACTACATGGCAAAAAGAACAAGGTGTTCGATTGTCATATCAGCAATTTGTGGGTGATCCAAGTGTATCGAAGATTGGGAATCGTTTGCGCATGTATGTGAAGGGTTTTAATGCTAATGGTGGTCAGAAATTGACTGGACATAAAACGCAATATGCTGAAAGCACTGATGGTGGAAATACATTTCAAATGCAACAGCAATTGGTATTGGATAGTGCAAGTGTTCCTGAAGGAGTTGAAATTACAGCATCAATAAAACTTGAATCCATGTCTGGAAATGACACGCTGTGTCCGGGAGAAAATACCAAGCTTGAAGCTGTATTCAAAACAAATCCAAGCTTTCTTAATTTCACATATGAGTGGTCGAAGAATGGAATAAAACTCAGCAATGGAGGAAAGATAAGCGGAGTAAATACTACCACTTTAAATATTTCAAATTGCACACAAAATGATACCGGCGCATACACATTAAGAGTGATTGGAGAAGGACTTTCAGAGGGAAATCTGCAACAAGTATTTGGTCCGGTTCGCTTGGCAATAAATCCACAAACTCAAATCATACAAGATCTTGATAGTTCTTATGTGGCATGTCATGATGAAACGATTTCAATCACTTGCAATGCAATTGGAAAAGACATTCAATATCAATGGATACAATCTGATGGAAAGCCAATTATAGGAGAGAATAAGAATACGATTTCAATACAAAAAAGTGATAATGAATTGATACAGAATATACGATGCATCACGTTTGGAGCATGTGGTAGAGACACTTCAAATACCGCAAACATTTCTTTCACTTCAAAAGCAGACATAAAGAAAGATCTTCCAACTATGCTAGAGTTGTTTTCCGGAATGGATACAGTGCTCAGTGTGACAATCAATGCCGAGAAGTATACCTATCAGTGGTATCGAAATCAACAAGCCATCACACAGGAAATTCCAGGAGTACAAGAAGTAATCACTCTGAATATCGTAGCAATGGATACGAGTGATGAAGGAATATATCACTTGATAATCAGGACTGAATGCGACACGATTTCAACGCAAAAAACTACAGTAACAATGAAGGTGATGAGTTCTGTCAAAGAAATGTCTGAAGTCAGAGTATTTCCTCAACCTGCTGATAATATCATCAAGATAGAAAACGTAGACAGAACAATTGGTCAATTGAAACTATACGATATGTTTGGCACAATGATTAGAAGCAACGAGATACAGGAAGGAAAAGCGAATATTCGTATAGAAGATATCCCTTCCGGAGTATATATCTTGCGTTTAGATTCACAGAGCATTCCAATCACTATCATACATTGAGCATGCAATTAGTAAAAGATATCGGAATCGTTCTTCTTGGATTGATACTTGGAGGAACACTTAATATGTTACTTGTACAAACAGGTATGATTGTCTTCCCTGCTCCGGAGGGTATTGATATTTCAACAGAGGCAGGATTGAAATTGGCGATGGGCAAGATGTCTTTCGAGCATTTTATCTTCCCTTTTCTTGCGCATGCATTGGGTACATTATTCGGGGCATGGTTTGCAATCAGATTCACTAAGTCCAAACACATATCAGCTGCATATAGTATCGGCATGCTGTTTTTACTAGGTGGTATCATGATGGTGTTTTCAGTGGGAGGACCAACATGGTTTATCATACTTGATTTGACAATTGCATATATACCAATGGCATGGTTGGGATATAGATTATCTGTCAGCAATTAATTCGATGATCTATAGGTGATAGGAGACACACCTGTTTTCTTTTTGAACAATTTGCTGAAGTATTGTGGATATTCAAATCCCAAGGTAAAGGATAATTCAGCAATTGAGACATTGGTATTTCTCAGCATGTTTTTGGCTTCTTCAATGATGTGATAATGTATAAATTCTTGAGCATTCATACCAATTTCTTTTTTTAATAAATCACTTAAATATCCTGGGGAAAGAAATACTTTATCAGCGAGTAAAGACACAGTGGGAAGACCATGTTTATGTATATCACTCGAGTCAAGATATGTGCGTAATTCTCTTTCAACAGCGGTAAGAATATCGGAATGCGAGTGCTTTCTTGTGATGAACTGTCTTCCATAGAAGCGTTGGCAATATTTCAGGAAAAGTTCAATATTTGTCACGATGAGTGATTGACTATAATCATCAATATTATCTGTGAGTTCTTGTTGAATATTCTGCAAACAATCGCGCAAAGTTCCGTCCTCTTTCTCTGAAAGATGCAAAGCTTCAGATATTTCATAGGAAAAGAATGAGAAGTGTTTGATTGTATTGCCGAGACTCGTTCCTCTAATTAAATCAGGGTGAAAGAAGAGTCCCCATCCTTGCATCACTGATTCATCTTGACCGGCCTCTATCGTGATTACTTGTTTTGGTGAAATGCAGATCAGACTTCCCTCATTGAAATCGAATGATTTTTTTCCATATCGTATATGTTGCATACATGTTTTTTTACACATGATTGAATAAAAATCAGTGATGATCTTTGTTTCACCTGAAATGTGGTGTCCTACATTTGAGAAGTCAATAATACCAATTAGTGGATGTTGAATCTGACCGCATTGCAGCATTGCAAATAAGTCAGAAATAGTTGAAAGATGTACGATAGCATTCATCATTTGAATTGACTCATGAGGATTTTGTCGAACATTCTATCTCCAAGATATTTCCGCATCCACATCATGGGTTTCGCCATTGCTCCGACCACATAACGAGTTTTTGGTTTTTTGCTTTCCACGATCTGAAGAATTGTCTTTGTTATGACACTTGTTGGAGACATCATTTTTTTGTCAACCATATTCTGCATTGATGCATTAAACTTATGTGCGCTTTCTGCATAAGCGCCAGTACCCGAATGCAGGTTCATATTAGATGACATAATACCGCCCCATTCAGTTGCGATTGCACCGGGTTGAAGTACGACAACATTGATTCCAAATGGGTTTAGATCAACTCGGAGACTATCGCTCCATCCTTCAAGTGCATGTTTTGAGGCATGATACCAAGCACCGAGAGGCATATAGATTCTACCACCCATTGACGATGTATTGATGATAGTTCCGGTTCTAGCTTTCCGCATATGTGGGATAACTACTTGAGTCATTTCTGCAAGACCAAATAGATTCACTTCAAATTGATGTTTAGCCTCGGAAATGGGTACATTTTCCACTGCACCATAGAGACCATATCCTGCATTGTTCCAGAGTATATCAATTTTCCCTTCTTTTTGGATGATGGAATCGATAGTAGACTTGATTGAAGCAGAATGTGTAATATCGAGTTCAATTGGGTGTCCACCGGCTTTTTGTATATCATTCATGAGATTGATTCTGCGCGCCAAAGCATAGACTGTGTGTCCTTTATTAATCAATGCAAGAGCTGCATCTTTCCCCATTCCTGAACTTGCTCCGGTGATGACTATTACTTTTTTCATTAGTGAATTCCTTATAGATGTATAGAATACAAAAATCTCACAGAAAAAAGCATTGGAAGTATACGATTCCTTGTTTATGCACAACAAATTCAGAAAAACTATTTTTTCAGCACGCCTACCATTACTCCAAAATTCCCATTGAGTTGAGTCCATCTACTGCGTGGCGCATAAGTTTTTGATATGGATCCATCGAAGTAGAGAGCATTTACGCAGCGCTGTTGTTTGAAATAATGTGCAAATTCATAGAGGGTGACGGGTTTGCGCGACATAGCAAAGATAAGTTTTCCATATTTGGTGATGCCCACGCCATTGCGAATATTGAAATAATTCGATGTATCCGAAAAATACGGATTGATTTTTCGATTTATCACCAGCATTGGACCAGACTGTGTGGCATGCTTGATGCTTTTCACTTTATGTACATCTCTTGAAAGACATATTCCCGGTTTATCTTGCGCATCCACATAAAAAACCCCATTGGGTTGAATGAAAAAATTACCGGCCCCACGATTGAGATTTACTGCTTTGTGCATTGTATGATCAGCGATGAAGAGACCAACCGGAGAAAAATCAGGGTGATACATACCACCATTCATGGCAAAGATTAATTCCTTTTTATTGCTTTCCACGAATTGCTTTAGTGAGCCCAAAGTACGAAGCAGTCTATTGCTTGCATCCTTATAATACAGAGAAATGATTTCTGTATTGGGGTTATATGTATGCAAAATGAAATCTCTGCGAGTGAGTTCGCGAGCTTTGGGTGTGGAGTCGGGTATGGAAATGTCGGTTTGGGCAGTGATATCCGATGCACACATACAGTAGCTTGCAATGAGTATGATGATGAATCGGAGAGTGCCTGTAAAATTCATAAATACACAAGAATGAAAGAATAAATAATCCCTATATGCAATAAAGTCAATTTCAACATGACTACAAATATATTGGTTAACATAGTTGAATTCTCAGAATAATCTACCTGCCACTAATAGTAAATCATATATAAATAAGTTTAATTTCTTAAAAGAAATGTCAGAAAAACATGGAAATGAGTAGATAATGAGTAGAAGTTTTGTGAGTGAAATAGTATAATATTGCTTGTAAGTTCAAGAGGTGGAAAAATATAAAATCAGGAAAACCTTGTTTAGGTATAGAGAAGTGCACACATGTGAATTGCATTATCTCATTGAAGGATGATGTAATATTTTAAATACAATGCTTTATGCTGTTTTGGAGGAATTATGGAAAAATGTTTCCTATTTGTAAAAAGGGCAATTTTTCTCTCATTTACTATTTTTTTTGCTTCTACCATGACATCCATGGCTGAAGAAGCAAAAGGGGAAGTAAAACAATTGATGAGTGGTAAATTTGAGCGGAAGAGTTTGACAATTCTTCCGGTGACTCTATCTCAAACCTCAAGGTATTCTGATGAGTTATTGAAGGGAGTATTGACCTTACCACAAACTTCAAGATTTGACTACAATAACATTTCAACAAAATCCATTAAAGATTTTGAAAGTGAATTTAGAAAAGCCGGATATGACCCTATAGATCCTACCGGAGCAAAATCTATTGAAGCTATAAAAAAATCTATTATCAATTCAGCACTTGAACCAGTCGTAAAGATTGTGTGTAATCAAGATTCAATTGATGATAGATTTAAAAGACAACAAAAAAGAGTGGTTACATCGGCAGCATCTAGTGGAAAAATTTCAACCACATCAGATAAAGATGCTATGATTCTGATTAATGGATCATTCATTCCTGTAGTAGTTGTGAACAGTGTTGAAACCAAAGACAATACTGCAACAGCCAATGGAACGGTATTTTGGTTCAGAATTGATGCATCCGAAGTAACTTGGGATTTTGATAATCAACAAAAGAATGGTGGTAGTCTATTTCCAACAAATTTTAAAGATGTAAAAATAAATTTTGTTGGTTCCAATGTAATTTCAAATGTTGGAATTGTTAGAAAGAAGGACGACAAAGAAGATAAAAGTGCAGCAGGAAAATTATTGGGTGCAGCATCAAAAGCAATCGAAGAATCTCCTGAAGATGCAAAGCTTTCTGCAGATCAAAAGGCGGTAAAGGGTCTTCCTGGGCAAATCATTAAAGTTGCTTATACAATGGAAGACTTCAAGATTAGAGGCGTTGTACAATCTGTAGATCCTGATTATACAATTGATGTTGGTAAAAAAGAAGATGCGTATATGGATCAGGGCTATAAAATTTATGAAACAAGATTGGGTAATGACAAAAAGCCATACTCAGTATATACAGGTTTCATAAGAGTAGATAAAATTGGCAATAATGTTGACAATATTGAAGACAGTCGTGCCTATTCAATTATCGCAAGTGGTATCGAACAAGGACATGTTGCTGTATCACATGATCAAGGTTTGGATGTTTTTGTAAGACCTGCTTATAGAACTGTATTTATTCCTAAAGAAATTGGAAATATATTTAGCCCCGCAGGGATATATGCCGGAGACATGTTTGAAGAAGATATTACAAACTCAATTAACATTGAACTAGGCGCATATTTTAATATGGCAAAGGTAACTAATGTACCGCAGTTATTTTTAGGAATCACTGCTGGATTTGGAATTCCAAATGGTACAGGTACACCGTTTTTTGATGGTACCTCTAAGTCATCACTCCAAGTAGATATAAGTGTATTGAAAAAATTGTGGTTGTCTAGATTCAATGTATTTGGTGAATTGAACTTTGGAATTAATTCTTTCAATATCAGTGGAACTTACTCTGATAAAACAACTTGGACAGTTTCAACCGGATTGGCTTATGGTGCAGGACTTAATGTAGGTTTGGAATATGCACTTAGCCCTGATCTCAATCTTGCATTACAAACTGGTTACCGCTATGTTTTACCAGTATCGGAAATAACTGTACAAAATGAAGGTTCTGATAAAGTGTCAATTACTAAAGAAAATATCCCAAATAAATGGGAAAAGGCTAGACTTGATGATGTAAATCTCGGTGGTTTGAATTTTGGTTTGAGAGTAAGTTACAGTTTGCCACCATTCTTTTAATTAAACAAATAAGAGGAAAATATGAAATCGATGGTAAAGATATTTTTTATAGCAACTGTTATTGCATTTTTTGCATCATGTGCATCAGCACCTAAAGATCCTATGCCAACTTCATATGAAGTTGAATGCGTTGAAGGCATTGCAGGTAATAGTTATAAATATTTAGCATGGGGATTGGGTGAAGATAATGCTGAAGCAGAAGAGGATGCAGTGAAAGCAGCAGTATATGCTGCATTGGTCAATAGAGGTTCAGGAAATTGTGCTCCATTGATGAATACATCCGAAGTAGAAAGCAACAATGAATTTATCAAGCAGTTTTATGTTGAGAAAAAGTATAAGCAATATGCGACAAGTACAAATCGAGGAAGAATTGATCCTAACAAGCGATTGAAATTAGAAGATGGATCAATCAAACTAGGAGTAGATGTAGTTGTAAATACTACCTCTCTGAGAAATTACTTGATTGAAAAAGGTAAAATTAAGTCAATGAGAATTGGCGGATAATTTATAAAGGAATAAAAGATGAAATACATTTTAATGATAGTGATATGCTTTAACTTCTTTTGTGAACTAAAAGCTCAAGAACCTATTTTATCACAACCTAAGATTGTGGTATTGCCAAAAAGTCTTGAAGGTAAAGATGCCTTGACTTTAATGAAAGAGGACAAGCTGATAAATACAACAGTAGCGGCAATAAAAACTGTGCTTGTTGAGAGAAAATTGGAACTAGCCGATCTCGAACAGTTAATCGGAAATGCAGATTTTAATCGCGCTTTGATGTCTGGGTTAAATTCAGATGCTAATGCATTCCTTGCTTCATCTGCAGATGCTGATGTGTATTTGGAATTTGATGTACAAATTGTACAAGAAGGTAGAGGTAGAAAAGCCAATATAAACTTTAATGTGAAGGAAGCTGCTACAGCTAAAGTGCTTGGTTCCGGAAATGGTACATCTGATTCAAATCCAACTAATGATATCGGAGCATTGTGCATCGCTGCTGTAAATAATGCCATGGACAGAATTATGGAGCAAATCCGTTCTTATTGGGCTGAGCTTCCAAAGTATGGAAAGCCAATGATGGTAACTATTGCATTTAAGAATACCGCTGTTAATAGCGAACTCCCAAGCGGTCAATATATCGATGAAGTAGTTGAAGACTGGATTAAAAAGAATACTAAATCATATAGAATGTCTGTAACTGACAAAACAATGTCATTCAGCCCACTTTATGTTGACTATATCAAATATGATAGTCCAACAACATTTGGAAGAGACATTAGAAAGTTGTTCGACAAAACACTAGGTATGAAGATAAAACTTCAAAATACAGGTAAGTCTATCAGAATTGAAGAGCAAAATTAATTATACAAAGAGGGATAAGTATGAAAAAGATGTATCAGATATTATTGTTGCTTTTGTTCTTTAGCGTGATGATAGGAAAGGGACAAGATTTTGGATCCGGATATTTTGTTGTTCCAAATAATGCAATAAATGAATCGGTTCAAGAACAGCTTGGGAATAAGATAAAAGTAGCAATGTCAAAAGCAGGTATGGCTGCCACAGATGGATATTTTCCAATGGTAACTGTTGTGAAATATGATGAACTAGAAACAATTGAAATCCCAGGAATGAGAAAAATGTATAAGACTTCTGGTACCGTTACACTTCTCATGACATTTACGAATACTAATACCTCATTGGCGGCGACTGACTTTAGTGTTGAGGGTATTGGAGTATCCAAAGAAACTGCACAAAAAACGGCAATAAATAATATTGTGATTCCGGTTGACAAGTTGAAAGACATGGCAGAAAAGGCCAAGAAAAATTATGGTGCATCTATGGAATCATTTGCAGCAAATAGACTTGCAACGGCAAAAAAATTAAAGGCATCAAAAGACTATTGGTCTGCACTCGAAGCAGTATCGGAAATACCAAAAGACTCAAAGCCATATGCAGAAGCTAATAAGATGTATGCAGAACTAGAAAAACTTGTCGAGAAGGAGTCGGTTAAAGAAGAAAAACTCCAAGCAATCAGAGAACAAAGAGAATTTGAACTTACCAAAGATCAAATGAAATATGACAATGAGCAAGCTGTTGAGAAACAGAAGACTAAAAGAACTGAAGTAGAAAGTCGGGCACGAGTAAATGAAAGATACTATGAGATGTGGACTTCTTACTATTACAATTACTATTAATCAAGGATAACAATGAAGAGATTATTGATTTTAGGTATCATTCTGTTTGGGTTTACCACAGTATATGCCCAAAGAAGTATTGAAGTTGAAGGTGGATTAGGTTTGCCCGGTGGTGATCTTGAAACATTCTATAATAATCAACCATATTACTCAATTACAGCTACCAATAAGTTAGCTGACAATATTGATGGTATCGTACAGGTTGGAATTATGAATTATTCAGCTGAGAATACTTTGTTAGTAGGAGGTACTTCTTTTCAAATCACAAGTAGCGAGGAGTATCTTCCATTATTATTCGGATCTAGGTACTATTTAACTACAGGAAATGCGATGCCTTATGTGACTGGAAAAATTGGTTATACTTTCTGGAAATCAAAAGCTTCGAGTTCTTTAACTTCTGCCGAAGAATCTGGGACTTCACTGAGTTATTGTATTGGTGCTGGTTTGAAATATACCTTGAATGGAAATTTCTATGCTATTGGAAATATTGATTATAATGTAGTCAATAGTGATGGTAATATAAACTTTACAACAATTAGAGCGGGTATAGGATATACTATTCCATAATATTTTATTAAATGTAGGATCAGAATTATGAAAAGATTTATTACTTATTTCACGGGCGCATTTATTTTATGTCTCTGTACAGTTAATGCACAATTACCTTTCGATGTGTATGGAGGGCTAAATATTGCAAGTACTTCCACCACAGACTTTTCCATGTTCGATATTTCTGACTGGGAAAAGTTTGGATTGAAATCAGTAAATCCCTCAAGTTCAGAGGGCCGGGTGAGGATTGATTTGGCTAACATGAAGCCATCTACAATGAATATTGGGGTTATGGTTGGTGCTCTCAAAAAAGTTAATGATAATCTAACTGCATTGTTTGAAATTCAATATTCTCTATCAGGAATTGAATTACTTGCTACAAATATTGGAGTGAATTATTCACTTATGAAGGGAGACAAATTGAATCTTGATTTTACCCCAAAAGTTGGATATACAAGAGGAAGTGCGGATTTAGGTGCTATATCAGTCATTACGGGGTATACACCACCTGTAATTCTTACTGAAGGCACATTTAATGAAGGTGATAATCTTTCAATGGAGTTTAGTGGTTTACAGATCAATCTTGGAATAACACCAACATATAAGATTAACGACAAGCTGTCATTGATGGGAAATATTGGATATAATCTTGGTTTCACATCGAGTGATGGACTACTTTGTAATGGAGTTACATTACCAATGTCATCAAAAGGTGTAGTTCAATCAGCAGGACTCGGAAACGTACAAGCAGGTATTTCTCCTTCAATAACTTCAAGTGGATTAAGCTTTCAAATTGGAGTGATGTACAAACTCTCTGAAAAATAAACAAACCACTTATTTAAGATTCGATGAAAAAAGTATTCCTATATCATTGTTTTTGTCTATTCGTTATAGATTTACTCCTTTGTAAGGAGCTGTATTCATCGCAAAAGTTGGGACAAAAGTCACAACCTTTAACAATTGAGAATCCTCCAGTAATCATCTACAAGACTAAACGGGATTATAGTCGAAATATTCCTGTGCTACTGTCAGATGACAAAAAAGAGATAGTATCCTATCCTCATCCAATGGACATAATGGGCATGGCATCGAAAGATGTCATGCCCATTCGTTTACATGATGGATATTATCTAGATCGAAGGGGTATCAACAAAAATGTGGCATTTCTTCGCATTACATATGGATCATATAGAAAATTGAGAAAACCTCTTTCAATCAAAGAGATTGAAAAAAACATCATAGATAGAAATCCACTTGAGGAAATATATTCTTGTCCTTCATTGACCGAAAAAGAGAATATTGTGAGCATTCTAAATTCTGCAATTGACAGTAAGACTTTATCCAACCTTTGTAAATAATTTAATTCACATATTAACATCATCTCAGGGAGTTTATCTATGGGTAGAATTTTACTACTATTGATATCCATATTTATTAGTGTTTCGCTGCATGCCAAACCGATCAAGAAAGAAAGTGCATTGATTGTAGGAAGGAATTTTCTACAATCGACAAGTGAATCTCTTATAATGGTACACACGGAACAAGCAAGATTTTTACCCGATACTACTACCATTGCATTGTATTACATATTCAATGATTTGAATAATCATTCATTTGTCATTGTCGCCGGTGATGATGCATCTTCTCCGATTTTGGGATACTCTAAAGAGTCAATTTTTGATACAAAAGACATTGGAAGCAATGTTGCCAAATGGTTGGAAGGATATGAACAGGAATTACGATTTATTATAACAAAAAATATCCCCACAACAGATGAAATACAATTCGAGTGGAATTACTTATTGAATGGTCCAACAATGATTGCATTGCAAGGAGAGACGGTATCTCCTTTGTTGAAAACGAAATGGAATCAGGGGACATATTACAATACACTCTGCCCTTATGACTATAGTCTTTCAAGAAGGTCTGTTACCGGCTGTGTTGCAACTGCAATGGCTCAGATCATGAAATATTGGGGACATCCGAAAAAAGGCACAGGAAGTCACTCATATATTCATCCAAATTATGGGAATTTGTCAGCGAACTTTTCAATTACCAATTATAACTGGTCTAATATGCCCAATCAAGTGACTTCATCAAATAATGATGTTGCCACATTAATGTATCATGCAGGTGTATCTGTTGAAATGGATTATAGTCCAAATAGTAGTGGAGCATATGTAACAAAAGCATACTCACAAAAAGAACATTGCTCAGAATATGCTTTTCAAACATATTTTGATTATTCATCCTCTTCCATAGGATTATTGCGCAATGACTTTACTGAGAATGAATGGATATCAATGCTCAAAACAGAATTGAATGAAAATAGACCATTGATGTATACTGGTCATGGATCTGGCGGCGGTCACGCTTTTGTTTGTGATGGATACGACGCTTCAAATTACTTTCATTTCAATTGGGGTTGGGGTGGAATGTATGATGGTTATTTCAAAGTTAGCTCATTAAATCCTGGTACTGGTGGTACTGGAGGCGGATCAGGTAATTTTAATCAATTCCAATCTGCAATTTTTAATCTTGAGCCAAATCCAAGCAATAATTTACCGACTATGGAATTGGAATTCTATGCTCCATTAACGGTTAATCCAAGTCCAATTCTTGTTGAAGGGACATATACGCTTAATTTTAATGTTGTCAACAAAGGTGCGGATCCATTTACAGGAGATATCATTGGTGTACTTGTTGATGACAATAATCAGATTGTTAATGTTACATCATATTATACTGAAACAAATGGTTTGAAATATGATTATCACTATACTCAAAATAGGATGTTTACCGGTACCCTTGCAGATACTGTGCTTCCGGGCAATTACTATGCAGTGATTTTGGCACGACCTACCGGTGGAAATTGGCAAATACTAAATAATGGTAATTATTCAAATTTTGTCGAAGTGGTAGTAACGACTGATAATGATATTGTCATGAATTCATCAATTAAAGCCAATCCTCAAATAATTGTAGAAAATTTACCAGTAAGTATAAATTTTGATGTCACAAATGTGGGTGGAGATTTTCAAGGAGATTTCTCTCTTGACCTTCATTCTGAAGAAGGGTACTGGTTAAAAACGATTGGAGAGTATACTGATATGTCACTCCCATCCGGTTATCATTACACAAATGGATTAACATTTACTTCAAACAATGCATTTGGAGTAAGTCCCGGAACATATCAATTGGTTGCTTGGTCTAAATCTGTTGGTGGAATGTGGGAACAAGTAAAAAGTTCGGGACAGTATGCTAATCCAATAAAGATTGTTATATCAAAACCAGAATTGGCCGGTGATCAATTTGAAAACAACAATACTAAGTCTTCGGCTACCAGAATACCATATGGTTCACAACAGGATTATGCATATACAACAGCATATACTTCCATTCATAATACTACAGACATTGATTATTATAAAGTAGACTTACCTGCAGGATCATCATATTTTATTGATGCGAGAGTACAGGATGGATTTGCCAGCACAAATGGGAAAACATATACGCTTGATGCAATGTGGGATTATTCTATCGGCAATCTATCTTCAGATTCCTATGATGGAGAGAATACGGATGGAGCAATCATTGCAGAGGGTGGGCAAACAATTTACTTCGCAGTATATCCATATTTTCAAGGTAAAACCGGTACATATGATTTTGAAATACAAATATCAAAATCAGTCCCAAAAGATGTGTATGAAGACAATAATTCAATTGTCTCAGCTCATACCATTGATGGCTCCTTTGTTGGAATAACAAAGAACATCAAATTGTCAGGTGCATCTATTCATAGCACATCGGACATAGATTATTACAAAATAACATGTCCAACAGGATTCATATATCAAATAGCTCCTTTCGCAAGAGATAAAAACTATCTGAATAATGCAAGTTATACACTAGACTGCGAATGGTCTTATTCAACAAATGGATCTACTTGGTCCAGTTGGATGGATGGAGCATTGGTGGGTATGGAATCAATTACCATTAATGGAAATGGAACATTGTTTATCAAAGTGAAAGCGAAAAATTCTGGCGAATTGGGTTCATATGCATTTGAGATGGATATCACAAAGTCAATGAACAAAGACAATTATGAAACAAATGATATGCAATCCAATAGCTCAATTCTTTTTACATCATTCATGAACAATAATGCAATTGTAACCACGCAAAGTGCTTCTATTCACACTCCAACTGATGCTGATTATTATAAGATTGATTTGCCATCTGGATATTCATATACGATTGATCATTTCATGAGTGATTTGGTGGCATCCAATGATGGTAAAAGTTATACTGTTGATGCAAAGTTTGCGATAAGTACTAATGGCACACAGTGGACCAGTTATTATGAAAACGCATATAATGGTTTGAAAATAACAGGTGATAAACCAACCACAGTATATATCAAAGTACTGCCAAGTAAAATCAATACAATAGGTACATATAGATATAGCGCCAATATTGCAAGAAGTGTGTTGACTGATATACATGAAGATGACAATCTTGCATATACTATCGAGAAACTTGGAAATGGTTTCACAGTGAATTCTAAAGCAAATAAAGCTATCGAATCAATATCAGTATATTCCAATGATGGAAAATTATATTCTGAATCATTTGATATACAAAATGGATTTAGTGTGTATGACTTGCCTAGCGGATTGTACCATGTGTATATTCGAACAAGAGATGGTCAATATGCAGTGGAAAAATACATGTCTGTTCAATGATGTTAATTGAACAATAGTTAGTTGAATCCCAAGCCCACTTCGGTGGGCTTTTTTTTGAAAACAGTCAAAATGAGTAGAGAACATGTAGTCAAGATTATGATAATGAACTTCTGTACTCATATAATTATATACATCCAGATAATATGGATTAATTATGATGTTATCATTAAACGGACTGAACAAACAAAACAAGATATTTTTACTTATAACTCTGTTATTAGTACTGATATTTATCCTATTCGGGTATCAGGCTTACAAAATAGCATTTGAAAAAAACTGGTCTGATTTAGCTATTTACACTGCAGCATCAAAACAAATACTAACCGGTGATAATCCATATCTAAAAATAGTACACGGAAACTATATTTATCCTCTAACATTATCATATTTATTAGTACCGATTACCTTTTTACATCCGTATCTAATTCATATAATATGGTATTTGTTGTCGATAACTGCATACTACTATTCAATTACTATACTTTTTGAGTTGTTTAATACTCCACAAAAAAGACAGTTAAATATAGGAGTTGTAATAACGATTCTGTTCATATCAATCATTCAAGATGACCTTATACATTCTAATATAAATCTGATTATTCTATTTTTAACTGTATTATCAGCAAGATATCTTTTAATACAAAAATATATTCTTTCACTGCTTTTTCTCTCTCTTGCTATTGCGTTAAAATTATCACCTATTGTACTTAGCATGTGGGTTGCGTTATCTATTCAAACAAAGTTTAAAAGTTTGTATAAAACTATTAACTACTCACTTGTTCTAATGTTATTTGTGTTTACATTAACAATTGCTATTCCTTATATATTACATGGATTTCAAGTAATCACATGGTATGAATACTATTTTGATAATTTCATTTTGAATCAATTAAAGTTTGCTGGAACCACTAAGTATAATATTACACTAGCCGGTGGGATTAATACAATGATAGGTAACCATAGTTCTCCATCTTTTTCTTTAAAACTATTGTGTGGGTTACTTCTGTGTATATTCCCATTTATTGTTGCTGTAGTTAAAAATAATATCAAAGGAACATATACACTTTTCATGCTTATTATACTTTTGACAGGAACAAATGCAGAGCAACATCACTTTGTCTTCATTATTCCATCTATTGTACTTTTGTTAAGTAAATTCCACAATAACAAACTAGTTTTAGGAACTATGATTATACCATTCAACAACAAAAATTTATTCATTATTAACATACTGGCTTGTATATTCATATTAATGATACTTTGGGGCAATAATGTAGCTATAATACCAATAGAGATGTTTGGATTACTTTCAATATTTATACTAACCTTTGTATTTTTATTTTATGAAGAAAGATCATCTAGTAGTTATATTGAAAAAGTGTGATTGATTGAAAAGAAGACAACCGAAACATAGATATTATAGTACATATTTCAGGACAATAAATTATAAATGAGATAATACTTCAATCGCTTGAAATTGTAGAACTCCCCGAAAAAAGACTACTGTTACATAGAGATTATTCTCTAGCTTTCGGTAAAAAACGGTATGAAAAAACACACGTTTTTCGAAGCCGCAAATAGTCACGATTCTACAATCGCATGAATCAGGAAGAACAGTGAAAGAGATTTGCAGGGAGCATGGTATAAGTGAGCCCACCTTTTACAATTGGAAAGCCAAGTATGGCGGAATGGAAGTAAGTGATGTCCGCCGCATGAAAGACTTGGAAGACGAGAATGCTCGTTTGAAACACATAGTAGCCAATCTCACCCTTGAGATAGATGCCGTGAAGAATGTTCTTCAAAAAAAGTATGGCGCTCTGACGATAAGAGAGAAGCGGTAAGGCTCTTGACGCAAGAGAACCTCAGTATACGTCGGGCCTGTACACTTGTGGGTATGTCTCGTTCTGCATATGCCTACAATCATAAGCCAAAAGATGATCAGGCATTGATTGACTCGCTACTTACACTTGTTGAACAATACCCAACCATTGGCTTCTTGAAGTGTTATGAGCGATTACGCAGGCAAGGCAGTACATGCAATCATAAGCGGCTCTATCGCATTTATACAATGCTACGACTGAATATCAGACGCAGGACGAAGCGAAGAATACCAGCAAGAGTAAAAGAGGCACTTGTTTTGCCACAGGACATCAATCAGACCTGGAGCATGGATTTTATGACTGACAGTTTGGTGAGTGGTCGAAGATTCAGAATCCTCAATGTGATTGATGATTATAATCGGGAGTCACTTACCATAGAAATCGACACCTCACTTCCCTCATTGAGAGTAGTCCGTGTGCTTGATCGCTTGATTGCATATCGTGGCAAACCCAGTATCATACGAGTTGAAAATGGTCCTGAATGTACAAGCGAAGTGATGAAGACATGGTGTGAGGAGAGAAAGATTGAATTACGCTTTATACAGCCGGGCAAACCCACACAAAATGGATTTATTGAACGACAGAATGGATCGATGCGCAGAGAACTGTTGAATGCCTATTTATTCTATTCACTGGATGAAGTACGACACATGGCTGAAGAATGGCGATACGATTACATTCATAAGCGGCCTCATGAAGCACTTGGTTTAGTTCCACTCGTGGAATATGAATACCTCAAAACAACTTTTTAACTTCGATTCTCTATTTTAGATTGGTACTAAAAAAGGGGGGTCCTACAAATGGTATGAACCCAATCCATCCTATAGGGGCGAGATCACATCTTTCACAAAAGAAGAAAAACATCTACTTAAGTTCAAATACTCAGATTATTAAACTAAAACATGATTAATGGATCAACCACCCATCTCTTTGACCTTCTTTTTAGTCAACTCATAGAATTGACCATCTCCATAAATCATGATTTTGTTTTTAGGGGCTATGAAGATTAGCTTGTTTGAAAATGATGAAGAAAAAAGAGTATAGAAATCTCTTGTTTTTTTGTCTTTTATCTCAGGTAATGCCGGTTTATCCCCAATAGATTTAATTAATTTCCATTGATTTGGAATATCAAGTATTGTACCATCATTCGTCAAAAGAAGCATCTGTTTATTTTGTGATTTCACATAAATAAAATCAACTCTTTGTGAAATACATCCGGGACCAGCACATTCCAAATATCTATTATCATGAATGATTGTAGAATCTGTAAATGGTAATAATTGTCCTTTTGGTACTGCACTATTGTATAAAGTAAATGATTTATTGCCATTTATCATGGATTCTACAATACATGAATGACCAAGATTGACAATATTATTCAAAGAGAAACTTCGAGCAGGATCTTGAATGATTGGAAATATTGAATTTCCCGAGACAAAATATGTTGTAGAGGTATTGTCTTGAACAATGAGAAAACCTTCAACACAGTCATAAGGTACATTGCTGTTCTTATTGTTTTGTAAACCATTGACTAGAATATTCCTGATTCTTATGGTATCAACATACCCTTGTTCATTTGCAGTAGGAAGATTGATTTTGATGAATCCATTACTATACTGCATTGTACAATCATCAATCAATGCATATTCATATAAACAACAATCTTCCCAACTTTTGATTTTGTCATTTAGTCTCATGTAATGGACTATATGATCACCAGCCTCACCGCTATAATTATGAGTAATAAGTTGAGGTAAGGTGCCTTGACCACTTAGTATAGAAGTATCTATGATATAGTCTACAAAAGAAAGCGTGTCTATTGTGGTTATTCTTCTTGAATAAACTCTATCGGCTAATTCAGAATCATATAGGGTATCTCCATGTACTATGTAAACTTCCTGCTGAGATTCATCATTAAGAACAGTCTTAAATCTTTCATACTCTTCAAATATGGCATTGGAATTAAGAGAATCAATTGTATTTAAATCATAGATATACACAGACCATGAATTCAATGGTTGTTTGAATTCAACCAATATGATTCCTCTATTACTATTGTATGTGTCTATCATTCCACCAGAATAACCATAAGAGTTTTGTCTTACAGCTGTAACTTTTGAAATGTTATTCTTTTCAATCTTTACACTTTTGAAATCATTTGCTTTGGTGAAAAAGAATGAAAAAAACAATGTGCACATGATACAATAGAAAAATATTCTCATGATCAGACTCAAGATTACAAATACAGTTATCGAATCGATTTAAAAGTTACTCTAAATTCCGGTTCTCTAAGTGAGCCAAGTTCAGTCAATGATGCTTCATCAAAACATTCTTTCACATTTGTTGAAAATGCTTCATCTTCGAAACTGAATGTGAAATACACTTTTTGACCAATGGTAAATTCAGCAATTTGTTTGTAGAGTGGTGATCCTCTTTTGATACCCATTTGTTGATATGAAACTGAAACACCCTGCTCATCTGACTCTATTGAAAATTTGAGGATTTCATCTCCACCTTGATCAGTGCTTATGTCGGCTACTGTACCAGTCCAATTATTAAATGTATCACCATACTTTTCTTTGAATGAGCATGTATGTGTTCTCGAAGCATTAAATATATCAGATTTTTTAATCTCATTTGGGGCTGCTTCATAAGACTGATAATACGAGTTTCGGGCTTCCTGAAATTCTGCTTGTTCAGTTGGGATATCAGATAGTTCTTTTTCTTTATCACCCAATTCGCATGATATAATACAACAACACAAGAAAATGGAGGATAGGACTATTATAAGTCTGTGATTCATTTACTTCTCCTTGAAATAATATGTAGTTCTGATAATAACTAAAGATTCATTTAAGTACTTTATCACCTCATCACCGAAACCAATTTATTGAAGTTGATATGTTTCGTTGATGAGAAATCTAAATCTATCTCACTCTCCCACATAATTTCTAAACAATGTCTTTCCCCATTGCTCTTTTGAATATGTTTCGAGTTTCTTCTTTTGTTTTTTGCTATTGGTATTCCATACTTCACCGGCATCTCTGCTTAGATAATAATTGCCATCTTCCAAATTGTACTTGAATGTTATGATTCTGGTCCATTGATCACTACTTCCGCCGGCATGTTCCACTGAAAAGAAATTCTTCTTGATGGTAATACCACCATAGGGATCTCCCATCGGTCCACCACACATAAAACAAAGAACGACATTGTCATTTCGGGCAATAAGAGACAATGTGCCATTTGGATTCCCATGCAAAATCATGAGTGGTCTTTTTGCTTCATCATCTTCATTCTCTTGAGGACTTTTACATATGATTACATAGTCTGTATACCCATCTTGATTTATATCACCACTTTGTGAATCTAATAATTCATACCCTCGTGGGATGAATTGATTGAAATTCTGTGATATGGCAGTTTGAAATGATACTGCATGAAGTGCAATCATGAATGCGGTAAGTAATAAGCCGTACATTGCATTTCCCTATGATAGTGTAAAAGTATATTTATCCAACATAGCAAAATGAATCACATAAATCACTACTCATTATCTACGCAAATTGTCTTTTCGGATGTGATGAATATCTGACACTGTGAACTCCATGAAATGTTGAAATCCTGTGGATGATGAAATGAGATAATGATTCAATATATGGCTTGAAATCGATATACCATGTTGAATAACTACTGTATAACATCCCTTGTATCTGGTCTTACATGCATCTCTCATTGATTTGGCATGAGTATTGCAATTGTTATCAATAAAGGGTTGTTTACTTATAGAATTGGGGTTATGATATGTCAACAGGAGATGTACGCAGAGGAATTACGCAAGCACGATATAATGAGGAACAAGCTAATGCCTTCTATAAAGAAGTGTTATTTCTTTCCATTATTGCAGGAGTGTTTTTGCAAAGCTGGTTTGTGTTTTTGGGAGCCTTGATATTTTTACTGGTGGGTATTCATGTGCCCGTTCTTGGCACAATCATCATATGGGGACTTTCACTTGCTTGGGGCGTCGGTGGTTATGCTCTTGGATCCATCTTCAATGATGAAGCATCCATTGTGCTAGGAATCATTGCATTCGTATGTAGTCTTGGTGTACACTATTCTGCCAAAGAATATGGTGCTGACCTATCAGATACACGCGATAGGGCTTATTGAATCAGTATCATCTTGATGAATGGACAGGAAGTATTCTGAATCACCTTTAGGAAATATACTCCTGAATGCAGGGAATTGGTATTCAAAAAGAATCCATTTTGCGTTTGATATATGTCTGACTCAAGCAAAGAGATTTGCTTCCCTGTTATGTCTGTCAATGTGATTGAATCCAATTGAGGGATTTGTACAGATGGAATGAATATTATTCCATCCTGATTTGAGAAAATACCTGATGATTGATCTGTTTCATGTAATCCAAGTATTGTGGATCTCTCATCATTAAATTGGACCATCACCAATTTATAATTTGCCAAACTAGCATGTATGGTATCTTCACATTGTGCTATTTCCAAAGTATCATA
Source organism: Bacteroidota bacterium (assembly GCA_041191145.1). Classification (GTDB taxonomy): domain Bacteria; phylum Bacteroidota; class Ignavibacteria; order Kapaibacteriales; family UBA961; genus UBA961. The sequence goes on from JBEEPK010000024.1 coordinate 25,871, forward strand.
TGGCATTTTATAGATTACTCCTGTGCCGGTTCCATAAAAAGTGGAACCAATTCCCCATGTGAGTCTCCTCAAGCTTCTTGCTTCTTGCAATTTCTTGACATATCGTAAATGTCCATTTGCATCATAGGATACAAGGCCACCATGATAGCGTTGTATGGAATCATTGTCAAACACGAAGTTGTACAGCGTATTAAATCCACTCATCACAGCAATGATTGAATTACCCGCCTTATCTGTGATAATATCCCATGCATTATCATTCTCACCACTTCCACCATGTTTCAACCATTGTTCTTTTCCGGTCTTGTCATACTTAACTAAATAAACATCCTGTGCATATTGTTTTGGTATGAAATGTGAAAAACGTAGTGAACCAAATACTGTACTGTCGCCATTTCCATTGCCAATTGCATAAATATTATCTAATGAATCAAGTTCAATCGATCGCAAGCATTTGATATCACTTCCCCAAACGCCACCATTCATGCCGATATATGTGATGCCCTTTCTCATCCACTGAACATCAAATATTTGATTCATGGCAATGATAAATGAGTGCGTTCCATTATCGGTATATGTCAATGTTTGACCATCCTTCTTCACATCACCATTAAGGTATTCTCCAACGATATATACTGCATTCGATGTCTTGGATGCTTCAATTCCATAGATCATTGTTGTTGTAGATGTGTCCAACATTTCAGACTGCAGTATTTGCCCATCCAATGATACACTCATTAGAACACCACTTTGAGACTTCGGACTTACAAATGATATACCATCAATGGTGGAAGTTCCATAACCCATTGTACCACAAGCATAGATCGTATTTCCGGAGATAGACATATCGGTAAACACTATTGGGGAAGAACTTTGCCTCGTTACATATTTACACCAGATATTATTTCCATTCGAATCATACTTTGCGATGAATCCTCCACCAATGGGATACCAATTGGGTGCTAAATATGCGCTATCATCAATCGACATAATCCCACAGATATAGATATTCCCATCATCATCACACAACATTTTGTTTGAAGTAATGATGGAATTGATTGTAGTACCCATGATCTTTGAAGTCCAAAGCCTTCTTCCAAATCTGTCATATTTATTGATATAATATCTATTCAAGTTCATTTCAATGACAGTATCCATGGTAAACCAATTCCCCGAGAAATTCCCGGCATTATAGGAATTACCAAACTTGTCTGCTGCTACAACTTCACCCCAAGCATTTCCACCCAATAATTGGAGTCTTTTGCGGATAGATCACAGAATGAACATATAAACTGATACAAGAACACTATGATTATAAAACGATTTCTCATGTAATGTAAATGTCACTTTGTATTCATGATTTGCAAATAAGCTTTAATGACAATAACTACTTAACCATTTGATCAATATCTTTTCTCCATATAGAGAAATTAGCCATAATATCAGTGATTTCTTGTGCAGATGTTAATGCTTTGTTTTTGCCAAGATCTCCACCCATTCCATCATTTTCTCTTACCAACACAGATAATAATTCACCCTTTGTTTTGAAGTAGAATCTACTCTCCGTTGCATAACCTTCAGAATAGGTTTCACTTAATCCGAAAAATGGAACTCCATCTTTGATATAGATTGTAACTGTATTACTCCATTCATGTCCATTGAAATTTGCGGTATGGAGTTCATATCCTGATACATCAATACATTTAGAAGCCGTTTGCTCGAAATTGAATGGATCTCCTTCATTGACTTCTTCAGAGACAGTTTTCTTACCTTCATTACAATTTGCTTTCTTGCCTTTGAATATGTTACTACATTCCTGAACCATGGTCTTAATTTGTTGAAGTCTTGTCAAAGAATCAGGTTCGATTGGCTCTGCTTTGATCTGTTCTTGCTGTTGAACTGAATCTGTTTTCAATTGTTGCTGCTCTGGTTTCTCTGAACATGATATCAATGCAATAAAAACCATCATGAATAATGATAAAAAGTACTTCATCCTCACTCCCATACATAATGAATAGATAAATGATTATTTCTTATTTCTCAATAAAGATAGAGTCTTATACTATAAAGAATGAAATTAAACTAGTCCACTATTCCCACTGCTAATTCCAACCAAACCAAAAACATAATTGCCAATATGAATCCAATATACAATACTTTGTTCTTTTTCTTCTGAAATCTTTTGGGGATAAATGAGATCAATAAACCAGTTGTTGAAAATAGAATAAATGCCACTACAAAATCAAATATTGTCCATTGCACTTCATGTGGAAATGCAATCATTCCGATGAGTGGAATACAAAGAAGGAATAATGCAATAGAAAGGACTTTTAGAATCTTCATGCTATTGCAGATCCATAGGTTTTCTGCAAATAGGTAATGGTATGCTTCATCAATACTTTGAGAACTTTTACATCGATGTCCGAAAGTTTCTTCACATAGATGCATGCTTTCCCCATGGTGAATTTCCCCAAATCATCGAGCATATGTGCATGCTCATCCAATCCTGTGAATACATAGAGTGAAATCGCTGCTTTTCTTGGAGAGAATCCTATGAGCGGTGCTACGCCGGAATGACCACTTGGATATGTATAAGAGTAAGATCCAAAACCAATGATTGATGGACCCCACATCTTGGGTTCATGACCAGAAATGCTCTTCATGAGTTCAAGAAGCGCGAAAGCATCTTGTTGTTTGGTTGCATCTGACAATGTAGTTTCAATGAATTGCTGTACATCCAATTCGGTGGCTTTTGTTTTTTGTGTTGACATATCATTCATTTCCTGAAAGTTTTTCAATTCCATTTGTACAGCGTATCATGCCATTTAAGCGCTTTGTATCATAGAGTATTCTTCCTTGTGCTTCTATGTCGGCATCCCATATCTGAGTATGATGTAAGTGATATTGAATTGCTTTGTTCTTTAGTGAAAACCGTTTCAATCCCAATGCAGAAAGTCTCCAATCTATGTCCAAATCCTCACCAAAACAGGGCAAATAATAGTCTTCATCAAATCCATTGATGTCTAGCATGTGTTGTTTGTAAATGCCCCAATTACATCCCCAGATCTCTCTGTTAAGCTTCTCTTTTATAGGTAGAAATGGTAGATAGACTGATTCTCTTATTTGAGTGGAATCAGACATCATGAGTGATATAATTGATGGAATAGTTAATGATGAACGGTTATATAGTCTCTCTGTCATATGTTTACCCAACATCACCCTTCGTCCAAAGTAAAAATTGCCGGGTTGCATTGCACGATGATATGATTCAAGAAATCTCGGATGAAGAAAACAATCACCATCAATGAAGATGAGATATTCACCACGAGATTGCTGAATGGCTTTATTTCCAATGACGATTTTTCTAAATCCTGTATCTTGATGAGACACATGAATGATTGGAAAATCATAGCATTGCGATGCAGATTCAATGAATGATTTCATGAGAAGATCTTCACCATCTTCAGCAATGATTACTTCTACATCTCGAAATGTTTGTGCTTGAACACTTTGTAGAATGAGTTTCAATGCAGGGACATTTTTATACACTGCTATGATGAGTGAAATCATGTGATTGGCTTTCGTAATGTGATCTTGCGAAGAATATTATACTTCTTTTTGAAGAATGCATGTTCATGAAACAATTGAATTGGATTATCAAAGCAATGTTCATATAACTCTTTGTGATTGAGATATATTTGCTTTCTAATTGCTGCTAAATCTCGATTTGCTCTTCTGTCTCTTGATTCCTCATGAGTGCGATAAAAGAAATGTACATCATCTATTTTGTGGACATCACCGCCGGTCTTTAAGAGTTCCAACCAAAAATCCCAATCTTCTCTTCCATGTAATTTCGTATCATACCCGCGAGTCATATTGTAGTCAATTCTTCGATACATTGCTGTACAAAAAATCATATTCTCAAATAATAAATCATTAAAAGAGTATGCAGGTAACTCCCATTTACCATGTTTTTTACCAAAGTATTCAGCATTTGAATAGACAAGTTTGATTGATGGAGAATTCTCAAGAATGGTGACAGCTTCTGAAACATATTTCTTTGAAATCAGATCATCTGAATCCAATGGAAGAATATATGTCCCATTCGAGGACTGAATGCCTGTATTTCGAGCTTTGGACGGACCGGCATTGCTTTGTTCAATGCATCGAAATCGAGAATCTTGTTGCACATATGTTGCAATAACAGATTGAGAATTATCTGTGGAGCCATCATTCACAATGATGCATTCCCATGCAGTATAATTCATGTCTAAAACTGACTGCAATGTTTCCTCGAGGAATTGAGCGGCATTATAACATGGAATGATGATGGATACAAGTGGAGTATTCATTCATAACCTCCAAGTATGGGTTTGAGCTTTCTGTCAAACATCACATTTTTATGAAACAATAAACATAAAGGGTGAAAAATATCGCCAAGAATATATGTCCATTCTATGGGATATCCTGCATTGTCACCGCGGGCATTCCCGGGATGTTTTTGCAAATCGGGTAATAATATATCAAGTCTATTATGTAATTCTTGAATCCACAATTGTGTGAATAGACTCTTTGGAGCGCATATATATGCGCAATTACCAAGCAGGAAAAACCAATTATTGGCAAGATCTTGACCACAAATACCTTGTACAGGTGCAATTGCATGTTTACCGATTTCAGAATATCCCGATATCCAAGCATGTGGTGCTTCATTAAATCGCTTGAATGAATCGACCCATGAATGCTTGGCACCTTTTATGTCAGAATATCCTCCACCATAATGATGCATAAAATAACAACGCAAATAATCTGCTCTATGAACATAGGATAGATACTCATATGCGGGATGGAGAGAAGCATCATTGGTAATGAATGTATCAAGATTATTTCTTGTGATGAGATGGACATCTACCCCGACAGTATCACGCAACTTGTCCAAAGAATGAGATCTATCATCACTCATATCATTGTCGCCGGTCCAAAAACAGAACAGTCTTTCGGAAACATGGTGTTTTTGAAATGTACTGTGATTGAGATTATCATAATTCTGAAACAATCTCCATTCTTGATGATGAATTGTTGGATGTTTCTTAAGCATTCTCATGCAGACTGATATTATGCGATTGAATGACATATCAATGATGTAAATGATGATCTAAACCTTCCGGACAAAACATTCTTTGCTCAAGCAATGCACATTCCAATTCTTGATTGTTCTTCTGTAATAACTCTGGATTTACATGCTCCTTATGCCATAAATGATAAGCAATTCCTCCGAGTCTGAGATTGAATCGTTCAATCCCGGTATTGAGCATGCGTATGATACATTCGCTGTCCTCTCTTCCCCAACCGATGAATGCTTCATTGAATCCATTGACTTTGATGAGATCGCTTTTCATGAATGACATATTACAACCACGCACTCCGTGATATGTTTGTTTTTTACTCATGTATGTTGATACTGCAGTGGAAAGCAAGGGAAGATGCATGGCATTGAATCTATTCTTTATCCCTGATGAAAATGGTGTAAAAGAATATATACCATTGTTCATGGCTAGAATTGTGGTCTCCTCATCAAGCAAAACTCGAGAACCTTGAATATATCTTCCAATCATTGCATTTCTTTTGTGATCTGCTATAAACGATGGATGGAGAATCATGTCACCATCTATGAAAATGATACATTCTCCTGAAGACATCGCTGTTGCTTTATTACGAATGCGTGCAAGACGAAATCCTTCATCCTCTTGATGACAGTGCAATAGGGAAACTGGAAATGATTGTTGATAATTGGTGATAAGTTTCTTTGTGCTCAGTCCTGAACCGTCATCGGCTATGATTACTTCATCGGGATATTCATTGAGCGCAATCACACTCTTTAGCACCAGCTCAAGCGCATCTTCTCTATTATAGGTGGATATGATGAGCGATGTCTTCATTCATTGAACCCCTTACCGGACATAATCTTTTTCATATTTGCATTGATTCGCGAGATTTTCGTTGCAGATTGTTTTGCTTGATTGAAATGCAAGAGATATCCTCTGCGCCTTCCGGGAGTTAATGCATAAAATGCTTTTTTCAATAGAGGATTCTCCTCGAATACTTCTGTTAACTCATCAGGGATGGGATCATCCTCTTTCTTAAATTCCACTTTCTTTCCATTTCGTTCTATCTCCAAAGCCTGTTTTATATATTTCACAATGATTGGCTTTGTTGTATTGATCTCTTCAATAGAAGTGAATTTCATATATCGTGCTGATTGCGAGTTTTTCCCGGGTGCAATCAGCATGCCGTGGACATCCTCAATCAAGCTTCCTTTTAAGAAACTTAGTGTGGCAGCATCTTTGAGTGCGGATAAAAGAATGATATTCTTTCCATTGTCTGTATAACAAGGCACTCCCCATTTACGCTCTTCGGTTATTCCCGTTGTGAGAATGATATCGCGTAGGACATGTAATTCTTCATTCCATGTCATGACTTTACATCGCGGAGTTCCAACGAGTGAACAACGCCCACAACCAATGGAGAAGAATTCTGAGATGGATTGATCCATGTGCTTAACTCAATAGTGCAATGCAAAATTACCGCAATTCTTAGAAAGAATAATGTGTTCATGGAATTTCCAAGTACCAGAAAGCTGTTTGCCCAAACATGCCCAAACAGTCCATCAATATCGTCTGGTTGAAACGCGATCTTAGGCTCAGTGATCATGCTCCTTTATATGTGGCTGAACAAGATGGATTGCCATATCTTATGCTGTATGTACTCGACACAGATGTGATTGCATATCCAGACACTTCACTCCGACATCTCCAATTTCAATATCATAGTCTTTTGGCGATGAATAAAGCCATGAAGGATTTTGATGGAGATATTGCGGTATGCTATGGGAACACTCGGGAGATATTTGAGCAATTGCTTCATGAATATGATGTGAAGCATATATTTAGTTATCAAGAAACAGGGATTCAATTGACATATGATATTGATCGCTCATTGATCAATTTGTTCAATATGCATGATGTGAAATGGTTTGAATTTCAGCGTGATGGTATCAAACGCGCAATAAAGGATAGAAAGAATTGGGACAAAGAATGGTATGGAATGGCTCATTCTCCCATCATTGAAAATACATATACTACCGGGAAAAGTATCCATTGGAATCACATTTTTCAGATTCCTGAATCATTGCAATTGGAATTAATGCAGTATCCCAAACAATATCAACCTGCCGGTGAACAGTATGCTCGTGTATATTTAAAGAGTTTTTTGAGTGAACGCATTCAGCAGTATTCGCGTGATATTTCCAAGCCACTGAAAAGCAGAATCTCATGCAGTAGATTATCTCCTTATCTGGCTTGGGGAAATCTTTCGATTAGACAAGTGTATCAAGCTTTAAATGAGCATGCAGGCACAGTGAAATATGTACGCAATCATGCGAATGTGCAATCAAGGCTCAAATGGCATTGTCATTTTATTCAGAAATTTGAAACAGATTGCACCTATGAACATCGCTGCATCAATCGCGCTTTTGAAGATATTTGGCCTGAGAAGGATGAGAGACTGATTCAAGCATGGGAAGAAGGAAAAACTGGATATCCCCTCATTGATGCAGGTATGCGATGTGTAAAAGAAACAGGTTGGATAAACTTCCGCATGAGAGCGATGCTTGTGTCATTTCTGACACATCATCTCTTTCAAGATTGGCGGCATGGCGTCTATCATCTCGCGAAACAATTTTTGGATTATGAACCTGGCATACATTATACCCAATTTCAAATGCAGGCGGGTTCAACAGGAGTGAATACCATTCGCGTGTATAATCCGGTGATGAATGCTCAGAAACATGATCC
>JBEEPK010000025.1:0-22494 GCA_041191145.1 Bacteroidota bacterium
ATGAACGCAATTTATTGGCCTGCAAACCTTCGAATGCAATGCGGAATGACTCCTGTATTTCACTGATGCGTATCATGGAATTTCAAATGAAGTGACTGGATTCGGATTGATGGTATCTGATTCCACTTTGCCATCTCGAATGCGAATAATTCTTCGAGCATGACGGGCGATGTCTTCCTCATGCGTGACGAGAATGACCGTATTGCCTTTCGACCAAAGATCTTGAAATAATTTCATGATTTCAATACCGGTTTTCGTGTCAAGATTTCCGGTTGGTTCATCAGCCAATATGATGGAAGGTTTTGTCACGAGTGCTCTTGCAACCGCCACTCTTTGTCTTTGTCCACCTGATAGTTCATTCGGACGATGCAACATCCTGTCACCAAGTCCTACATCTTCCAATGCTTTGATTGCACGCTCTTTGCGATCTTCGGAAGACACGCCGGAATAAATCAGTGGAAGTTCTATGTTTTTGAGAGCAGTTGCTCGAGGCAAAAGATTGAATGTCTGAAAAACAAAACCGATTTCTTTATTACGGATTTCCGCCAAATCATCATCTGTCATTTCATTCACATCCAAACCTTTGAAAGTATACACTCCCGAACTTGGAGTGTCCAAGCATCCGAGGATATTCATGAGTGTGGATTTTCCAGAGCCAGATGGACCCATAAGTGCAACATATTCATTGGGATGAATATCAAGCGATACATCTCGTAGTGCATGCACGGTTTCACCACCCATTTCATATGTGCGGGCAATATGCTCAATATGAATCAATGGATTGCTCATTATTTGCCACCATTTGCTGGTGATGTCCCATTATCAATGCGTATCACACTTCCATTCATGAGTAATTTATTGACGGCCTGAAAACTCCCGCTAATGATTTCTTGTCCGGCAGACAATCCCTTACTGATTTCAATGAAGCCACGATCGCTGAGTCCTGTTTCAACTCTCACCATCTTTGCCGTAGTGCCATCTTTGATGAAAACAACTGAAGGCGGGCGCTTAGTCATTGTCTTCTTTGCAGATTTGTCTTCGGTGATACTTCCGGATTCTTCTTCTTCTTTATCTGCATTCATGCGAACAGTGACCGCTTGAAGTGGAACCGAGAGTACATCATAATGTGTATCGGTGTCGATCTCAACGGAACAACTCATGCCCGGACGCAATTGTTTATTCTTATCGATGATGCGAATCTTTACTTGAAAATTCGTTACTTCTTCTTGCGTTCCTGCTGCTGCTGTTTTTGCGGAATGTCCGATTTCATAGACATAACCAAGCAATTCTACATCAGGCATTGCATCCACCCGAATCCTTGCAGTATCACCAATCTTTACGAATACGATATCATTTTCATCCACATCCACCCAAGCATTCATCACATTGAGATCTGCGATTCGCATCATTTCCGTGCCTTGCATTTGGGCAGTTCCCACTACTTTTTCACCTGCTTCGACGGAGAGATTCGTAACTGTACCGCTCATTGGCGCATAAATCGTTGTTCGTGAAGCTTGTGAACGCATTTGTTTCAATGCTGAAAATGATCTGGAATATTCAGAGCCGGAAGACTTAAATCTTGAAACTGCTTGATCCATCAATGCTTTTGCTCGATCCAATTCTTCTTTTGATGCATATTGTTTTGCATATAAATCACTGATGCGTTTAAAATCCGCATTTGCTCTATCCATTTCAGCTCTTGCAGCATCAATCGCTATTTTTGAAGCATCTGCTGAAGCTGTGAATTGTTCGAGTTGTGAAGTAACGATATCTGGTTGAATGCGCACCAGCAATTGTCCTTTAGTCACGGAATCGCCATCACGAAATCCAAGCGTGATGATTTCACCGGAAGCTTCTGATGAAATTTTCACTTCGGTTTCCGGGCGAATTTTTCCAATTGCGCTCACTCTCTGCGTGATCGTGCGTTTCGACACTTTATCAGTTGTCACGGGAATCGTTTCATCTTTTGGTCGGAACATGAAATATCCGAGAATGATGACAAAGATGCCGAGTCCGATCAATGTGAGATTTCGTGCTTTGTGTGATTTCTTGGCCATAATGTTTTCGAGTAAGTATGATTAAAGATTGCCCATTGCAAATTTGATTTGATATTGAGCATCTATATAATTGTACACAGCATTGATGCGATTAATCTTTGCCGTTACGAATTGTGTATTTGCAGTTTGATATTCAATGATCCCGGAAGTTCCAACTTCGAATCGCTCTTTTGCACTGAGATAATTTTGTTCAGCGGATTTGAGTGATCTATCAGTGATGTCGATTTGTTTCTCTGCCGCATTCAAATTGAGAAGTCCTGTTTGCAATTGGGTTCTTACTGTTTGCTCTATGCGTTTGTATTCAAGCTCTGTTTGTTGCAATTGCACATTCGAGTTTTCTACTTGTTGTTGAATGCGAAATGCATCAAAGATGGGTACATCGATTGAAAAACCTACGAATGTTCTCGAAAAAACATCAAAATCTTTTAATTCAGAATTGAACCAGCTCCAACCTCCGCTTGCTCCGATGCTCGGATAATACGCACTTCTCGATGCTTGGACAGTTGATTTCGCGGCGATGATTCGATGTTGGGCGGATGATAGATCATAGCGATTTTTGAGTGCGGAATTCACAACTTCATCCAATGTGCTGAATTGCATTTTGAATTGTGAAATGATTTCAGGTTTTACTTCGCTCGGAATATCGGTTGCTGAAAATCCGGCTTTCATGTCCGGTGCCAATCCCATTGCGGATAATAATTCAGCTTTTGCAATTGCAACTTGATTTTCGGCTTGAATCACATCCAATTCTCTTTGTCCATTGTCCGCTTCTTGTGCATAAACGGGAGCGATTTGTGATACGCCTGCTTCAAAACGAGCATTGACTCTAGCAAGTTCGGCTTTCCCGAGACTTAGATTTTCTTTTCTGATCTCGACGATTTGCATGGCTCGAAGTACGGAAATATATCGCTGATAAATTCCCAATGCGATTTGTTGTTTTGTTTGTTTGACGGATTCTTTGATTGCATCCAGCGAATGATTTGTTGCATCGATCCTTGCTTCACGAGCAAAGCCATCAAACACATTGATATTAGCAGTGGATGAAAGTGAGAATTGATCTGCGGGAGCTCGAAAACCACCGATATTGAATTGTCCGCCACCTAGTTCATTTAATCGACGGGAATACCCCGCATTTGCATTCACTTGTGGCAGATAAGCGCCAAATGCGGCTTTTTTATCTGCTTCTGCGCCCAGTATCCGTGATTGTGCTGAGAGAATGTCAAGATTTGCTGAATCAGCAATCGAAAGACATTCCTTCAAAGAGAATATTCTCATCGATCCGGTTGAGGATTGAGTATTCTGGGCAAACGCATTGTATGATAATGCCGTACTTACAAAAAGGAACGTTACAATTCTGATCATGGAAAATGTTGATATGCTATGAAAGAAGACTGAGCCCATAACGCAGGCAATGTTTTAATGTTACAATTACATTATTTCTTTTTTTTAACTTTTGATTTTTTCGCAGAACTTGCTTTGACATTTGGCACCGGACCATATGTTCCTCTACTTGACACCATTTTTTGCAAGGTAATATTGGTTGTCACATAATGTCTAACTTTTTGCTCAATACTCCCTTTTGAGGTTTCAATGATCATTGTATTCTTATTCTCATTTGTTCCAAAGAAATGAATGGGAATATGAAGCTTTTCAGACATCACCATGCGAGCATATCCTGCAATTACGGCATTGGTTCTGATTTTCTGACCTGATTGAGCTTTCGTAAGATATGTACCTTGTGCGCTGATGGTGGACTCAAATTGTGAGCATGCAAAATCGAGCGTATCAATAATTGGTCTTGCTCTCATCGATGATAGATAACGAATCATTGGGGCGGGAATTCCAAACTCTGGAGTATCCACTGTGTCTTCGGTAATCCATCCGCTATTGATGAGGTGATATCCTTGTCCGAGATATTGAAACATCAAAGGTTGAAAAGCACTGCCGGGAGAAAGTTTTGCTTTTGCTGAATCTTCCGCACTAAAACCATGTCTCTTGCCGGTGGAATCCATGATGAATGAAATCTTGATATTTTTCCATTCATGTGATCTACGATCAATGAGTTGAGAAATGCCGGCATACTCTGTAGATGTAATGTCAATGAGTCTTTGAGAAAGGTGCATCCTTTTTTTTGCATCGACTGAATCACAGGAAAGCAAAAAACGCTCTTTGCGCTCTCGTAATAGTGGTGGTTGTTTGTCGATGAGAATGCTGTCTCGTGAAACGGCTTCATAAAGCAGAGTGTCGCCCTTCATGAATGTATACACATATCGAGAACTGTCTTTGGCATTGACTAAATCAGGGAATTCCTGTGCTGAAAGAGTATGGGAAATAGCAAGGAAAAGTAAGCAAGCGATTGCGTAAAAATGTTTCATGATTAGCGTCTTTTATTCGGCAATGTGATTGGTGCTTTTTCAGGTAATGCCATGGATCGAAGTCTGGAATAGATTGTTTCCATCGTCATTTGTACGGGAATGAGCATTTGTTCCTGGCCGGTTGCCGCCATGCGTAGTTCATATTCCATAAGAAGGGAAGCATTGAGTGGCATTCCGGTTTGGAGATCGATTGCATAGGTTCCTTTGGCTGAGCCTTCGCCATCTATCGTCATTAATATGCCTTGCTGCTCAATATTTCCTGCAAAACCAAGATCATTTGATCCGCATTCAATGTACGCATGTTGTATACCATTGATCTGTTCAGTTCGAATCACTTTGCAATTGAGTTCTGTATTGAGTACGATTGATGATTTGCCCTCACTTGTTTGTGTTCCCACGGTATCGGATTTCTTGATATTCCAAGCAGTTCCAATTTTGATCGGGTATTTTGGAAATTCAAGAAGAAAGAATCTTGCACCTTGCGTGAGTGATTGCATCAATTGTTCTGATCTTGCAGATAGCTTTGCCGAATTCTCGCCTGATGCTCTTGACAAAATGATCCCTTTCGGAGAAATTCGTTCTTTGATTGAAGGAATGAGCGGTCCATTCGAAGTGAATGTCGTATCTGGAATTCCTGCCATAGAAAGCCCGCTGAGCGTAACTTTTCCCGGAGCATAGGAATACGAGAATTGCATATCTTTTTCTTTTTCGGTCTGTAAATACAATTCGGTGCTTGCGGATGTTCTAGCATGAAAATCAAGCATTTCACCTAAGGATTGTGATACCATGCTTTTTACTGAATAAGTATATTGCATGGGATTTGAAACGGCATATATGAGATTGATCAAAGAATCATGTTTGTGAGAAATTCCTTGCGATTGCAATGGCATGATTATGGAAGTACTCATCAAGCCAAGCAATAGAGTTAATCGTATTGTATATGTTTGTGTTTTCATTGCACTCTTGAACATTGGTTCGCTCACGACGAATATGATTATCGAAGATTTCCCGGAATTGATTTTCGCTATCTTTGTCGGCAATATCTACTGATAGAAATCGCTTGCAAATTTACCATTATTCAACGAAGCAAAGAGCATGGCATCGCAAAGACTTACCTTCATTGACATTTTGCGTGGAATTGCATGTGTTTGGATGATTGAAACACATGCGGTAAATGCATTCTTGAATGATGCCTTTACTGAGGGGATGCTCTACAATGCATTAAAAATTAGCAATGGTTTTGTGGCTGTAACTTTTATTTTTTGCGCTGGAGCAGGATTTAGACTTGCCCTCGAGTCGAAATTGCAAGATTATATTTCCTTTGGAAAACCACTTTGGAACTATGTCACTCGTTTGCTTTTCATTTTGGGAATAGGGTATTCACTTCAAACACCAATCTTTTCATTGGATTATTTGCTTGGTTCCTCACCTGAGGAATGGATGAGATTTTTGGATTCCAATGTTCTCCAGTTAATTGTGATTTCTTCATTCCTCGCATTGATTGGACTGCTTGCGACGAGATCTCTGAATCAAATGATGATCTATGCATGGCTCATGATGGTCGGAGTATTTTGGCTTACGCCGATTATTTGGAGTATCTCGGGTGAAACACTCATGCAAATTCCTGATTTCATGAGGATGTATGTCTCAAAGCAGCCACCTGCATCGTTTCCTCTATTTCCTTGGGTTGGATATTATTTCGCGGGATATATCGCAACGCATTATTTTGTCGGGTCAAAAGATAGAAATCGTGCTTCGAATATCTATCTTATTGTATCAATAGGACTTATGCTGGTTGTTTATGGTGTGAGCAGAACGGATTGGACATACTATAATAGCGAACTAAATTGGTGGCTGGTTTCTCCCATGCATATGATGTTCAGGGTTTCAGGGGCAATGTTCCTCTTTGCTTTGCTCTATAAACTGCAGGACAAACTGACAGGACCTATATCTAGAGCATTAATTCTGAATGGAAGGGAATCACTTGTTGTCTATGTTGGTCAGGGCATCATTCTGTATGGAGCTGGCATGCAAGCAATCATACGGTCTATTTTCCCAGAAGTCATCATGCCATGGCATATCGTTTTGCTCACGATTTCTGTTACAGGTATCATGACAGGATATGCATTTACTTGGAATACCTATAAAAAGAGAATGCCGATTCATGCCAAGTGGACTTTATATCTCAGCATGATCATCTATGTGCTGATGTTCTTACTCACCCCGGCCTAACTTAACCACGATTCAGGCTTTATAACTGAACCATTCGGATGATTGGAATCAGTCAATGAATAAGAAAACTCATTGTTTCGCATCCCAAAAGCACCGATCTCACCGTCTTTTCTTAGAGCAATGAATCCAATTTGAAGTTGTGGAAATGTTTTGGGGTGGATCTTCACGATTCTTCTGACCGCTTCTTGGCAGGCATCTTTTGGTTTCATGCCTTGCCTCATCAATTCCACGATTAAAAAACTTCCAACCACTCTTATGATTGCTTCACCGACGCCTGTTGCTGTTGCTGCGCCTACTTCATTATCAACATATAACCCCGGACCAATGAGTGGAGAATCGCCTACTCTACCTGGAAGTTTATAGGATAAACCGCTTGTCGTACAAGCGCCGGAGAGATTACCACTTGAATCAATTGCCAACATCCCGATTGTATCATGATTTTCCGGTGTAATCGGGGGCGCTTTTTGAGATTGTTGCCAATTTCTCCACCGTGCAATCGCGTCATCGGTAACAATGTTCTCTTTTGGAAATCCTTGAGAGATGGCGAAATCCAAAGCTCCTGAGCCAACTAACATCACATGAGGGGTTTTCTCCATTATTGCTCTCGCCACTGAGATGGGATGCATGATATGTTCCAATCCGGCCACAGAGCCACACATGCCGCGATGATCCATAATGCAGGCATCTAGAGTGAGCCGGCCATCTCTGTCCAAGCTACCATTATAACCAACCGAAGTGACTTGAGGATCTGCTTCCGTTACTTTTACACCCTGCTCCACTGCATCAAGTGCTGTAGATCCATTTTGCAATAATTCCCATGCGCGAGCATTCGCAGAAATGCCAAATGGCCAAGTTGAAATCACTTTCATCGCGGAACCATCGGTGAATGGACTTGCGTTTTGCTCGAAAATCTTGGTCTTTAGTCCCGATGTGGGAAGAGTCAATCCTAGAGCCAGGAGCATCCTTCGTGAAATTTTCATCGGGTACCATAAATAATGTTACATAAAAATAGTGTCCATAAACTACGAAAAAACACTATTTTTGCCCGACTAAAATTCATGAACCATTTTTCCCAGGATATAGTCATGACAAATGAAGAATTTCTCGAAAAACTTGATGCTATCATCAATGAGCGTCACATGTTGCAACATCCATTCTATCAGATGTGGAATACAGGTGACTTGACCATTCAAATGCTCCGTGAATATGCTCTTGAGTATTATCAGCAAGTGCATCATTTTCCTACATATGTGAGCGCAACTCATTCCAAGTGTGATGACATGGAAGTTCGCCAGATGTTGCTTGAAAACTTGATTGAGGAAGAACATGGTCCGAATAATCACCCTGAACTTTGGCGTCGTTTTGGAGATGCACTTGGTGTATCCCGAGATGAAATGATGTCTCGCAAGTATCTGCCTCACACAAAGCAATCTGTCAAAATTTTAAAAGAGCTTGCCGGTAAAGAAAATCCTGCAGAAGGTTTGGCCGCTTTATATGCTTATGAATCCCAAATCCCAGAAATCTGTACAACCAAGATTGAAGGTTTGAAGAATAAGTATAACCTTGACAATGAAGATGCGCTTGTGTTTTTCGAAGTGCATGAAGATGCCGACATCATTCACAGACAAGTCACACGCGATGCTCTCGTTCGTTTGTGCACAAATGATGATCAAAAAATTCTTGCACTTGATGCTGCTCGCGAGGCCGCTGATGCATTGAATCTTTTGCTTGATGGCGTCTATGAAACTTATTGCGTGGATAAGCAAGCTGCTTAATACACAATGACTTCCGTCAAATCCGCTTGGATCTGTTGAATCAAGCGGATTTTTTTTTGATGATAGGATCTGTGGAAAACTTTTGCTTCATCCTTGGATGAACATGCTTTGATGCGAATAGAAGGTTGGTCAAGTGTCGGCTCTTTCGTATTTTTAGAGCAGTTTTTAAGCGAGATTTTCCTTATGTGCAGATTTGTCGCATATCTTGGGAGTCCGATTTTGGCGGAAGACCTGCTATTCAAGCCACGGTATTCGCTGATTTCTGCTCAGAGCATCAATGCAGGAGAGATGAGCGCTCAAGTCAATGGCGACGGTTTCGGCATTGGCTGGTATGCACCTGATCTTGACCCTGAACCATGTGTATTTCGTAGCATAAAGCCCGCATGGAGTGATCAAAATCTGAGAAATCTTTCAAAGAAAATTATAGCCCCGTCTATGTTTGCGCATATTCGAGCGGCATCGCCAGGCATGCCTGTGGAGGAATACAATTCTCATCCATTTACCTGCGGACATTTAATGTTCATGCATAATGGAATGATTGGTGGTTTCAAGGAAATCAGAAGGTCATTATTGAGAAAATTGAGTGATACGGCTTATGATGCTATTTCCGGATCGACTGATTCAGAGCACTTGTTCGGTTTGATTTTGAATCATGTTGAACATCCAAATGCAGAGATAACCTGTGAAGAAATGATGCATGCCACCGAAAAGGGATTGCATGATCTAAGTGAAATATTGGTGGAAGCTGAAGTGAAGCAACATTCATATATCAATGTTTGCCTCACGAATGGAAAAAGTTTGATAGCGGTTCGATATACAACGAATCATAGCGTTCAACCAGCTTCAATGTATTATATGTATGGAAAGGAATATCATTGTCGAGGCGAGCATTGTGCAATGGAGCCGAGCAATGGAAAACCTTCTACGATTGTTGTGGCTTCAGAGCCATTCACATCCAAAAGATCTGAATGGATGAAAGTGGAGCGCAATTCGATTTTGACAGTTGACGAAGAAATGCACATCAGTTTTCGCAATGTTGATTTGCCCATTGAGCATATCATCTCCGAAGCATGATGAATCTATTCACCTTTGATCACATTACTATTAAGTGTTTTATATGGCTGAGTTGATCTACCTCGTTCCTCTCCTTCCGCTCATTGGCTTTTTCATTATTGGTTTCTTTGGTAAGAAACTTCGTAGTGAGAAGCTTATTGGAGGTATTGCAAGTGCTGCCGTGGGTGGTGCATTTTTGGTTGCAGTGAGTATTTTCATGCAATTGCTTGGTGAGGCACCCGAAGCGCGTACACATATCATTCGATTGTTTCCATGGATTCATACCGGAGCATTGTCGATCGACATTGCATATCAGGTGGATCAGTTATCCATTCTCTATACTCTTATCATCACCGGAATCGGAACGCTGATTCATATCTATTCCATTGGATATATGCATGGTGACAAGAGCTTCCCAAGATTTTTTGCCTATCTGAATTTGTTTGTGTTCATGATGCTCAATCTGGTGCTTGCCAACAATTTTGTGTTGACATTCCTTGGTTGGGAAGGCGTGGGCTTATGTTCTTATCTCCTCATTGGTTTTTGGTATGATAGAACATTCGAAGGTTCTCATATAGTATGGACCGGCGATGCCGCCAAGAAAGCGTTTATTGTGAATCGTATCGGTGATTTCGGTGTTTTGATCGCTATGTTCCTCATCTTCTGGAGATTTGGTTCATTGGATTATGCAACTGTGAATACAATGGCTGCAACACAAGGCGTCGATGCAGGACTTATCACTGCAATCACATTATTGCTTTTCTTGGGTTGCACCGGTAAATCCGCTCAAATTCCACTCGGCGTATGGCTTCCGGATGCCATGGCGGGTCCGACACCTGTATCAGCATTGATTCATGCGGCAACGATGGTGACAGCCGGTATTTTTCTTATCGCAAGAAATTCAACTCTATTCGCATTGTCCCATACAACTATGGCCGTGATTACCGGAATTGGTATCACCACAGCATTGATTGCGGCAACTGTGGGTATTGTTCAAAATGACATTAAAAAAGTATTGGCTTATTCAACGGTCAGTCAGCTTGGCTTCATGTTTATAGCATTGGGAGTTGGAGCGTATACTGCGGCGGTATTCCATGTGATGACCCATGCTTTCTTCAAAGCATTGCTTTTCTTGGGTTCCGGTTCTGTTATTCATGGCATGCATGAAGAACAAGATATTCAAAAGATGGGTGGTTTGAAGAAATATATGCCCCAAACCTATATTACTTTCTTGCTTGGTACGATTGCAATTGCGGGTATTTTCCCATTCTCAGGATTTTTCTCCAAGGATGAAATCTTGTGGTATGCATTCCTCAATGGAAGTCCTATTCTTTGGGGCGCGGGCGTACTTGCTGCCTTGTTTACTGCATTCTATATGTTCAGATTGTTATATCTCACATTCCATGGCGAAGAGCGATTTGATCATCATCATGTGCATCCTCATGAGTCTCCTGCAACAATGACAATTCCGCTATGGATCCTTGCAATTCTTTCTATTCTTGGTGGTTTTCTTGGCATACCAAAAGCATTGTCTTTCGGTGCAGATATTAATTTGCTCGAGCATTGGTTACATCCAATCTTCCACAATGCGCATGAAATTCTTGCAAAGAGTCATGGTGAACATGCTCATTCGCTGGAGCTTGAATGGGGCTTGATGGCTGGTTCCTTGGGAATTGCAATCATTGGTATTCTTTTGGCAACTTCATTGTATAAAAAATCTTCTTCCAAGCCCGATGAACTTGCAGCAAAGAATAAAGGACTGTATTCATTGCTTTGGAATAAATATTGGGTTGATGAGATTTATCATGCAGTTATCGTTCGTCCTACATATACAATGTCACTCGAAGCTCTTTGGAAGATTTTCGATGTGAAAATTATCGATGGTATTGTGAATGGTAGTGCTCGTTCAATCGCTGTATGGGCAGAATCAATCAGAAAAATTCAAACGGGCATTGCGCAGAATTATGCATTGCTCATGATGATTGGAATTGTTGGTATCATAGCTTGGATGATTCTTGGATGATGAAAAATTCTCAATCAAATCTGGCCGGTAGTGACAAACTAAAATCGATGAGTGAACGTACGATGTCGCTCCTTGTTTACTCCGTGTCAATCATCGTGGTTTTGCTTGTTGCATTCATGTTGTATGTACCTCAAGCTGTAACGATTGATGGTCTCAATGTCATGGTCCTTCCCAAGTTGAACGCATTCATCAATTCTGCTTGCACTGTACTTCTTTCACTTGGATTTTATTTTATCCGCAAAAAGAATGTTGCCGCGCATCGCATGATGATGATGAGTGCATTTGGATTATCCTTGCTGTTTTTATTGTCTTATGTGACCTATCATTCCTCCGCTCCTTCCACAACATTTGGGGGTGAGGGAATCATACGATTGGTCTATTTCACGATTTTGATTTCGCATATCGCATTGGCTGCAATTATTGTCCCGCTTGCATTATTCACGCTTCTCCGTGCATGGAGGTCGGAATTTCCATTGCACAAGAAAATTGCTCGTTGGACATTGCCTATTTGGCTGTATGTCACGATTACCGGTGTGATCGTATATCTCATGATTTCACCGTATTATACGATGGGACAATAAGTATTGTCTCGCACTTTTAATTCATGTGCCTTTTGGCATTTATGTTCATCTTTTGTCAGTTCTACAGAGTAAAGCATGCCACATACTGATTCAGCAGGTTTGCTATTATTGCCTTTGTTCTTGCCATTATTGGGATTTCTCTCAATACTTTTTATTGATAGAGCGCAAGAGAAGGCAATCAAATATGTCACATTGATATTCTCAATGCTCACATTCTTTGCATCTCTTCCATTGTGGTTTATGTTCAATGATGGATTGGATGGTTTTCAGTTTTACACAAATATCTCATGGATTCCATCGCTCGATGCAGGTTTTAGAACCGGCATTGACGGCATGTCATTGTTGCTGGTCGTGCTTACGACATTCATCATGCCAATCAGTATCCTTGCTTCATTTGAAGCAATAGGAAAGAGGCAAAAAGAGTATTATGCGATGATGTTGCTTTTGGAATTTGGAATGCTTGGAGTATTTGTGTCTCTTGATACCATGCTCTTTTATGTATTCTGGGAATTGATTCTCATACCGATGTATTTTTTGATTGGTATTTGGGGTGGAAAAGACAGAATCTATGCTGCCGTGAAATTCTTCTTATATACGCTTGTTGGTTCACTGTTGATGCTTATTGCGATTGTGTGGATGGGACTCTATGCTAAGTGGACGCCGGGTGGACATTTCACAACTGACTTCTTGATTTTGAAACAACTAGCACCCGGAATTCCCCTTGATATTCAAATTTGGTTATTCTTGGCTTTTGCATTGTCATTCTGTATCAAAGTTCCATTGTTTCCATTTCATACCTGGCTTCCTGATGCTCACGTTCAAGCGCCAACAGCAGGTTCGGTGATTCTTGCCGGTGTATTGCTCAAAATGGGCACTTATGGTTTGATTAGATTCAATCTTGAATTATTCCCTCAGTCATTACATCTTTTTGCACAGCCGATTGCATGGTTATCTGTGATTGGCATTATCTATGGTGCGCTTGTTGCCATGGTTCAAACAGATATCAAAAAGCTTGTGGCATATTCATCTGTCAGCCACTTGGGTTTTGTTGTATTGGGTATTGTGTCAGTCACTCCCGAAGGTCTTCAAGGGGCAATCATTCAAATGGTGAATCATGGTTTGTCAACAGGAATGCTTTTCCTTTGTGTAGGTGTATTGTATGAGCGCCGTCATACTCGTGAGATCGGTGATTTTGGTGGAATCACCAAAGTGATGCCCAAATTCGCAGTGATGTTCACCATTGCTATGATGGCTTCTGTAGGACTACCCGGATTAAACGGCTTCATCGGTGAATATCTCACTCTGTTTGGATCTTTCCAATCCAAATTCTTGAATAATCCATGGTTTAGCATTTTTAGTGCATCCGGTGTGATTTTCGCGGCTGTATATTTATTGTGGATGTTCCAACGCGTTATGTTTGGAACCAATGACAATCCGAAGAATCATACATTGACAGATTTAACCAAAAGCGAATATTGGCAATTGGTTCCATTGGTGATTTTCATTGTGTGGATCGGAGTATATCCAAAAACATTCCTTTCTCGCTCTGAATTATATGCCCAAACATTGGTTGGATCCATTGAAAAAACTGTGTTCGGCACATCCGCATATCCAAAAATCAAAGCAATTGAAGTGGATGCATCTGCCGTAAAGAAAGCCGAGCATTGATTTATATCATTGAGGAAATCTACAATGGCGAATTTATTAAAGAAGATTTTTGAAAGACCATATGATTGGAAGAAGAATGGACATGATACGACCGATCAATGGAAGTCAGTTCGAGTCGGTGATACTGTTGAATTTGCCATGACAGTTACCGAAGAAGTATTATACAGCGTGGAAGCATTGTATCCTGAGACTTCGGAAGCAAAGATCAAGCGCAAAACAATGGATGGCTCACAAGGTGAGACATATCGTGTCGGTTTGGTGATGCTTCGTCCAGTGAAAGCATAAGCATCCAATCATTACAGAGAAAATAACCAAGGAATAGAGGAATGATTCAAGATTTACTGTTGACCGCTCCATTCACATTCTTGTCTGCAATGGCAATCATTGCGATGGTTGTGGATGCTTTGATCAAGAATAGCGCTCGCATCACTTTCTTGTTCAGTGTGATCACATTGATTGTTTCGGGCATTTTGGCCATTGGAACATTTGGTCAACATGGCATCGGTTTCAATGGTATGATTTCCGGTGGAGGATTCTCATCATATTTTGATGTGTTATTCTCCGCGGGCGGGCTTCTCACCATTTTTGCCGCACGCTCATATTTGCAAAGAGAGGGAATTGAGCATGATGAATTCTACTCGCTCATACTCTTTGCAATAGGCGGTATGATGCTTATTGGACATTCAAACAATCTCTTGACACTGTTCATAGGGATTGAAATCATGTCAGTAGTATTTTATATCCTTTCCGGGTATATGCGCTCCTCCATTGCCTCTGTTGAATCATCTTTGAAGTATTTCCTTCTTGGAGCATTCTCAACAGGCTTTTTGGTCTATGGAATGGCATTGATTTATGGTGCCACTGGAAGCATGGATTATGGTCATATAGCCATGAATATTTCTCGAGGTGCATTGCCATTGGGATCATTGCTTCCGATCGGCATTGCTTTGATGGTTATTGGTTTGAGTTTCAAAGCTGCTGCATTTCCATTTCATCAATGGGCACCTGATGTGTATCAAGGTGCTCCTACAATCGTTACTGCATTTATGAGCACAGCAGGAAAGGCGGCTGCATTTGTTGCATTCATGCCTATCGTAATGGTTCTCATGCCCGCAGCTCCTGCGAAATTACAAATGACATTTGCCGTTTTGTCAGCTGCGACTATGTTGATAGGGAATATTAGTGCACTTGCACAGACAAATATCAAACGCATGCTCGCATTCTCATCTGTTGCACATGCAGGCTATTTGATGATGGGCTTGGTATCAGGTTCGCAAGCAGGTTATAGTGGAATTTTGTTTTATCTCACTTCCTATATGTTCATGCAAATTGGTTCATTCATCATTGTCGGTTTGCTTGAGCGTCGTGGTGAAGAGCATTTACAGATTTCTGATTATGCAGGTTTGAGTAAAAAATATCCTGTGCTCGCAGCATTCATGGCTATTTTTATGTTTTCATTGGCCGGTATTCCACCATTTGCTGGATTCTTTGGTAAATATTATCTCTTCTCAGCAGCAATTGATGCAGGATTTTTGTGGCTTACAGTCATAGCTGTTTTTTCATCGATTATTTCAGTGTATTTCTATATCGGACTCATTGTCAAAATGTATTTCAATGAACCTGAGAGGGAAATGCCTGACACTGAATTTGGTCTTTCCGGAATTTCACTGTTCATCACTATTGCCGGCGTAATTATACTTGGAATTATGCCTTCCGGAATTTTGTCCATCGCTAATGCGATATTCGGTCATTCATCTCATTGATTTCACCACTCGGATCATACAATATGATGCATATTGCAGAAAGAATTTCCAGATTAGGTACTGAAACCGCATTCGAAGTATTGGTTCGTGCCAGAGCATTGGAAGCACAAGGGAAGAGTATTGTTCACCTTGAAATCGGTGAACCTGATTTTGATACTCCTCAAAATATCATTGATGCAGCTAAGAAAGCTCTTGATGATGGTTTCACCCATTATGGTCCATCAGCAGGTTTGCCTGAAGCAAGACAAGCCGTAGCTGATTATATCAAGCGTACGAGAGGAACAGAATACTCAGCATCTGAAATTGTGATCACTCCTGGCGCAAAGCCTATTTTGTTCTATGGAATGATGGCTGTGATTGACAAAGGAGATGAAGTGATTTATCCAAATCCCGGATTCCCGATTTATGAATCTGTGATTAATTTTCTCGAAGCAATTCCTGTTCCTTTGCCATTGAAAGAAGAGAAAGAGTTTCGATTTGATATAGCTGATCTCGAAGCACGTATCACCCCGAAAACTCGAATGGTGATCATCAATACTCCACAGAATCCAACGGGTGGAATCCTTACAAAAGAGGATTTAGAAAAAATTGCAGAATTGGCTGTAAAGCATGACTTCATTGTACTAAGTGATGAAATCTATTCTCAAATCACTTATGATGGATTCGTACATGAGACAATTACGCAATTCCCAGGCATGAAAGAACGCACGATATTGCTTGATGGATTCTCAAAAACATTTGCAATGACAGGATGGCGCATGGGTTATGGTTGCATGCCTGAACATATTGCGCAGGTTGTAGCCAAACTGCAAACAAATTGTACGAGCTGCACAGCAAGCTATAATCAAATCGCGGGTATCGAAGCATTGTCTGAAAGAACAGATGCCAAGGCCGCAGAGTTTGTTGCTGAGTTCAAAAGAAGAAGAGATGTTATTGTCACTGCATTGAATGCAATGCCCGGAGTGAGATGTCACTCACCCAAAGGTGCATTTTATGTATATCCCAATATCGAGGGAACCGGCATGACTTCACAAGAATTTGCAGATTTCTCATTATATGAAGCAGGTGTTGCTTGCTTGAGCGGAACAGCTTTTGGTAGCAATGGAGAAGGGTTCGTTCGTTTCTCTTATGCCAATTCAGTAGAGAATATCGAAGAAGCAATGAAAAGACTCTCTGAGGCATTTGCCAAAAGAGGTTGAGAAATACATAACAAAACTTGTAAAGGCGTCTCAATGACGCCTTTTTTGTATATCATGAATGAAAAACCACAAGGCACTGCACTCGATTTCTTGAGCGAAGATAGATCGCAAAAGATTTATGCATGTGTCTCTCGAAGACAACCAACATTATCCATTGTACTTGAAAATGTACATGATCCTCATAATGTATCCGCAGTACTCAGATCTTGCGATGCAGTTGGTGTGATTGATGTGCATCTGGTATATCATTCAGGTCAATCTTTTCCTGAACTGGGGGAAAAGAGTTCAGCCAGTGCAAGAAAATGGGTGTTGACACATAAGCATTCCTCAATTGATGAATGTTATGATTATCTTAGAAAAGAAGGGAAGAAAATCCTTACAACAGGCATGAGTAATGAGGCAAGATCCTTATATACAATTGACTTCACAGAACCCATTGCGATCGTTTTTGGCAATGAACATGCAGGTGTTTCTGAGGAAGCCATTCTCAAAGCTGATGGGAATATGGTTATTCCTCAAGTAGGCATGATTCAAAGTTTGAATATTTCTGTTGCTTGTGCTGTAACCTTATATGAAGCATTTCGTCAAAGGTCCCTAAAAGGCATGTATGATTCCATCCAGATGGAGGAAACAATGCTAAAAGATTATCTCAATATATTTGCATTAAAATAGGAGAAGTAATATGGAAGGTACAGAATATACGATTGCGAGTCCGGGAAAACGCATCCTGGCTTATATTGTTGATTCATTGTTTATGTCTATATGCTCAATCATCATATTGTTCCTCATTGGTCAAGGAGATGGATTGAGCACCATCGCCAATTATTCTGAAGGGGATATTGAGCAAATCACTGAGAAAGTGGTTCCCGTCGTTCAAACACTTACCTTCATACAATTGACTATCGGTGTCTTTTATTTTGGGTTGTTTCATGCGATGTCGAATGGATCAACATTAGGTAAAAAATTGTTTCATATACGCATTGTATGTATAGATGGATCAGAATTGTCGATTATCAATTCCATTTTCAGATATCTTGTGAATGCAATTACAATGCAATTATGTTTTGTTATTGCAATGGTGATGTTTTTCACGACATATAAACAAGCATTACATGATTTGGCAGTAAAAACTGTGGTGGTAAATGAGTGATGAAAATACCTATGCAGCGATCGCTCATTGCAATTGTTGGCTTTGTATCCTTAATTGTGGGAATATTTAGTCTCGTCACATATTTTCCCCCTGATACAAATTTTTATGTCCCTTGTTTATTTCACTTAAGTACAGGACTCCATTGTCCGGGTTGTGGATCAACGAGAGCGGTCTCTTCATTTATGCATGGGGATATTACCATTGGATTGAAGAATAATCTTCTTATTATTCTTTGGGGACCGTATTTGATATATCGTTTATTTCTAGTGATTTTCTCATGGATTGATGGGAAGCAAAGAGTTGTTTGGTCTCCACCTAGTTCAACCATCATCATATTTCTCATTATCACGATTATATATACAATCCTTCGTAATCTCCCCATTGAGCCATTTGTTACTTTGTTTGCACCAGTAGAGTAAAGTCTGTTGCAAAGAGCAAGATTTCTATAAGTCGTTGTAAACCATTTTTGTCATCGTCATCGAATCTGGCAAAAATTGGACTATCGATGTCAAGAACACCGATAATGATATCATCTTTGATTATAGGGATCACAATCTCTGATTTTGAATCCGCATCACAAGCGATATGTCCAGGGAATTCATGTACATTTTCAATCATCAAAGTTTCCCTTTTGATCACAGATGTACCGCAGACTCCTTTGCCCATTTGGATTCTTACGCATGCCGGCTTACCATGAAATGGTCCAAGAACTAATTCATGACCATCAAACAAGTAAAATCCACTCCAATTTATACTCGGTAATGAGAAATACAACAAAGAAGCCATATTAGCCATATTCGCAATGGGATCCCGTTCCTCACCTAGCAAATTTCGTAAAGATTGTGCTAAGTCTATATAAAACATGGGTTTATCTTGAGTTTGGTTGTCTTGATTTAATGTAAACATTTGATTTATATGGAATTATGAAAATAAATTAAGCGTAAATTCATTGGCAAAGTTCTGAAATTTCCTGTAATTGCACATCTGCTTGAGAAATAGATGTTTGGCTTTTAGCATAAAGAGCAGCTTTCACCACGAAAGAACATCAATTTCAGAGCTCTAATTTGTTGCTCATCTGACTCTGGGGGGAGGCAGAATGGGATTATTCATTATAAGAAGGAGGCCCCTATGCAAAAGACATCATTGCATATGCATAGACAATTCCTCTCGATCAGCCACAACACCATGTCGTTTCTGATTGTGTTTTTCGCAATGGTAAGTTTGTTCTTTGTCAATTCTGCAGAAGCTCGTAAGTCCAATGGGAAATACGGTCCGGTTGTGCATGATTCAGTGCGCTATAGCGGTTTCCATAATAAAGTCCCGAGACAATTTGGACCCGGCTCTTGGTATGGCAAAGAGTTTCACAATCGCAGAACTGCGAGTGGTCAGACATTTGACATGTATGGTTATACAGCCGCACATCGTACATTGCCACTTGGTTCCATAGCAAAAGTGACAAGCCAAGTCACAGGTAAATCAGTACTTGTATGCATCAATGACAGAGGCCCATTTGTTCGCCCTAGAATCATTGATTTATCATACACGGCAGCGGGTCAAATAGGCAAGTCT
The DNA here is from genome assembly GCA_041191145.1 of Bacteroidota bacterium. GTDB lineage: Bacteria > Bacteroidota > Ignavibacteria > Kapaibacteriales > UBA961 > UBA961. Next base: position 19,446 of record JBEEPK010000025.1, read on the forward strand.
TTGAATAAATTATCGGTTGAGTATTTCACTCCTGATCATTTGTCATTACTCGGTCCATTGACATTCAACACAGCGAAGTATTTCGGTTTTACAGCCGATCATCAGCCATTGATTGTTCCACTGTATGCTTGTACGAATCTTGAAGTGTTTACGGACTTTACAAGTGCGGTTAAAAGACATCAAGCAAGACAAAACATGGAGCAAAAATCCGGTAATCAGGCCGTTTTGATGATTGTTCCTGATGTAGTACCCGAGAAAGGTCGTAGATCTCGCATGCCGAAATACACATATCTCATTAGCTCTGTAAGCCCCGAGCTTGCTCAATCGCTTATGCAGCCAACAGAAAATTGATATGTAATGAAAAGTTAGTCAAGCCTCGATCTCTTAGGTCGGGGCTTTTTTGTTATGTAATCATGATTGCAGGCTTGCGCATGATTTCGTAATTTGCAGGCTCAATTCTGCTTCACAAACATGGAATCATTTGCCATGAAACTCATGAAAAAACACATTATACTTGGTCTTTTACTAGGATCATTAATCATCCAAAGTTTTCAATGTGCTTCACCTGACTTTACCGGTGCAAAGTTGGCTTATAATCAGAAGGATTATAAAAAGGCTCTTGTTTCATTGGAAAAGGAAGTCGCTAAGAATCCCACCAATGCAGAAGCATGGTATCTTCTTGCCGATTGTCATTTTAGATTAAACGATTTGAAAAAAGCTACAGAGAATTCTTTACAAGCATCAAAGCATGCCACAAAAGAACCAATGAAAACCAAAGTGGCTGATCAATTGTTTTTTTTGTGGGCGGAAATTTACAATAAGGGAACAAACTCTTACAATGAATTTCTTGGAAAAGGTAAATCCAGTGATATCAATGAAATAGTTGAATTGCTTGAACTAGCACTATCTTTAAAGCCTGAAAATTCAGAACCTTTGGCAATTTTGAGTAATGTATATGAAATCAAAGGGGATACCGTAAAAGCAATTTCCTCTTATGAGCGATATGTTCAGCAAATCAAGCCTTCATTGGAGATATTGAAGAAAAACAATTTCACGTTAGGCATGTCAAGGGAAGATGCTTTGCGCTCTCTTGGCAAACCGATTTCAACCAAAGCCTTCATGGACAATAATGGCGATTCGCTCATAGTAGACAAAATAGCAATAAGTGGCAATGAAGCCTATCTATCTTCAGTCAAGAAAGAGGGCGGCAAGGCATTGATAGAAGGAATTCGTTCTAATCTTCCTTCTTCCTGGCTTCCCCAAGAAAAGGAGCGATTCTATGCCATCAATATCAGACCAATCGTGAATTTATCATATCTCTATTATGGATCGAAGGCATTTGACAAAGCTGTGGAAATGATTGAGTATTCACTTTCCATCAATCCAATTGATGATGAACTTGCAAGCTTGAAGATTCAGATATATGATGAGCAAGGAAAATCGGATGAGGTATTAAAATCGCTTGCGATATCCGTAGAAAAGAATCCGAACAATAAGTATTTTCTAGAACAATATGCAAGAGTATTGGCAAGGCAGAAACAATATGACATGGCTATTGTCAATTATGAAAAAGCTCTGGCTATCGACCCAAATTTTGAAAATGCTGTATTCAATATCGGTGCATGTTATGTCAATAAAGCTGTTGACATTATTGATGAAGAGAATAAAAAAGTTGATGCCAATTCAAAATACAAGCCGGATGAAACCAGATATTTCCCACTCCTCACCAAAGCTGCAGATTATTTTTCTCAGTATCGCAGTAATCCGGTAAACAAAGATAATCTTGGTGTACTGCAACAATTATCCGACATTTATTTGATTACTCGTCAAAATGACAAATTCAAAAAAATGATCTCGGATTTGGAAGCTGCTGAACCAGCCAATCTTACAAATGTCGCGTATTATGAGTATATGGGTAAGGTATACGCCAAACAAGGCATGAAAGAAAAAGCTGATAAGTCATTCCAGATGGCTGACACTTTGAAGAAGAATCAATAAATAACATATTACTTGGAGTCAATGTAAATGGCTGAAAAAGAACAAGCACCACAACACATCAATATCGAATTGGGTGAGAAAGAAGCGGAAGGCATCTATTCAAATCTTGCAATTATCCGTCATTCTCCTGCAGAATTCGTCATTGATTTTACCAGAATTCTACCTGATGTACCGAGAGCAAGGGTGCATGCAAGAATTATCATGACCCCACAACATGCAAAAATGTTGCTTCAAGCACTTCATGATAATGTGCATAGATTTGAGTCTGAACATGGAGAGATTTCCATGGATGGTCAAATGGTGATTGATTCAAAGCAAGTCAATTAATGAAAGAGATTCCATCTACTCAGCCACGCTCAAAAGCGTGGCTTTTTTTATGAATGGTAAGATGAATAAGACCCCGGTCATTCTACACTTGCATACTCATATGCCATATGTCATGAATCACGATATGTGGCCTCATGGTACAGTGTGGCTTTCTGAAGTTGTATGTGAATCATATCTCCCCATTCTTGAAGTCATTCAAGATCTTCATCAGGAAGGAATTAGGCCTACCATATCATTCGATTTTTCACCTATTCTACTTGCGCAACTTTCGCGGAAGCAGTCCAAAATATTCCAATGGGTGAATTTTGGAAGTCATTTTATGAAGAACGATTGCAAACTTTTCATGGAATGAATGATAGCTCCATCATTGAACGATTTCAAATTGCAGAGCAAGATGGATTGATTGAAATCATGACTTGCGGATTGACCCATGCCTATTTGCCATTGCTTGACTTTGAACAATCCACTCGGATGCAAATTGCAAGTTCTGTGAAGATGCATGAGCTTTACTTTGCTCATAAACCCCGAGCAATATTTTTGCCTGAATGCGGTTATGCACCAAAGTTGATAGGAGAAAATGGTGAGTATTACTTGGAAGATATCATACTAGAACAATCAATCAACATGATTATACTGGATCAACAACATTCGATGAAGTATGTAGAAAGTGAACATGATGTAGTCAGAATATTGCCAGAGTCACTCAGACCTCTTTCTCAAGTAA
>JBEEPK010000026.1:0-47326 GCA_041191145.1 Bacteroidota bacterium
TGAAATGCCAAAACAGCATCTGAAAATTGCTTATGTAATGCTGCATGTGTCGTTAACTGATTTGAATGTGTATCATATCCACCGACATTTACGATATACATTTGTGTTTTCAAACCACCGGCAATAATGCGAGCAATTCCGGCAAGACCCTGACCTAGTGCATTATTTGCCGGATATGTGACTTTATTAACTGTCTGCTTGGAACCTGCCTCGATAATCCGTGTCGTGAAAATATTCGTCTGCTTGATGATCTCTCGCACATATGCTTCTTCTATACCGACATGAGTTGTTGGGTCGGGCATATCATCTGGTTGATCGGGAACATAATTCAAATTGGAAATGGCAATTCCCATATTGTTCTTTTTTCCAATCAATGTAGAACTTAAGAATGTTCCAAGTTCAATTGCAAAGGGATCTGTTGGTAGTACATCAGGATAATCAGGGTATAATTCTTCCAAAAATTTACCATACCAACCGCTATTGTCGAAAACATCTGCATCGGTACCTGAAAGCCATATGTCTGTTGACCTGAAATGAGAAAAATTTTGATTAGGATATCCGACATTTTGAATAATCGAGACTTTTTCCTCGTCATACAAGGTTTTCAATCCCGCAAGAGATGGGTGTAAACCCATTGAATTATTTCCTTTGAGCTTCAATGCCTGTTCAGCTTTGATGAATAATTCGCCCTCTTTTCTCAGTGAATAATAATTGGAGTCAGTATATGGAATAACGGTATTGAGTCCATCATTTCCTCCTGCCAATCGAATGATAATGGTAATGGCATCACTATTGACATTTGCCATCTTCATGAATTCGGAGCCTGGAGGAGCCTGTGCAAAAGCTCTTAATTTTGGGAATCCCATTGATAGAGGAAGAATCATTCCCGTTGCGGCAAGTTTTTGTATGAAAGATCTGCGTTTCATGTTACTCTCTTTGAAAAATCAGTGCAACTGATGCATGGGTTGAATGACAAGCATGCGAAGAAGATTTTTTATGCGTTCTTCACCTTTGAACATTGGATCCAACAGATTCCATTCATATGTTTTTGCACCCATGAGCATTGCATCAAGATAGATTGCAAAGTCTGTTTCAGTTGGTTTGCGATTGAGCATGAACATTGAAATATCCATACATAATTTTTCAGCGTCGACTGTTTCGGGGAAAGACTTTGCAAAATCAAGTGCATTAAAGATATAAAATCGAGTTTGCTTTCCATTATCTCTGAGTGTGATTTTTCCATCAATCACATCCAGCATGAATTTCTGTCTGAGCGATATAGTAGAAGTGCTGACCCATGTCCTACCACCTGGCCAACCTTTCACATTTGGTGGATTAAACAGAATCTCACCCAAACTACCTATTCGGTTGGTTAAATCTCGGTTAACATTTGATGTTATATCGAATCGAAAATCAGGAATTTGACTAATGCCCATCGATCGAATTGCTCCAATCATGAAAGTTGTGGGACTTTGATACATTGCTCCAATATTTTCTGAATGAAAGAAATGCGCGCTTTTCAAAAGAATTTGAAGGACAGGTTTTATCTCCCAGTCATTTCGAAAGATTGTAGCCATCTGATCTATAATGGTTCTATCAGGTATGTCATAGACAAATGCCCTATACAACTTTTCACAAATAAATCGGGAAATCTGAATGCTTCTTTGTTCAAACAATATATTAATAATATCTGTTGCATTAAGATTGCCAGTTTTACCGAGAAATGTCTTATTGCCATTATCCCAGCGTGTACTGAGAAATAAACCTTTCAATCCGACATAATACTTGATTGCTGGATCGGGTTTATTACTTGGAGAAAGAACCCATCCACTGAGAGCTCTTGCTGCTTCGCGGACATCATCTTCCGAATAATTTGGTTTTTCATCCCAATCCACAGGCCCGCATGTGAATAATTCCATCAGTTCACGAGCATAATTTTCATTGATTTGGGTGACGCGACTAGTCTTTTGATTTACTCTTCCATCAAGATAGATGAGCATTGCAGGATCTATTGTGATGTCTTTAATCATTGTTTTAAAATTGCTCAAGCAATGTTTTCTCAATAATGCTTGTTGCGTGAATATAAACTCCGCAAAATTTACTACATCAATTTCTGAAGTAAGTATGCCAGACCAAAACATTGTCATTTTCTCTTGAATGCTCATGGTTGTGAGTGACAATGTCTTTGCATACCATCGAGAAATAAGTTCTCTCCTTCGAATAGTTTCCTGACCAAATTCCGGGTCTTTCAATCCAACCACTGTACTTTCTGCACCCTCAGTTGGAACTGCTCGGACCTGTGGTTCGGCATAGCACCATGGCTCGATGTCTGAGCTGTTTACAGAATAACTCTTACAGAGCATTTCCACTGTTTTGTCAATCCCTAATGATAGAGCTTGTCTAATCTCTTTATCTGTTGGGCCAATCATTGTTCTACGAAGAAGATGTGCCGCACGAGCATAGTCCCAAGGCTGATCAGAACTTGGAATATAAGGCTCTAAACCTTCTGTGATTCTGCACAAATATTGAGGGTAAAGATCTTGTTTGGGTGCAATATCTTCAATGGGCTTGGTGCTCTTGAGTGTAATTAGATCTCTTCTATTCATGAGTATTGCTCATACGAGATTGGACATCATTAACGGTCAAAACAAATGACTGTGTATCAAGTTACAAAGAAATCAGAAGATGATGCTGATGAGAATCGTGATGATCAATCCGGCGATTATTGGAATGGCTGTTCTTTTCACGATTGCGAGGGGTGATACACCTATGAGCGCCGAAGCAAAGATCATCACTGCCGCGGCGGGCGACATTGTTCTACCGAATGCAGATCCCAATGCACTGATGGCGCCAAGATCAACTGCATGATTGATGTCAATTGCACTCATTGTAGGCAATACTCCATTGGAAAATGCCACGCTGGGTGCTGTTCCTGAGCCGGAAATCACGGCCATGCCCCAAACGGACAAAGAGCCGAGTACATGTGCATATGGACCCGAATTGATGATGAAAGTAATGATGGACTGCATGAATCCAACTGCTTCCAATCCTGCAATGAAACAATTCGCAGTGATGATGAGTGATATCACATTTGCATAACCATAACCAAGACCCGAGAAGAATTCATTCGTGAGTTGAGTTATCTTTTTGAAATTGATCAATATCAAAAGAAATGCATAGAATACCATCACATGAGCTACCGGCGGTCCTTGCGGATAGAATTCAAGAAGTGGGGCAAAGAGGGGATTGCCGGGCTTGACAAATAATAATGTCAATATCGGCAATGGCGGCATGATTGCTCTCAAGATCGTTGGCTTGAATTCATCATTGACTTCTTCAGTATAGGTTAGGTCTTGTTTGGGTGGACGCAAATAAGAAAGTAAAACAAATATGGCCACAGCAATTGAGAAGGCAAGAATTTCATATTGAGCGAGTGAAGACATTACCTGATTAAGCGGTGCCCCAGTTCCAACTTGAATCGAAACTACTTCGGGCTCTCCAGGATTGAATAAATCTCCACCACCGGAAGCACCAAGTACAAGCGCCGCTCCGGCAATCAATGGATGAAAGCCTGCTCCTGTCAAAATCGGTATGAGAATTGGTCCGACTGCCGCAGCCGCAGCAGTTTGACTTGGAATGGCAATATTGGTAAGAAATCCAACAATGCAACTACCGGGAAGCAAAAACCAAGAAATCTTTTTTAGGGGAGAAATGATATAATGCACCATCGCATGATCACAACCCGTTATGCGAAGTAGAAATGCAAATCCCATCGATGCGCAAATTGGGGCAATGGTCTTTCCTTCGCCCATCGACTCCTGAAATTCATTGAAGATGGATAATACATCGCCAGCGAGAATGCCGAGTAAAATACCCGCCATAAACAAAACAAAGCGTACATCCATTCCTTTTAGCAGGGCATATCCCGCTAAGACAATGATGAGCGCTCCGATTATTTCAATCATGATTGATTAGTCCGTGAGATGTGCTTCTTTAATAAGTGCAATCGGTTTCTTGATCGCAATTTTTCGACCCTTCAGTTCAATCAACTCGGACTTCTTGAAATCAGCCAATAATCGAATGACGCTTTCCGTTGCTGTTCCAACTATATTCGCGATTTCTTCTCTTGTGAGAGAAACATTGATTGTCTCTCCATCTTCCTCTGTACCAAATGTTTCCAGAAGTATGAGCAATGTTTCTGCCAAGCGCTCTCTAACGGTTTTCTGAGCTAATTCCATGACGCGCTCTTCGGCATTGTTTAATTCATTGACCAATATTTCCATCATTTTCATCGCCAGTTTGGGATTATTCTGAATTGTCTCAAAAAACAATTCACGAGGAATCACGCAAATATGACAATCGTCTAATGCGATTGCAGAAGCAGTGTAAGTACCACCGGTGATTAAGGCCTTATAACCAAGAATGTCGCCTGCTTTGGCAAAACGGACAATATGTTCACGACCTTCCTGACCATCTCTGGAAAGTTTTATCTTACCTTTGTGAATGCAAAATATACCGGATGGATATTTTCCTTCTTGAAAGATATTATCTCCATCTTTAACAAATATACATGCCTTTGATTTGGAAAATTTTTCCAAGTCCTGTATGTATAAATCGGAGAATGCCGATAAATGGAGCGAAGAGCATTGACTGCATTGCGGTGCATCTTTTACATTCAGTTGAAGCATGTTCCCCTCCTCAAAAGAACAAATTCACTGATTCTCATGTGAAGGTATAAAATAAACCTTGGCATGAGGGCTTAAAAGCCGTTTAGTTGCTCATAAAATAGCATGTTTACATAAAAAACAATGCAGAGTTATAAGATATTCACAAGTAATAATCATTTTGTGCTAAGAGTCAATTATCGCAAATTTGAGCACAGTTTCACAATCAACAGAGAATCATCTCTATGTTAGAATCAATTGTCGGCTATTTACAAGGTCTTCCTCTTGAGGGAATCATATTGGCCGCTTTCTTATTGACTCTCATAGAAAATCTTTTTCCTCCTTCTCCCAGTGATGTTCTATTGGTATTCATTGGTTCAATTGTCAATAGTGATCTGATTTCTTATGTATCCGTTCTCTTGTCGGCCACGGCCGGAAGCACATTGGGTTTTCTCATCATGTTTATGATTGGATCTAAAATGGGACATGTCTTCACGGATCGTCCTTCTTTTTTGTTTATGAAAAGGACTACTATATTGAAGGCAGAGGAGTGGTTTCGGAAATATGGCACAGCACTCATCATTGCCAATAGATTCCTCTCAGGGACTCGTGCAGTGATTTCATTTGTTGCTGGTGCATCGGATGTGAGAGTTACTTCTGCCGTGATTCTCTCAGGAATCAGTGCATTGGTTTGGAATGCGATATTGCTCTATGCGGGAAATCTATTGGGGGAACATTGGCGTGATATTGCAGCATATCTTGAAGCATATGGGAGAGCCATCACGCCAATTCTATTAATCGTTGTTTTGGGGATTGCCGGTTATTGGTGGATGAAAGTGAAAAAAACGAAACATTGAGATTATCCATGAAGCCAAAATTCGAGCAAGCGTTCTTGTTCATGAGTAATAGATTCACTCACTTTCAATGAATAGGTGATTGCCGATTGGAGTTGTACTCTCGTTTCATAGATCTTTCCATCACAATTGGCAATGATCTCTGCTTCTTGTTCCAAACCATTTGATTGCAAGGCCTGTAAAAGCATGGATCTATTTGTCATGCGCTTCCCATTCACGGAAATGATCTCATCATCTATGGCAATTCCTGCTTTATCTGCCGGTGAATCCTTTTCGACTTCTTTTACAAAAATTCTACCATGATCTTCAGCGATAGAGCATCCAAAGAAAATGGATTGCTTTTTTGGATGAAAAGGTCTGAAATCTCCATACCAATCCTGTTTGATCACTGCATTCTCTACTTTCCATTCCAAACCAACTTCTGAGAATAGTTCTTGATAGGGTAATTCTTTGGTTCCATTCAGCCAATCCGTGAATTCAGTGCGAATTTCAACTCCGCATACTTCCTCAATGAGATTGATGATTTGATCTTCCGTGAATCCTTTTGATCCGTCTTGTTTATATAACTCCCACATTATTTTCATTGCGTGATCGAGTTTTGATTTACCACTAGATTTTGCAATGATGAGTAGATCAAGCAATAGAGCCACAATTCCACCTTTTGTATAGTAAGATGGGAATTGGTTTTGTTGATCAGGACTCATTGTATAGAGTTTTGTCCAAGCAAGGAATGAACTGTCTTTTAGAGACATGGAAAATCTGCCGGGTACTCTCGCTAGTTTTCCCAAATGTGATTGGGCCAAAACGGAGAGATATTCTTCAGTGGAGTAAAAACCACTTCTGTAAGAAAGTAAATCATCATAATAGGAAGTAAAGCCTTCTGCAAGCCAAAGCATATGCGTATAATTCTCTTGCTCATAATTGAATGGTCCGAGTTCAATTGGTCTGATGCGTTTGACATTCCATGTATGGAAGAATTCATGTACAAGCAATGCCATCATTCCTTGGGCACTTGTTTTGTCTTGAAATGCAGATGGCTCAACAGCGCTTACATTGCAACGCAAATGTTCGAGTCCTCCGCGAAGTCCTTCGCCAATAAGGAGGAAAAACACATAGCGATCATAAGGTAAATCACCCCAAAAGTCATATTCAATTTCAACAGCTCTTTTGATCTCGCCTTTCAGCCATTCCATGTCTATGCTTTCTTGTGTTATCACAGCAATTTCATGCAAAGAACCTGCAACATCAAATGATATGCACTCATGATTACCGATTTCTATCGGCGAATCAATGAGAATATGATAATTCAGAGCTCCATAGAGTGTAATATCGGTGGTGACATGTTCATGAATTGGGGAGAGGGCGGTTGTGATTGTTTTCCAGGAAACATTCTTATGTATGGCAACATGATGAATCTCTTCCATTCTATCTTCCACATACATCAAGCAGGCCACGGGCATGATGAATGCATGATTGCGATTTACATGAGAAGTACGGACGCCTCTATCATTTGCGTAGTATTCATAAGAAACTACGATATCCGATTTCTCGGGATTGAGTATTTCAATCGCACTTTTCGAGAGCCATTTCCATGAAAGAAGATTGCCATGAATATCATGAATTTGTACATCATGCTGATGTGAATTCATGTCGCGAACTTTATAACTTCCTGGAATCCAAACAGGACTTTTTACGATGATGATATCGGTTTGATTCTGTAGTATGCTCATTTTGATTGAAATGCAATGTCTACTTGCATGTTCAAATGACAAGTCATAGATGATATTTGCTGTGGTATTCAACAGTTCTATGTCTGATTGCTCTATGATGAACGGTGTATTCATGTGTTATTCTCTACTGATTGGTCAAAAAAAAGGACGCTCTCATAAGAGAACGTCCTTCATTTCAATGAAACTATATTATTCCATTTCTGCTTTGATTTCTTGTTTCCATTGTTTGTACATTGCACGCCATGCCTTTTTATCCGGCTGATCGTCTTTATTGATTGGACTACCGGGAGGCACAACCTTATAATCATCAGGAACGATATACGGCTCAATTGGCTCCTCTGCTGATTTGAGCAATTTGCCAATTTCACGATCATCCAATCTACGCCATGAACCAGGATGGAAATTCTTCACCGTGAGATGTCCAATGGCTGATCTTTCAAAAGCTAGAGTTTCAAGACCATATTCTTTGAGTGCTGTACGAATATCGGTAGGAGTTGAAGTTCTTACTTCAAAACGAAGCCAGCAATTTCTTGTATTGACTTTCTCAAGTTCGACTTGTACGAGTTCTTCGGTTTGAGTTCTCACAAAATCCGTGATGCGTACAACTTCGTCCAATGATTGCAGTGGTCTGTGCACCTTAATGCGATAGGTTTTTGCAATGTTTTGTAATTCAGATCCATAAGAGCGTTTGCAGGCAATGTCATTTGTATAAATGATCATGCCGCTTGATGCAATTTCCATGCAACCAAGTGGTGCAAACCAACCAAATTTATTCTTCATCAATCGATATACGGTTGGGACGGACATCTCATTGGAGCCGGAGAAATGCCTGCCTTTGTGAACAGCGATATACATTCTCTCAAGATTTTGATTGACCGGTATTCCATTGATTTCAAACATATCACGATTGATGCGCACGCGTGCATTCGGATTGGAAACGATTTCGCCATTTACGGAAACCAAACCTTCACGAATTGCTCTCAAACAAATTCTGGGTGAACCATAATCACATTTGGAAATTGCTTTTACCAATGTGATTGGACGATTCATCGGATTGCGATAATAATCTCCACCACCTCCACCACCACCACGATAGTCTTGCTGATAGCGATTGTCTCCATAATTGCGAGAACGCATCACTCTTTGTTCGCCATATCCACCACGATCATCAAATTGTCTGGGTCTTCTTTCATTATTATCAAAGCCACCGCCGACAGGGCGACCATATTGTGGGCGATCACCATATTCACGACGAGGTCTATAGTCTGAACGTTGTTCATATGTACGACGATTATCAAAACCACCGCCACCGCCACGATTGTCGAAACCGCCACCGCCTCGATTGTCAAAACCGCCACCGCCTCGATTGTCAAAACCGCCACCGCCACGATTGTCGAAACCGCCGCCGCCACGATTGTCGAAACCGCCACCGCCACGATTGTCGAAACCGCCACCGCCACGATTGTCGAAACCACGGCTGCCACGATTGTCGAAACCAGCGCCTCCGCCACGGTTATCTAAACTGCCAGGACGGCCATATTGCGGACGATCACCATATTCGCGACGAGGTCTGTAGTCTTGTCTATAACCACCTGAACCTCCTTCCGGAGTTCTACCATATCTAGGCTGAAAATCACGATTTTGACGATCGCCGCCATAATTGTTTGGGCGATAATTATCCTGTGATCTGTATGGCTTTTGCTGAAAATCCCTTCGTTCATAGCGATTGTCACCATAGGAAGGTCTTCGATAATCGGAACGATCTTGATACTCAGATCGAGATGTATATTGATTATCTCCGGATTCTCCTGAAGGTCTTTCTTCATCAGAAGGTCTGCCATAAGAACGATATGGCGTTCTTGGTTTTCTCTCCCTTTCCTGATTACCTAATCCCGAGGCATCATCGCCTGAGGATGTATTATTCCCATCATAGGAATACATTGGTTTTTGTGATTCGGAATTCTCATTAAAAGAATTGTTATCCGAATCAGGTGTTGGATAACTCATAATACACTCACTTTGCCTCATGGCAATAATTTGCGCTATCCCTGGCGCATGTAAAAAAGTAATGCAGTTGGCTTTCTGCATCCCACAATGTGTCATCACGCGTGAATAGGAGGATACGGCCCATTCATCTCTTCCGTAAAGACAAGTTCGATACTAATTATGTTGCTTCTATTTCAATTTTATCGGAATATAGATCTGATTTTTCTTTTTGAAGAATTCGGCATCAGATGAAATAACAATGATCTTAGCTGTTTGAGTTTCCAGATCAAATATTCATTTGAAGACATGGACCTTCTTGATTGTAGATCTGGCATAATACCTAAATCTTTAATCTTTCTAAGGGCTTCCAATTCCCACACGCCCTTGATTACTGTGTTGCATGCCGGAATCAATTCCTGATTTGAGGCGTAAAACTTTGAATACGAATCAGTTCTTGCAGTTCCAATCTCTTCAAAATCCCAGGCTGACTCACCAGTTTTGAGCATTTGTTTCAATGTTTCTATCTTCCAAACCGAAAAAACTACGGATGAACGATACACTGATCCCGGAGAAATTTCACTTATGAAATTATCAATCAGCTTATCTCCTTTCGGAGTTGGATTTAGGCGAAGATAATTCCAATCTTCTCTGATGCATTGTTCTATCAAAGAGTGAATCTCTTGCGATGCAACTGGTTTTACAAGGAATAAATCTTCGATATACAGCAACACATGACTATACGGTATCTGTTCAAGTGCAAATAGGAGATTATCAGACCAAGATACATCTGTACCGGTCAATATGGATGTTACATTCGGAAAATCAACTCGTACAGTATTGGATAAGAGATAAACCGGATATGAACAGTCATTCCAAAATCTTCTGAACAAGGTTATGCATGGTCCCCATAAATCCTTGTATTTGTCACATGACACGATAAGCACGGCACATCTGCCTTGAGTATCGGGGTGTTCCATGTGATTCATTCTCATATTTTGACTGCAAATCTACAAAAAACCTTGAATAATCGGATGAAATTGGTCTGAATTACTTTTTACTCGCAAATATCAGTGAAGATTGCAATTGCTCCACTTCATTTTCCCAATGATATTTGCTCAAAAATGCCTTATAACCTCTTGTGGACATAGTTTGAATGTCCTCTCCCATCATGCGCTCAATCATGTGAGAAATGTCCTCTGGACTTGTGCATGTACCATATATTCCCGCACCTGTTTCATCCAAAAGGCGTTTCATGGGTTGTAAACCCGATGAAATGATTGGTTTGCCACAAGCCATATAATCAAATGCCTTGTTGGGCAAAGTGTATTTTCTAAATTCTTGCTCGGCATAAGGCAAAATTCCGATATCAGTTTTATTATAGAGGTCTGACAATTCCTTCGCTGTATATGATCCTGTCAAGTGAATTCTATCTCTAGATGAAACTGTTTTGACAAGTCTTGAGATATCATCGAATGTTTCACCTGTTCCGGCTAACAATAATATAATCTGAGGGAATTGTTTTGCGGCGATGTCGAATCCCAAAACCAAGTTCGATAAATTTCTTTCAAGGGTAAAATAACCGTGATGACCAAATGTAATGGGCGGCCTATTACAACTTGGAATCACATCCTTAAATGTTGACTTTTCTGGGGTATTGTGAACTATGAAGAGTGCTTCTTTTGGGTATGAATACTGACTTTGCAGCCTTTGATTTTGTTCCTCACAAACAGTTATGATTGCATCTGCATGTTTCACTGCATGTGATTCAATCAATTCCGAAAGCGGAAGTGTATGAACGAGGAATCGTGAGAGTGGATTTTGGCTGTATTTCTTCCATTCGCGCATCGCCGCAGGATAGTGTTCTGCCATGTCCAAAATAATGGGAATGGTTCGACCTTTTACGGATTTTGTACAGGACATCATTGGAATCATCTCTCTACAGATGATGATATCCGGATTGAAATCCTCAATATGATCTCTTATCGCATTTGTCCAGATTGGATTGCCGGGAAAACAAGTGGCTAAACGCTTGCCTTGTCCGATTCTAGAAATAAGATACCCCTGTGAGGTTTCGCGAATGGCATCCTCTCCCGACCATTTGCATACAATGATGACTTGATGTCCCATCTTCGCAAGTGAAGAGCATATTTTCTCGGCTCTTATTTCCTCTGGGACTTTTGCATTAACTACATATAAAATAGTCTTGGATGTCACGATATCAAGACTCCGTCCACACACCCATGCCGGCGAATTTTTCTCTTCTTTCATGAACCAGAGTTTCGAGGTCTTTGGACATCAGTTTATTCAATTCTTCCACGAAAATGTTTTTGAGTGTTTCAAACATGTCAATCGGCGCGCGATGCGCTCCACCTGTGGGTTCCGGAACAATTCTATCAATGATGCCGAATTGTTGCAAATCCGGAGCCGTCAATTTCAATGCCTCAGCGGCTTGTTCTTTGAAATCCCAACTTCTCCATAAAATACTTGAGCAAGATTCAGGTGCAATCACTGAATACCATGCATTTTCAAGCATCAATACTCTATCGCCTATGCCAATGCCAAGCGCACCGCCCGAAGCGCCTTCTCCAATGATACAGATGATGATTGGTGTGCGAAGACCTGACATTACGAGTAGATTATCCGCAATTGCCTGTGCCTGTCCACGCTCTTCAGCTTCGATTCCGGGAAATGCACCTGGAGTATCAAGCAAACAAATGACAGGTACATTGAATTTTTCAGCCAATAGCATGAGCCTTTTTGCTTTGCGATAACCCTCTGGATTGGGCATACCGAAATTTCTGTGAAGATTCGATTTTGTATCTCTACCTTTTTGATGTCCAATAACCATTACAGGCATTCCATCCAATCTTGCCAATCCACCAACAATTGCCGGATCATCACGATAACCACGATCACCATGTAATTCCACAAAATCCGAAAAAGTGAAGCTTATATAGTCGAGTGTATATGGTCTTTCCGGATGACGAGCTATTTGTACTCTTTGCCAGCGTGTGAGATGTGCATAGACATTGGAGCGTAACTCTTCAATATTCGCTTCCAATTCAAGGATCTGCGATTCTATCTCCTGAGCATTTGGAAGACTGCGCATTTCGCTGACTTTTTGCTCAAGCTCTATGATTGGTTTTTCGAATTCAAGAACGAAGTTTGAAGCCACGTAAACCTTTCCTTACAAGATGTTTCAAGAGTATCTCCAAGTCAAGACCGGGAGTGTGATAGCGAATATAATGAGCATCCAAATCATGAATGGCTGTTTTGGACATCATTTCGGGATTGCCAATCATTGCCAATCCTGTCATGCCTGGCAAAGCATCCGGAAATGATGCATCTCTTTGATATACGCCGACGATGCTGATACGACCAAATATGACATCCGTCAATGTTTTTAGAAAAACAAACGGCTTGTCTGACAACAAAAATACGAGTGGGAGGCCAAGACTCAAAAAGAAAAGGGAAAGAGTAATATCTCCGATTCTTTTGATGAGGCGATGTCTGAAGAGTCTGAGATTGACAATTGGTATATCTGGTGATATACCTGAGATGTCTTCGGCAATATGAGATACAATCACATCATCATACTCCTGCACTGCATGAATCCGCACATTTTGTGATTGCAATTTCATGGATAAAGTCATGATTTGGTCAGAATCTATATGCTTGTCGATGATCAAGACTTCATCAATTGAATGATGGGCAATGATGGACTCCAAAGCAGAGAATTCTCCCAATAATGGCATATATGTCTCTTGTGGATCATTTGAATTAATCAAAATTCTACCCACGATGATGGCATTATGGGTGTCAGCCGTGTGCAATGCATCAATGATGTCGGATTCATGCTCATTCCAACCAAGAATCATGACTCTTTTATCTGCCTTTTTCCCTTTGATTGTATGATACGCATGCCAAAGAAGTCGTACGATTATTGAAATGCTGAGTGCAAATCCCATGGACATTAGCAATACACCACGACTAAAAGCAAAATCCTTAAAGAAGTATGTGAGAGAAGAAAGGATGAAGAATGCCGCAAAATATCCCATGAGTATCGGCCTTACTTTTCCCCCATGTTCGAAATATGCTCCAGAGATGAGTAGTGAACCGATGGTTACTGATATCATTGCCATGAATACAGTAGGATATGCATAGTCAGGGAATGCAAATGGATTCCCAAACCTTATGTCCGTTGCAAATAACAAGGAACCAATGATGCTGAAGATGTCAAAAAACAATAGAAGCATATCGCTGAAATGTTTTTCGACAGAGGCGAGCAAAGCTCTTGATTTAATACCGATTTTGAGGAAAAACAGAAAGAATCTGGAACTTCCAAAATGCTTTTTTGCAAAAATTTCCATTGCATCATAAAACACCATGATTTCATTCATGGAGCTTCTTCTTGAACTTTCTCCCTTAAAATGAATGATGGTTGGTTCATGATAGTATCGGATATCCCATCCAAGTTTTTTTACTCTATGACAGAGATCGAGATCTTCTCCGTACATAAAGAAATCTGTGTCGAATCCACCTGATGCAAGCAATGCCTCGCGTCTGCAAAACATGAATGCGCCAATCAAAGCATCCACATCATAGGTTTCTAATTCGCTTTTATATGTAAGATTGTATCGTGCAAAGAGTGGAGATTTTGGAAATAGGGATTGCAAGCCAAATAATTTGCAAAATGATGCCCATGGAGTTGGTAATCCTCGTCTGCATGCAAGTTGAAAAGTGCCATCGGCATTTAATACTCTACAACCCGCAATGCCGGTTTTTGGCTCTTTGTCCATGAATGACATCATCATTCGTATGGTATCTTTTTCTATCAAAGTATCAGGATTGAGAAGCAGAATATATCTGCCTTTGGCCTGTTCTATGCCGATATTGTTTGCAGCTCCAAAGCCGATATTTGTATCCAACCATGTATAAGATGCTTCAGGAAACTTTTTGGGAAGATAGTCTTTGGATCCATCTTGTGAATCATTATCAATAATGATGATCTCTGATTCTATGCCATCAAGCGCATTGCGCAGGGAGGAAAGACATTGCGCAAGGAAATCCTTGACATTGTAATTCACTATGATGATGGATATATCCATTTAAGGGCACTTTTGATTGACTTCTATTGCGCAATAATAGGGAATTATCGCCATTTTCAGGGAGAAGGAAGTATTCCGTGGAGCAAAACCGTAAATTGCATTTCACATTTTATCGGAGTCCTTCTTTGTCGAATATCGTATCAGATCAAACCACGCTCTTTATTACTTGTCCCCTAAAATTCTCCCCATTTCTTGAAAAAGAAATACGCTCCTTGGGTTTTACCCCCATATCGGTTTCAGATGCAGGTGTGAGCATCAAAGGAAGCATACGAGAGGCGATGGCTATATGTCTACATTCAAGAATCGCATCGAGAGTGCTTTTGCTTTTGAAAGAATTCTACATTCGAACGCCAATGGATATGTATAAAAGCGTGTATTCAATCCCTTGGGAAGAAATCATCCCTGATGATGGATATTTTTCGATTGTGACTTCGATTGACACAAAAACAATCACAAACACTCATTTTGCAGGACAAAAATGCAAGGATGCGATTGTTGATCGCATTCGGAAGCATCGTAATAGAAGACCTGACTCCGGTGCGGAAAAAGATAAAACCGTACTCTTTTTATATTGGCATGACAATAAAGGGGCTATTTATATCGATATGTCGGGCACTCCGCTGCATCGCAGGAGTTATCGCTTGAACCCATGGCAAGCTCCAATGAGAGAAAATCTTGCTGCGGCAGTGATATCCGCCACAAAATGGGCTCCATATTCTATGCCATTTGTGAATCCCATGTGCGGTTCCGGTACACTCGCAATTGAAGCCGCTTTGATGGCATCGGATACAGCACCCGGTTCGCTTCGTAAAAATTTCGGTTTTATGCATGTGTTTGGATATGATAAGGAATTTTGGCGACATTTGCTTCTTGATGCCATGAATGCCAGAAGAGAGTGTGATTCGCCTCCAATTTATGCTTCCGATATTCATCCCGGAGCCGTAAGAATTGCCCGTGAAAATGCAAAAGAAGCGGGAATCGAAGAATGGATACAGTGGTCAGTGAAGGATGTTCGAGACATTACGCTCCCTGAAAATCCAGGTATCATCATCATGAATCCGGAATATGGTCAAAGACTTGGGACTGATAAGACTTTAGAGGAAGAATACCGCGAAATCGGGGATATGTTCAAACAGAAATGTTCGGGCTGGACCGGATATATCTTTACGGGAAATCTTCAAGCTGCAAAATCCATTGGACTTCGTACTTCAAAAAGAATTCCGTTTTTCAATGCCGATATTGAATGTCGATTACTAGAATTTGAACTCTATAAAGGGACCAAAGAGTAATCACTTTTTTCTTCTTTTGAGTCGAAAGATGATGAATCCAATAATTGCATAGCCGGCAAACCATGCACCGCGATATGCAAAGGTTTGCATTGTATGTATGGTGGGTTGAATCTTGCTCTTACCATCTCCTCGCATAATTGGGTTCATCCAAAGGATTGAGGAATCAGAATGGATTCTTAACCTAATATATGTATCTGAATCTCGTAGGGCATAGCGCGTGGTCTTTACATTCGAATCACTTTGCATGAGCTTGCCATTTTGACCAATCACTTCGATGTTCTTGGCTGTATCACTCAAGACAACAATTAGTGCGGTATCTGCTTCGATGGAATATTGTAAGGGATATATTCCCACCTGACCTCTTTTGCCGGTCACTCCAAAAGCTCTTCCTTGCTTTAATGATTGCATCAATTCTTTCCGGTCGGCTTTACCGATAGCATGAATCATCGTCCAGCATACTCCTGTTTCACCATCAGCCATGGCATTATGAGTGTCATCATCGCCCACTATCCATGCCGGATATCCCGCTGAAAGAGCCGAATCCCATTGAATATCTGAAATTCGATAATGATTTAGTACTTCGATGCAATCATAATTGGATAGATACTTGAAATCATCGGCATCAAAACTCCCACGAAATTTTGGATGAGCTATTGCAAGTATATCAACGGTTGGTTTAATTCTGTCAAGCATCGTTTGTTTATGATGAATGCTTTGTCCGAAGATAAAATCCAGCCAAGTGACGGAATTGGCTCCGATGCAGACATGATGTCTTTTCCATACATTATATCCATGTTCATAGCATGGAACATAGCCCGGCTTTTGATTGAAGGTGGAATCGATGAATTGATAATTGGAAATTCCCACGCTATGATAACCCAAAGAACGATAGATACTATCAAACACTTCATGATCTGAATGACCATCCGTTACTTGTCCCCAAGCTTTTGTATGACCATGAAAATTCGATTTCTTCCAAACACTGGTATCTGATATTTGGACATATTGATAAGGATTTTGCCATGTTTTTCCTGAAAATGGTTTTCTTTCAGGGAAATCATAGATATTGGTGAACAAGGCATAGGGAAGTGTCGCAATGAAAAGTATGCCCATCAAAAAAATGAGTAAGCTTAGTCCCAACTTTGTAAGGAATCCGAGTATTTTGTTCGAGGGCTTTTGCATAAACTCTATTTTTGTCCTGAATCATACAGACATTCGAAATCAATCCATGCTGCATTCAAAGAAAATCGTGATTGTTCTACCGGCCTACAATGCCGCAAAAACACTTGAGAAAACCTATCGTGAGATTCCTTTCGACATTGTCGATGATGTAATTCTTGTTGATGATGCCAGTCGTGATCATACCATAGATGTTGCGAAAACACTTGGGATCAATCATATCATCAGGCATGAACAGAACAAGGGATATGGAGGTAATCAAAAAACATGTTATGCAAAAGCATTGGAACTGAATGCTGATGTCGTGATCATGTTGCATCCTGATTATCAATATACTCCTATGCTCATTCCTGCAATGGCAAGCCTTATTGCTCAGGGCTTATATCCTGTCGTATTGGGTTCGCGCATCCTTGGCAAAGGTGCTCTCAAGGGCGGTATGCCAATCTATAAATACATTGCCAATCGTGTGCTTACATTGATTCAAAATATTTTAGTTGGAGAAAAACTTAGTGAATATCACACTGGATATCGCGCATTTTCTCGTGATGTACTTGAATCCTTGAATCTCGAGGCAAATTCAGACGACTTTGTATTTGACAATCAAATGCTTTCACAAATCATTTATGCGGGATTTCCTATAGGTGAAATCACATGTCCCACCAAATATTTCGCTGAAGCCTCGAGTATAAATCTCTATCGAAGTACAGTATATGGTATAGGAGTCTTGCTTGTTTCATTCAAGCATTTCCTCCAACGCATCGGATTGGCAAAATTCGCCATTTATGCTGGCAAATGATTAGGCTTCGGGTCTCATGGTCGGGAAAAAGAGTACATCTCTGATTGATTCCTGACCGGTGAGCAACATAACCAATCGATCTATACCGATGCCGAGTCCTGCGGTTGGTGGCATTCCGACTTCAATTGCCTGAAGAAAGTCTTCATCCAATACCATGGCTTCCTCATCTCCGCCTGCTCTGTCTAGGGCTTGATCTTCTAGTCTTTTGCGTTGATCAACCGGATCATTCAATTCAGTGAAGCAATTCGCGATTTCATTTCCATTGATGAATAACTCAAAGCGTTCGACGAGTCCTTCTTCATCACGATGTGCTTTGGCAAGTGGTGACATTTCAACGGGATAATCCATCACGAATGTGGGCTGAATGAGGTGATGCTCTACTTTTTGCGAGAAGATTTCATCGAGAATTTTCATGGCTGTTGCATCCGAGGGGACCTCAACATTGAGTGATCGTGCGGCTTGCAAGAGTTCCGCTCTATTCAATCCACGAAGATTCATCCCCGCATATTCTTGAAATAGATCGAACATTTTGGCTCTTCTGAAAGGCCCGGAGAATGAAATCTCATGTTCGCCGATCTTGATTTCTCTTTTGCCAAGTGCTTTGTCTGCAATAGTTTGGAAGAGATCTTCCACCATGTCCATCATCCAGTAGTAATCTTTATAGGCAATATAAATTTCCATCATGGTGAATTCGGGATTATGGGTTCTGTCCATCCCCTCATTGCGGAAATTCTTACTGATTTCATAGACGCCTTCAAAGCCACCCACGATCAATCTTTTGAGGTATAATTCAATCGCAATGCGTAAATACAGGTCAAAATCCAGAGCATTGTGATGTGTGATGAATGGTCTTGCGGATGCACCTCCATAGAGAGGTTGCAAGATGGGTGTTTCCACTTCCATCCAGCCATGATCATCGAAGTAGCGTCTCATTGCACTGATGATCATCGATCTTTTTTCAAAAACATGACGAATCTCAGGATTGACAATCAGATCCACATAACGCTTTCTATAGCGCAGTTCTTTATCAGAAAAAGCATCATACACAATCTTATTGCCATCTGCATCTGTTTCTTCCTTGGCAATTGGGATGGGTCTCAGTGATTTTGTGAGCAATGCTGCCTCGCGAGCATGCACGCTGATCTCACCCATGCGGGTGCGAAACACATAACCTTTGATTCCGATGATATCACCGATGTCCAGCAAATTAATGCAGTCATAAAAATCAGGCAATTCATCTTGTTTTACATAAATCTGAATTCGACCTTGTTGATCTTGGATTGTTGCGAATGTTGCTTTTCCCATCTTTCTAATGGCCATGATTCTCCCGGCAACAGATACATCTGAAAAAGTTTCGGGATGTTCATCAGAATAATGGGAGTGAATCTCTTGAGAGGCATGGGTTCTTTCGAATACATGGGGATATGGGTCAATGCCCCGGCTTCTAAGTTCATGTAATTCTTCAAATCTTCTTTGTTCCTGATCATTTCTGCTATGCTGACTCATGAAAACACTCTTTCTTGGTGAAATTTCGCGTAAAAAACTGTTCAAATCTACATAATTCACAGAGGATTTCATGAAATCCATAGGAATTATAACGCAGTTTTTTCGTAACTTGCCAGCCGTTGAAAAGTGTGTGATCAAATTTGTTGATCGCTATTAATGCATCATCTCATAGGTCGTATTTGGAAAATACATCATCGAATAAAGGGGCGGGAGATTCCCAAAACAGGCCCACACAAAGTAGTGGACCGATGCGTTCTCAATCTTCTTCACCCAGTGGAGGATTTCGTGGTCCAAGGCCACCGATGTCAGGTTCAAGGCCTCCCGGTCCTCGTCCATCGGGTCCTCGCGGTCCCAGAGATCGTGACCAAATGCCTGAAAAGCAGCGTAAGAATCGCATCAATGAGGAAATCCGCGTACCGGAAGTCAGAGTCGTCGATGAAGAAGGTACTATGCTTGGTGTTATGGCCACTCGCGATGCGATTGAATTAGCCTATGAGAGAGAAAAAGATTTGGTTGAGATAGCTCAGCAGGCGAATCCTCCGGTGTGTAAGATCATCGATTATGGAAAATTCGCATATGAGCAACAAAAAAGAGAAAAATTGGCCAAGAAGGCACAGCATCATGCCCAATTGAAGGAAGTTCGTTTCAAATGGCGTACGGATACCCATGATTTCGACTTCAAAACAAGGCATGCTCGTGAATTTTTGGGTGAAGGACATAAAGTAAAAGCCACTGTGATGTTCAAAGGTCGTGAGATCATGCATCACAGGGAATTGGACTTGCGCTCTTAGAGCGTTTTGTTGCGGCCCTTGAGGATTGTTCCAGAGTAGATCAAGCCATTCATCCTGAAGGCAGAACATTGTCAGTTATTCTTGCACCTGATAAGGTGGTAAAGAAGGTAAAGAAAGAAAAATCTTCTGATGAAGAGTAAAACACGGAATGACTTTGCATGAAGTCATTCATATTTTTTCACAATTTCAGGTGTGAACAATGCCTAAAATGAAAACGAATAGTGGTGCAAAGAAGCGCTTTACACCGACAGATCTGGTAAGATTCGTCGCAATCGCGCTTTCAAGAATCACATTCTGACCCATAAGTCACGCAAGCGTAAGCGTAATTTGCGTCAATCGGCACTCGTTAATGTTGCCGATGAGCAAAATATCAAGCGTCTGCTCTGTCTGCGCTAAGAAGCGCATCGCATTTCTTTTGAAATGCATTTGGTTGGTTCATCGGGATTTAGCGAAGCTCCCCTTTGACCGCTTTTATTCAACAATTCATGTAGGAGGGCATCATGCCACGTTCCACGCATAAAGTAGCATCGCATCGCCGCCGTCGCAAGTTTATTAAACTTGCCAAAGGATATTGGGGCGCGCGTAGCAAAGTTTGGACAATAGCTAAGAATCATATCGAGAAAGGTTTGCAATATGCATACCGTGATCGTCGCAATAAGAAGCGTACATTCCGCAGACTGTGGATAGTCCGTATCAATGCTGGCGCTCGTTTGAATGGCACAACGTATTCACGCTTGATGCATGCACTCAAGCAAAAGAATATATCCATTAATCGCAAGGTATTAGCCGATTTGGCAGCAAATCAGCCATCCATTTTCAAGCGCATCGTGCGCTCGGCAATTGGATAATCTTTGTGATTTCCGTATGTTCGAGGCGTTCTTAGGAACGCCTTTTTTTATGTCAATACATCATGATTCCAATGATTGAAACCATATCCGAATTACGAAAAGAGATAGAACTCGATCTACAAAGCATCAAAGACCCTGCTTCTTTGGAAGTCTTTAGACTCAAGCATCTTGTCAAGAAAGGAACACTTCAAACACTCATTGATGGTATGCGTGCAGTTCCCAAGGAAGACAAGCCTGCAATTGGAAAAGTTCTCAATGAATTCCGTCAATTTGTTGATGAATCATTTGCGCAGGCAAAAGAGCAAATTGAGCAAAAGGATACCGGAGTTGATTCTATTGATGTGACATTGCCGGGAAGAATTCCAACATTGGGTCATGTGCATCCCATTCGAAAAACGCTTGATCGTATCACTGAGATTTTTGTCGGCATGGGGTTTTCGGTTGCAGAGGGCATTGACATCGAAGATGATTATCATAATTATGAAGCACTAAATTTTCCGGAAGATCATCCTGCGCGTGATATGCAGGACACCTTTTTCATAGATGATCCGCGCGGTGATATCATGTTGCGTTCGCATACCTCACCTGTGCAGATTCGCATGATGAAACATCATGCTCCGCCAATCAGATCAATCATGCCGGGAAGAGTATATAGAAATGAAGCGGTTACTGCTCGTTCCCTCGCTGAATTCCATCAGATTGAGGGTTTGTATATTGATAAAGGTGTGACTTTTGCTGATTTGAAGGGAACCGTGATTTCATTTGCAAAACAGATGTATGGTGAAAATTCGAAATTCAAATTCCGTCCATCGTATTTTCCATTCACTGAACCAAGTGCAGAGGTTGACATCACATGTTATCTCTGTTCCGGAAAGGGTTGCAGAGTTTGCAAGCATTCCGGATGGCTGGAGATTTGTGGTTGCGGAATGGTGCATCCAAATGTATTGAAGAATTGCGGAATCGATCCTGAGATATATTCCGGTTTTGCTTTCGGATTCGGCATAGAACGGGTTACCATGCTTGCAACTGGAATTGATGATATCCGCGCACTCTATGAGAATGACATGCGCATCTTAAAACAGTTTTAGGATTCGACATGAGCATTATCATTGCTGATTCCATCATAAAATCATATTCCATGCATTCGATGCATGATACTCCTGTATTGAAAGGCCTTTCTTTGACTATTGAGCAAGGGGAATTCATTGCATTCATGGGTCCTTCCGGTGCAGGAAAAAGTACGCTACTCCATATTCTCGGATTACTTGATTTTCCGGATTCCGGCTCTATTCAATATGCATTGTCCGGCAATGTCTTTTCTCAATCAACCATGAAAAAAGGAAAATCCGCAGAGTTGAGAAATAAGCATATTGGCTTCATTTTTCAATTCCATCATCTATTGCCCGAATTCACTGCTTTGGAGAATATCATGATGCCGGCATTGATCGGTGGAATGGCAATGTCAAAGGCAAAGAATAAGGCAATGACATTGGCTGAACAAGTTGGTATGTCACATCGCATTGAGCATCGACCTTCTGAATTATCCGGCGGTGAACAACAGCGCATAGCAATTGCAAGATCATTGATGAATGATCCTGAAATTATCATCGCGGATGAACCGACTGGAAATTTGGATTCAGCGAATACGATTGCAGTATTGGAATTGATTCGAAGTATCAGACAAGAACGATCACTCACTTTACTCATAGCCACGCATAGCATGGATGTTGCCAGAATGGCTGAAAGAATCATCACGCTTCGAGATGGAGTAATATCATCGGAAGTTCGTACGCAAGGCAATTCTATACAATCCTGATTTCATGAAAGATGTAGCTTCCAATATCGCTTTCTATATTCGCGCCTTTCTGATTGTCATTGCAACCATTGTGTATTCTCTTGTTGCTCTATTTCTGGGAATGATTGGAATTAGAAAAGCATATTTTTTTTGCTCCAAGAATTGGTCATCCTTATTGTTGAAACTCGCGGGAGTTACAGTTCATGTTCAAGGCTTGGAACATCTTTATCCAATGCAAAGCAGAATCTATGTGGTGAATCATTCAAGTTATTTCGATATACCCATTCTCATAGCATCAATCCCTGATACTATACGCTTCATGTATAGAAAAAACCTTGAACGAATTCCTTTTTTTGGTTGGGGTCTTGCTCGCTCTCCATTCATTGGCATTCAAAGAGAAAAAGCGAGAGATGCAATGAAAGGTATTGAAGAAGCAGTGAAGTCTATCAGTATCGGAGAATCCGTCGTGATTTTTGCCGAAGGCACTAGATCAAAGGATGGAAAACTTTCCGCTTTCAAGCGAGGCGCATTTTTACTGGCATCTAGATCCGGAAAACAGATTGTACCCGTAGCTCTTGCCGGTGCTCATAAAATCATGCCCAAGGAAAGTAAAAGATTTTACTCAGGTGAAGTGAGTTTAACTGTTCTTCCGCCGTTTGAAGCAATGAAAGACATGGATAAAGAACATGAACTACAATTGCAGGAGAATGTTCATTCTGCCATAAATGCAGTATTGCCCCTCGAAATGAAATCACTTAACAAGAAATAGATATGAGCAAAGATTATACATGGCTTAAAGGATTCGCAACGATTATGTCGAAACCTCATCAAGCCGGATTGAATGGAAATTCCGAACCACTCAAGTCAATTGTCTTTGCGGGTATGCTTGAAACTGTAGCAACTTTATTCATCACTTGGTTGCATAGAAAAAGTCCGGCATTGATAGAAGAGAATATAGCCATGATGCAGCCATGGATGAAGAATGCCGGTGCTGCGCAGAAAAATACGCTCACATCTCTCCCATTTGATCAAGCATTGCTTTCAACACTCACGATTTCATTCATCGGTATCTTAGGTTTTGGATTTGTGATGTGGGTGATTCATTGGGCAATGACAAAAGAGAGTAAAAAACTCTATGAAATCACGGGGATATCTGCATATGGTTCAAGTATATATGCAATTGGCACTTTGATTACAGGGGTCATGTCCTTTGCTTTTGGATCTTTGCAATGGGGACCACATTTGGGAGTATTCATCAATCCAATTGAACATCCATTTCTCTATGCAATTCTTGCAAGAATGAATATTTTCTTCCTCGCTTCTTATTCAGCATCTGCTTTTGCAATGATCGGTTATTCTCATATAGAACCTAGATATGGGAAAATTGCATCCATCATTGCGATACTCTTAGTGCTATCATGGTTTGCTCTTTTTACATCAATTGGTGCATTGTATACTTCTTGATGCATAAAGAAATCATAATTCAATAGAAACTGCCTGAATTGAAAAGTATATTTGTAATCAATCTTTTAATAATCTTCAAAATCACATGCATATAGATGAATCTGAGGAATTTGAATTCGATGAAGCAATCGAAGAAGTGGATACTCTCATTGTTTCAGATATTCATCTGGGTTCCGAGGTTTCCAGATCAAAACAATTATTGGATGTCATCAAGCAATTCCAATTCAAGAGATTGATTTTGAATGGTGATGTATTTGATGATTTGAACTTCAAGAGACTCAGTAAAAGTGATTGGAAATTTCTATCGTATATCAGAAAAATATCCGGACATAAAATTGATTCTCAAGTCACTTGGGTCATTGGTAATCATGATGGCGTGGCTGAAATCCTTTCCCATTTGCTGGGTATTGAAGTGTTGGAAGAATATGTGTGGGAATTTGAGAACAAGAAATATTTGGCTTTGCATGGACATCAATTTGATTCATTCATCACTGAAAATGCAAGATTGACCGATATCGCATCATATCTCTATTTGCTCTTGCAAAAAGTTGATTCTGAGCAACAACAATTGAGTCGATGGGTGAAAAGAACGAGTAAAAAATGGTTGCAATTATCTGATTCAAGTGCCGATTCAGCAATTGCATATGCAAGAAAGAAAGGCGCACAATTTGTTTTTTGTGGACATACCCATATACCTTTGCTCAAAGAGCATAATGGTATTCTATACTGTAATTCAGGTTGTTGGACAGATCGTCCTTCTCATTATATCACCATTTGTTCTCGACATGGTATTCAATTGCGAGAATGTTATTGATGGCAGACATGACATTATATCCACTTCTTTTTAACCAAGTGCTTCTCGAAAAAGTATGGGGAGGACATTCCATTCATCAATGGAAATATGGTGAGAAAACACCTGAAGCTATTGGTGAATCTTGGGAGATTCACACAAAGAATATCATAAGCAATGGTGAACTTGCTGGTAGAACTCTCCAAGAAGTAATAGATAAATATCCTCTCGAGATGACTGGAAGAAATGAAGCAATGGAATTTCCTTTGCTTGTCAAAATACTCGATGCTCAAGAATGGTTATCTGTTCAAGTGCATCCCGATGATGCACTTGCTTTGGAATTGGAAGGAGAACCCAGAGGTAAGACTGAATGCTGGTTCATACTTTCCGCAGAGCATGATGCAAAGATTCAATATGATTTGAAAAAAGGGATCAGTATTCAAGAGTATGCTGATTCCATAGAACAAGAAAAACCAACCGAGCAATTGCAGTTTATGAATGTGAAATCTGGTGATGTCATATTTGTTCCTGCGGGCACGGTGCATGCAATCGGCCCCGGAATACTACTCTATGAATTGCAGCAAACCAGTGATACAACATATCGACTCTATGATTGGGATAGACCGGGTTTGGATGGCAAACCAAGAGAATTGCACATCGAAAAAGGTTTGAAATGTAGTAGCCCAGGAGCCGGAACATTCCCATATCATCAATTCCCGATCATTAAAGATGACCATGGAAATAGCATGCAAGCATTGGTGAATGAGCAGTATTTCAAACTTGATACAATCACTCTCGGATCACAGGCATTCGATTGTTCAATGAATCATCGTGCAAAGTTGATTACAAATATCGGAGAACATGATGTGCAAATTCTCCATGATGAATCAATGGAAGTTTTGCCAAAAGCACATTCGGCATTTTTGCCTGCAGGAATGGGCAATGTTAAATTGTACTCGCCGGATGCATATGCTAAAGTTCTGATTGCAAGTGAGCATGCCTCCTGAATTGTATTTATTGGTTAATTTGCATGCCATAAGTAATCCTTCGGACCAACATGAATCCCCTCATTTTAGACGGTAAATCACTCGCAAAGCATATTGAACAGCAACTTGCTCAAAGGACGCAGGCATTGCTCACTCATGCTCCTGGAAGAATTCCTATCTTAGCAACGATTCTAGTTGGCAATGATCCTGCAAGTGCAACATATGTCAAGATGAAAGGCAATGCTTGTAGGCGTATAGGAATGGATTCTCGATCAATTGAATTGCCTGAGCATACTACAACAGATGAACTCAAAACTCAAAGCAGTTATCAATGCATTGAATTCTGACCCTGATGTTCATGGCATACTTTTGCAACATCCCGTTCCTCATCAAATAGATGAGAGATATTGTTTTGATTCAATTGCATTAGAAAAGGATGTCGATGGTGTGACTTGTCTTGGATATGGTAGAATGGCTATGGGTTCTGATGCTTATGGTTCGGCAACACCTGCCGGAATCATGACCATTCTTAAACATTATGAAATTCCTCTCAGAGGAAAACATGCGGTTGTATTGGGTCGCAGTCCCATTCTGGGCAAACCAATGTCAGCAATGTTATTAAATGAGGATTGCACCGTTACGATTTGTCATTCTCGTACAATCAATCTACAAGAGCATATTCGTATGGCCGATATTCTTGTTGCCGCAGTCGGTAAGCCGGCTTTTGTGCAAAAAGAATGGATTCGCGAAGGTTCCATTATCATTGATGCAGGATATCATCCCGGTGGGATTGGAGATGTAGATGCGGATGCATATCCGCTTTCATCGGCCTTTACACCCGTTCCTGGTGGAGTAGGTCCCATGACCATCAGCACATTGATGTCGCAAACATTAACGGCCGCCGAAAAAGCATTGGGTATCAATCTATAACTATTCTTGAGTCTTCACATGAAAATCTATACGAAAACAGGCGATGATGGAACCACGGGTCTTTTTGGTGGTAAACGCGTTGCAAAATTCTCTTCGAGAATAGAAGCATATGGAACGGTTGATGAATTGAATGCCGTGATCGGAGTTGCCCTGACTCATGATTTGCATGCAAAAGTCAGTGAACCATTGAAACATATCTCTTCGTTACTTTTTACGGTCGGATCCGATCTTGCAACTCCGCAGGATGCATCTCAAAAATCATCTGTGCCCGCAATTACTGAAGAACATGTGGATTTTCTTGAAAAATGGATTGATGCATATCAAGAACATCTGCCTGCTTTGAGAAACTTTATTTTGCCGGGTGGTTCTCCCGGAGGGGCGCATTTGCATTTGGCTCGAACCATTTGTAGAAGAGCCGAAAGGGCGATTGTTGCATTGAAACAAGATGAAGAAATCAATCCAATTGTGCTCAGATTCATCAATAGATTATCTGATTATCTCTTCGTTGCAGCACGCTTTGTGAATGCAAAAGAAGGTCATGATGATATTGAATGGAAACCTTGATATATCATCATGAAGAGAATCCTCATCTCAAATATTGGATCACTCATTACCATCTCACAGAAGCCTGATGCGAGAGGAAATATCCACGAATCAATGAATGAACTTTCCATCATTCATGATGGAGCGATGATATTCACCGACAAATTTGAATGGATTGGGAAAGCATCCGAAATACCCACCGAATACATAATTGATCAAATAATTGATGCAAATGGTAGAGCAGTCATTCCGGGATTCGTAGATTCACATACGCATTGCGTTTTTGCGGGTAATCGCTCGAATGAATTTGCGAGAAGACTTCGTGGTATAACCTATCAGCAAATTGCCTCGGAAGGTGGGGGAATACTGAGTACTGTCTCAGCAGTTCGTAAAGCATCCATTGAAGAATTGGCTGAAAAGGGAATTGAACTTGCGTGGAAAGCAATTGAATATGGTACGACCACCATTGAGATGAAGAGTGGATATGGACTATCCATGGAATCTGAGATTGCTTTGATAAAAGCCATTGAAATAGTCAAGAATGAAGTCCCCATTCGCATCATCAGCACATTCATGGGAGCTCATGATTTTCCTCCGGAATATGCTAATAATCGCTCAGCATATGTCGAACTCATCATCAATGAAATGCTTCCTGCAATAAAAGAACTGAATGTTGTTGATTTCTGTGATGTGTTTACAGACACTGGTTACTATTCTATTGAAGATTCCCGTAGAATCTTGCTCAAGGCCATCGAACTTGGATTTTCCTGCAAAGTCCATGCTGATGAATTGTCTTCTTTCGGTGCCGCTGAAATGGCAGGTGAATTGAAAGCGGTGTCTGCAGATCATTTATTGTACTGTTCCGAAGCAGGCATGGATGCAATGAAACAAGGCGGGACTATTGCCACATTGCTTCCCGGAACTGCATATACATTGCGTTTGCCTTATGCTCCGGCAAGAAGAATGATCGATCGAGGATTGATTGTTGCTTTGGCGACGGATTGCAATCCGGGATCATGTTATACACCGAATATGCAGACTATTCTTTCGCTTGCTTGCATGAATATGGGGATGAGCATCGAAGAAACATTGACATCAGCCACTTTGCATGGGGCCTATGCTTTGAGAGCTGAAGAATATTGTGGAAGTATTGAAATTGGAAAGAGTGCTGACTTCAATATATTGGATACAACTTCATATTCCGATTTGGTGTATCATTTCGGAGTAAATCATATTGCAAAAACTTGGAGTAGGGGAGTTCCTATACAATGAAGAATGGCCCCCAAAATGAGAGCCATGAATTTATTGATCTAGTTTTTGAATGATGAGGGGCGTGCAATTACAAATATCTTTGACTAAAGCCACTCCTGCCTCCGCATTTTTACGAGATGAATATTCACCAATAGTCACAACATAGCGCAATGAACCATCCGGCATTTTTCTATCTGTGAGATTCACTTTCATTCTTTTTGCTTTATAATCTTCAAATTCTTGCTCAGCAGCAGCCTTTGTTTTGAAAACACCAACTTGCAATGTAAATAAAGTTTCTATGCGATTGGTTTTGGGGTTACTTATATTCCCGCGAGTAATAAGACTGGAATCAATCTTCGTGATTTTTGAATTCTTGGCAACAGAATCTTTTTTACTAATTTTCTTTTCTTCAGCTTTTTGTTCCGTTTTGTTTTCCTGCTTGATTGTTTGTTTCGAAGGTCTTCCTGCTCCACCAACTGTGGCGCGAAGAAGATCATAAGCGGTCAATAATAATTCCGATTTTGGATAGGCAGATCTGAAGTTTTGCATTTCCTCCCTTGCTTTAGCGGTATCTCGTTTCATTGCATAATAATGAACAATGCGCCATTGTGCATCATCTGACCATTCGCAATCAGGTTGCTCTTTTACAATCCGTTGATACATGGGAAGAGATTTTGACATATCCTCCAGGACAGAGGCATGTAAAAATTGAACTCCGGGATCATCGGGAAATTCAGCCAATAAGTCCGGTAAATCTCTTTTAACCTCGTCAAGTTTACCCATCGCAAGAGATTGCAATCTGTTCCTGACAATGGAGGCCTGACCCAATGCTAATGGGGAAGTGCATAGTCCCAAAAGGATTGCACTTAGAACAATCGGCATAGCCATTTTGATTAATTTCATTGGATTATTGACCATGTCTATACTGACATTATAAATGATTTAAGTACCAACTACCATTTACCCCACTTTTGTGCCAAAATCCACTGAATGAATCAAAAAACGAATCATTTAGGCCGATTGAATCAATTTTCAATCGAAAATTTAGATTTTGGAATAAGATATATATGCTGAAATTGCATCAGCAGCCTCTTTTGCAGCATTTGGCTTACCATTCTTTAGAGCATTTTCTCCCATTTCCTTCAACTTCGCTTGATTACTGAGCAATAACTCAATCGCATATTCCAATTCGGTGTCCAAAGCACCATCTTCAATAACCATTGCGGCCCCATGCTCATGTAAAGTTTCCGCATTGAGAGCTTGTTCATTATTCGAAGCTCCGGGTAATGGAATAAGTATTGCAGGCTTTCCGCAAACAGCTAATTCCGCAACCGTTCCGCCCCCTGCCCTGCATACAACTAAATCCGCACTTGCATATGCTGATGGCATGTCATCAATGAATTGCATCACATGGACATCTGTTGGAAGAGTGCGGTTGATTTTGAAATCAGTTCCGGTTTGCCAAAGAATTTGTATGTCTTTTTCAGACAAGCGATCAATCATTTTTATCATGGCTTGATTGATGGAACGCGCGCCAAGTGAGCCCCCGAAGACAAATAATGTTCTTTTGTTTGGATCCAAATTCAATGCTTTTGCACCATGTTCTTTATCAGGAATACTCTGTACGAATGCAGATCTCAAGGGATTACCGCAATGCTTCATATTGTCATTCGGCATTTTACCAAAGAGGGAACGATAGATGCTCTTTGTTTCTTCAAAAGCTATGATGATGATTTTGGCATATTTACCCAATAGAGCATTGGTTTTTCCGGGCTTTACATTAGGTTCTATGATAGCGAGTGGAATTCCGGACAATACCGCATATATTCCAACTGGAAGACTGATATAGTTTCCGCCACAAATAATGCACGCCGGTTTATACTTTTGTACGATTGATTTTGCTTCCAATACTGCTTTCAATAGAGTTACTGGAAGTTGTAGAATGGAGGAGGAAAGTCCGCGGAAACCACGCAAACTATTCATCGGTGTAAATGAATAACCATTCTTGGGTAGATAACGAGATTCAATCCGATCGGGACTTCCCGTAAAATGAACTGATAAATGCGGGATGATGTTTTGTAACTCTTCCATCACTGCAATAGCAGGGAATAGATCGCCACCCGTTCCGCCTGCGGCAATGAGAATTGTTGGATTTGAGGATTCTGACTTATTCATGGAATTCCTTTGCTTCAGTCGAGTAAATCATGAAGCGCTTGATCGCAATCCGTGAATTGGAATTTGTATCCTGATTCTATTGTCCTTTGTGGCAATACATGTTGTCCGCCTGTAGCAATCACTGCGCCTTCACCGAGCATGATGGATAATGCAATGTCGGGAACATGAAACCAAGATGGTCGATGCAAAACAGTAGACATCAATTCAGTGAAGCGATTCATGGTCACGGCTCCGGGAGCCACGAGATTGAATGTACCTCTTACATTTGCATGTTCAAGTGCATGCATGATGAAACCGATGATGTCAATCGGGTGAACCCATGACATCCATTGATTCCCCGATCCGATTTTGCCACCAAGAAATAGTGAAAATGGCAATAACATTTTTGCCAAAGCACCTTCACGAGGATCAAGAACAATGCCAATGCGACCAATGACCACTCTTGTGAATTCATTAGCTTGCATTGCCTGTTTTTCCCATTCAATACATACATTGGCCAAAAAGCCTGCTCCGGCCTCAGAAAATTCCGTAAAAATGGCATCTCCGCCATCTGATCCATAGAATCCAATTGCGGATGCGGAAAAGAAAAATTGCGGAGGATTTGCAACTTGACTGATTGCTTTCACAATTCCAGCTGTTCCATTTTTTCTGCTTTCGAAGATTGCCTTCTTTTGTTGGTCCGACCAGCGTTTTGCAACCGGTTCACCGGCTAAGTGAATCACTGCATAAGCACCATTTATTTTCTCGATGCATTCTGCCGAAACATTCACCTCGCCATTCCATATAACGAAGTCATGTGCCATTGGCAATACTCTTCGAGCTCTATCAGGAGATCTACTGAATACGATGATGGAATATCCTGCCTCACTCAATACTTTGATGAGTTTCTTTCCGATGAGTCCGGCTCCGCCGGTAACTATTATGGACTTCATCTTGAATCCTCCGATGTATTCATCAAAGATGTGATAGGCATATTGGGCCTAGCATATGCAAAGCGATCAATGAAATTGGTGGAATAATATGCATCCAAACCGGCAACAGTCAATGTTCCGGCTTGGTGAATATCAGCAAACCCATCATGATTGATGATATGTTTTGGAACTCTTATTTCTATGATTTCACCGATGAGAAAAATGGTGCCATTCAATGGAATTGGCATGTGCATGCGATATTCAAGCATCATTTTTACATTGCTTTCTTTGATATATGGAGCTTTACCGATATGGCTATATTCTTCTGTAAAATTGCAACCGGAAAACTCAGATATATCATCATCAAATTTTGCACTTGCCAAATGGGCCATTGAAAGCATGGAAGCATGTACGTGATTGATTGTATAATGCTTGCTAGAGAGTATGTTCTCAAGTGTATGTCTACGAACTGTATCAGGTCTGAACACCATTCCAAGCAAAGGAGGGAAGGCACCAATATGCACAATGGAATTGAAAACAGCGATATTGGTGATGCCCTGTTCATTCATCGTTCCTATCAGTCCAAGGGACTTGAATCCCGAAATGGAATTGATCAATGTGGCGCGATAACGATCGGACATTGCATCAAAATCTTCTCCATGCAAAATGGTCTGTTCAATCATTAGGCTTTCCACTCAAGCATGCCACCTACCAAGTTCAATACATTGAAACCACGGGCATAGAGATACTCGCATGCTTTCCCACTTCTTCCGCCGCTTCTGCAATAAAGGATGATTTCATGCTCTTTGAAATGTTCCAATTCTTCAATGCGCGAAGGAAGTGTATCCAAAGGAATGAGAATTGAATTCGGGATATGTATTTCCTGATGTTCTTCGGGTTGTCTCACATCAATCATAACGGGAGTTTCCCCAATATCAAGTCTGAGGCGCAATTGTTCAGGAGTGATTAGTCCATAGCTCATAGTGATTACCTTAAAATGTACTTTTAATGCCGAGATTAAAACGCAAAGATGAGAAATTCCATACGGGTGGATTATTTCCAACTGCATTATTACCCACTTGACTTACAATCGAATTCAAAACTTGTTGATATTGAGCTTCTCCAAATACTGTGAGTGATTGTGAAACTTGTTTTTGCAAACCTATTCCAATATTGGCAGAGAACCATATGGAAGAAATTTCATCGAGGGTTCTATCACCAAGTGGCAATTCTCTTGTTCCTGTTTCAACATATGAAAAAGAAAGGGGAGAGTCAATTTGTCGAAATGCATTCGCATTTTTATTCGGAATGAAAGAAGCTTGACCCATCGCAAAGAGATACAATAATTCATGCATATCCCAACGAAAACCACCGGAAATGGCAATGGTGGGTAGATCTGCTTGCAATACCGTGGATTCTCTGAATGGTACATAGTTGTTGATCAAACTATCATACACTTGAACGGTGTTTGTGTCTTGTCCTCTCAGCATGACGGAATATGGCAAATATTCCATGCGTAACATGGTTTTAACATTTGACATGCCTCCTGAGCCAATATGCAAACCAAGTCCCAATGGTGACGAACTTTCAGCTTGAAAACCACTCGGTGAATCAATCATTGCGATTGTCCTCGGAGAATTCACATCATGAAACTGCGCGCTTGCAATCGCATAAGCTCCCCATTCCCAATTATTTTTTTCAGGTATTGCTACAGGTTTTTGTTCAACTTTTGATTGAAATACTGCACCTTCATATTGTAAGATGAAGGTGGAAATATTTCCGGCAATGTCTCTGGCCTCTATTTCCATCATCCCTTTCGTCACACCTGATGCCGGTCTGACGAAGAGTGTATACTGTGGTATGCCTTTCATAATCATTGCTTCGGTGATGACTACGCCTTTCTCCATTGCCAATAGACCTTGAGTTGAAAGTACTCTGACTCTTTCCAAGCCTTTGTCTTCCGAGCGTTCATCACGGATAACGACATTGATTGAATTTTCGAGATTGCGTCTTTCAAAAGAAGGTGGAAGAGTGTCCACAACTTCTTGTAACACTTCAAAACCTTGCCCAATCATATTGCCATATGCATCATTTGTTGCAAATCCATAGGAATATAATCCGAATGGAACATCTGCTTTCACAGTGTGGACGCCGAACGGAACATCCATTTTGATGGCTACATAATTGCTTAATCCAACAAATTCCGGTGAATATTTCATTGTGTCAATAACTCTTCCATTGAAACGCAAGGATTCAACCGAAGCTGATGGCACAATGATATTCACAAAATGCTTCCAATTTGTATAACTGGTCTTGGGTGTGGCAAATCGATATTCAGTGAGAAATTGCTGAGTGGGACTCACAACAAGCATCATAGGATCACCGATTGAATCGCCTCTTACTCTTGAAACTCTCCCTTCCACCGGTCCTGCACCACCAAGAAATCCTTGTGAAAATTGAGCGACCAATACCGGTTCACTTGCGGTGAGCATGATATTCTTGGAACCTACAGAGGAATTTTCATACATCTCACCAGACTGTAATTCACGAATGAAGACAGAATTTTCGAAAATCTTCGTATTTGGTTTTGAAGCAATCACTCGGTACACATAACTTGACCTCTTCGCAAATTGACCAAGAATGAAATGTTTCCCCCAACTGTGAACCGGTGGTAATTGCTCAACGAGATAATTACAAAATGGAACACGCAATGGCACATCGGCACATTGATGACCACTGAAAACAGCAACCGGTTTTGATGCTTGTATTCTTGTGCCGGACAAATCGGGAAAAACTAAGGTATCGCTACCATTCATTGATTTACCCATTGGTTGAAAATTCAATGCGGCAATTTGATAAACATCACCTTTGTTCATGATAACAGGAAATGCAACTTTCGGTGGCTTGTTTCGGGATGTCATGACAGACGGTGTTACATAAACCAGTGTACTATCCTGAGTTGCAATGATTGCCATGTGAGAAACCAAATCATTCGTGGGGGTTGAATGATAACTCATTGCATAATATTCCAATCCCAATGCGGTGGAAGGCAATGCCAAATATGAATCGGTAGAACTTCCTCTTTCATTCAAACAAGTGACTGAGATCGGTGATTTAGATGTGATTCGCACTGCATTCGGCTGTAAAGTACCATCTCCTGTTACTTCAGCCGCAGCTGGAATTGATATCCTTCGAACGGTTCCACCAACCACCGTTGTGTCAAGTTTATATCGTATGCCTTCAATTTCAATGCGAATTTTGGTCGTGACATCAGAACTGATGAATAATTCAAAATTCGGTGTACTTCTGTCTTCAATATAAACATCTCCACCTCTTGCATCGGTCAATTTCATTTTACCAACACGATTTGCGGAGTGATGCCAAGAATTCTCTTGAAAACACAACCAAAACTCAGTACCCTCTGATGTTTTCGAAATGCGTTTTGTTGATTGCTGAGCATACATTATGCCTTGAGCAAAAAGAAAAAAGAGCAAAAGAAAACAACAAATATGCAGCATGGATTTTCTCATTTTTTATGCACCATGCTCATGTGATACAAGCCTTGTTCGGTCTTCATGCGTATGATATAGACACCGCTCGAGAAATCCATTGGATTATCAACATTCAATGTGAATGAGTGACGCCCTGCAATTTTTCTTTCAACAGGAAATTCTTTTACCAATTTCCCTTGCGAACTATACAAAAAGAATTGAACATCACCGGGTTTACCAACATAATAATTGAAAGAGGTTGTATAGGCAAAAGGATTGGGAGAATTGATGTCCATTCCTTCAGAACTCGCTTGAATGACAGGAGGATCAATGAATGTGATTCTTCCACCTATTTGTTCAATGTCTTGCATTGAATCACCAATGCTGAATGATAATACTTTAATACTCAATGCCGAATCCATCCCAGCAAGAGTCTCCACTTCTAAGTAAAAAACAATTCCGGATGAGTCAAAAAGCGGATTGGGACATGATATTGCATACTCTTTATATTCATCCCCATCGGAGAGAAATGTAATATTTGTTTTCTTACAAGTGAATAATGTGCCGGACTCTGTTAATGCATCATGAAGAATAATGCGTTTTTTGGGTATTGCAATGCGAATGGTACAGATTTCCTGCATTACAGTTCCACTCGACTGTAAAAAAACAGGCAACTTCCAGCGTATACCCTGCCTGAGTGATGTGTCAGGAAGAGTAAATGTAGCATCACTTGCCAAAGCATATTTCAATGGAAATAGCAAGGAAATGAGAATTAATGAATACAATGGCAACTTTTGCACGAAAAAGCCAAAAAAGTTCTGTTAAAAAAAAGAATATTCCCGATGAATTCAATTGCAAAGATAAGAATTTTGAACCTAGTCATCCCCCATAAACTCAATACTTGTGGATAATATCTAAAGCACGGAACAAATGAGAGAAACATCGATGATGTCTTGCACGGAACAACCTCTGGAAAGATCGCAATAGGGCTTTTGCAAACCCTGTACAATTGGTCCGATTGCCTTGGCATTTGCCAAGCGTTCGGTGATTTTGTAGGCAATATTACCCGCATCCAAATCAGGGAAAATCAAAATATTAGCTTGTCCTTGAATTGGAGAATGGGGTGCTTTCCTTTGTGCTATTGATGGAATCAATGCGGCATCCACTTGTAATTCGCCATCTGCGAGGATATCTGGATATGTTTGAGTGAACAATGCGAATGCCTCTCGAACCTTTATGATATCCGGATGTTCGGCACTTCCTTTAGTGGAAAAGGAAAGGAATGCAACTCGCGGCTCCATATTCATGATGGATCGTGCATTCGAAGCGGTCATACCTGCGATATCGCATAATTGTTCGGCTGTTGGAGAAGGAATAACTGCGCCATCAGCATAGAATAGGATGGATTCAGGAAGAATCATGATGAAGAAACTACTGACGGTTTTTATGCCTAATGGCAATCCAACAGTTTTTATACCTGCTTTTATTACCTCGCCGGTTGTTGAAATATTTCCTGCAACCGTACCATCCACAATTCCCAAATGTGTTTCTATTCCGGCGAAATAGAGAGGATTTTGAAGCATATCAATGGCATCCTCATTAGAATCAAT
Source organism: Bacteroidota bacterium (assembly GCA_041191145.1). GTDB lineage: Bacteria > Bacteroidota > Ignavibacteria > Kapaibacteriales > UBA961 > UBA961. The sequence continues at coordinate 36,698 of JBEEPK010000026.1, forward strand.
GGTTTTCATCTTGACTTTGATTGCTTCAATATGCGCTTCTGTACTGTGTTTTTGGGGATCACGAATCTCAATACCCTTGATGTCAATCTTCTGACCCTGTGAGAATTGTTCTATTTCTTCAGTGTTTCCTATTATTATGGGAATGATATAGGATTGATCAGCAAGAGCTTTTGTGGCCTCAAGTACTCTACGGTCCAAAGCATCCGGAAAAGCAATGCGTTTTTGCCTAGATTTGGCCTTTTCAATGAGACCTGCATAAAAAACTTTTTCAGTGCTTTGATTCATCTCTTTTTAAGTAATTGCTTGGCATTTTGTAATTTAGGTGTGCATATAGTAAATATGCAATTGCAATAGTACAAAAATGCAAAAAAGGGCTTGATGAAGCAGTTCCAAAATTCTTTGCGACTAATTGTCTTGATGACTCTTCTCATTATGAGTCAACAGTATCCTGTTATGAGTCAAGGCAGTGCCGGCTCCAAAGGAAAAATGCCCAGAATGTCTGTAGTTGACATGCCTACAGCGAGAATCTTGCCTCCAAAGGCATATAGGGTTTCCGGCATCATCATGCAGGAATCTGGAATTCTGACCCAAGTAAATTATGGTCTCACAAAAAATGTTAATCTCGGATTTTCCTATTCAGCAATGCCTTTTTTTGGCGAGGGAGATCCCATCCTTCAGCCCTTATTGCTCTTTGAGGTGCGAGCAAGATTGTATGCTGAAAAGAAAAACAGACCTGCAATAGTGCTAGGAGTGAATAGTCAGGGACTAGGCGCCTGGGAAAATAAACGAAGATTTGAATTCAATGCGCCTGGCATTTTTGTAAGCGCATCAAAAAATATTTCATGGCAAGCAGGCATTCTATCTTTGCATGGTGGAATCAATTATCCAATCATGCCATCGGCATATTCAAATACACCTGGTGCTTTCGTGGGAATCGAACAGTCATTCTATAAGAATGTAACAATCGCGACCGAATATTCCGGCACATGGAATGAAGATCCGGCATTCATGAACAAGAATGGTTTATTGAATTGCGCCGTGAAATACTCACCTTTCAAAGGCATCAATCTTACCATTCAAGCAAGGGATCTCTTGGAAAGCAGAGCAAATGGAAATGGCTTTCTACGATATGCAGGCATAGAATATATCGGCATATTCTAATATGAATATTCGTTTGATTCTATTCGATTTGGGGGGTGTGCTCTACAATATCGAACATGTACGAACACACTCTGCACTGAATACACTCCAATCAATCAATGCAAGACCAATCTCATTTTCTCTTGAACAAGCGGAAGCGATATTCGGAGAATTTGATGCAGGTAGATTGAACACATCAGAATTCATATCTAGATTAGGTGAAGAGTATTCCATTCAAGCCACAGATGAGCAAATCATCAATGCATGGAATGCAATGCTTTTGGGATTATATCCGGATACGATTCAATTCATACATGAAATATCGCAATATCTTCCGATTGCACTGTTAAGCAATATCAATGAAATTCATCATGATCATGTTCGTGAAGAATGCAAGCCATTATTTGAATATTTTGAGCATTTGTTTCTATCATATACATTGAATCTTAAGAAACCAGATCCCGAGATATTTCATCATGTGATATCGGAGACTGGTTATTCTCCCAATGAAATCCTCTTCTTAGATGATACACCAGTGAATTGCAGAATCGCACAATCCCTTGGAATCAATGTAAAACTCATCAATCCTTTTTCTCGCGATTGGTTGAGTGAAATCAAAAATCTCATTGCCCATTAATATGCGTTTACCTTTCCTCCTTCCAGTTATTCTATATGTGCATATTGTCAATGTATGTGCTCAAGATTCATTTTATCCTCATTATATAGCTAATCCACTTGAAGCACGTGTGGGTTCATTCTATCAACCGAATGTTGATCGATTGCGGCTTGACATCGGTCAAACGATTGATCTTACTCAATTCGAAATTGGATCTGGATGGAAGGCCGGCATTGGAGCAGATGCATTTATTCTCACCAGATTAAGAAGTGAAGGCAATTTTAAATTTCCCGTTGAAACCGCTGATTATTTTTTTGGTTTGCAAGGTTCCGTCCATGGCAATGTTGCTGGAATGCCTGTCGGAGCTCGTTTGAGATTGTCACATATTTCCACACATTTGGTTGATGGAGCTGCAGATGCACAAGGCGTCTTCTCGGAAAGAAAACCATTTGTCTATAGTAGAGAGTTTGCCGATGTTTCCGGATATGTGATGGTCAGTGATATTCGACTCTATGCCGGCATCACATGGATTTGGTCAACACAACCCAGAAATATCGGTCGCATCGTTCCTCAACTTGGTTTCGACACTCGATATTCAATCGGGAATGATGTAACCATTGAATCCGGTTATGATGTGCGGATAAGCGAAGTACAAGGAATCACCTTACCCACACATTCCATTCAATGTGGAGTAAAATATCTCATGAATGATAATACGGGATTATGGTTTGGTCTCATTGCTTCTTCAGGTAGATCTATACATGGGATGTATCATACCGAGAGAGAAGATTATATCGGTTATGGATTCAGGATTGCATATTGATGTACTTTGCATTCATTCATATCATATGTCTAATCATGCTGGGTTTTCATGCTCAAGCATCTGATGATGATATGCTTGAAAACTTGCAAAAAAATATGCCGCCGCAATTGAAATTTCTGAGAGTGTATGGTGGTGATGATGAAACAATGCCGCCGATAGCCATGTGTTCAAGACCCACGCAACAGAGAAGACCCAATGTTTCATATAATTTCCCGCATGTCACGATTGAACTTGATATTCAATCTCGCACGCCTCCACAAATGTTTGTGATCTTTTCTCATTGTAATGCAGATTGGACTGAACATGAAAATGCTTTTTTGAATGATCCCGCACTTCTTCGAACAAGTTCTATTGATTGGAGAATGGCTCCTCCTGCATCCATTTGGTACTCCTATACTGGTACATTAAAAGTTCCGAATGAACATGTCAAATTCAATTTCGGTGGAAATTGGAAAGCCAAGTTTTATCTCTATGATGATCCAAGTCAGCCGATTGCAATCGCGCGATTTTTTGTCGTGGATCCCCGAGTGGAAACGCGATTTGATGTTTATGGCGATTTCTATTCTCCCAAAAACACAATATTTACTTCAGGTGCTTATACGGTTGAAGCCCAGGCAAGATCCACTGAAATGCTGAATGATGGACAATTGAATACCGCGGTGTTTTACAGACTCAATAGATATGATGAGCCCTTCATTGTATCGGAACAATCTTCATATGAGTCATTGAATGAACTTAATCATGCCTATCCTCTTCAGACAATGATCACGGGTTTCGGTATGACTGGTCGGAGATTCAGAATGGAACGAATTCCTGCAGAAAATGAATATAGAGTTTTGAATCTTGGTGATTATTCCTTGTATCCACGATCCAATGCACCACTTCGCTTGTGGACTCCTGATCTATGGCGTAATGGATCATTCATTGAAAGATCTGATGGTGGAGTCATGAATACGCGTTTTATCGGTTGGGGAGACAAAGATTATGTGCAATTGGAATTTCTTCTGAATCCACAAAACAGACTAGCAGAGCATGAAGTATTTGTGAGTGGTTCTTTCAATAATTGGTCACCCGATGCATCCTGGCTCATGAAATGGGATGAAGAAATGAAATTGTATCGCTTGAGACAATGGATTCCTCGTGGAAGGCATGGCTATTTATACATGACCGGTGAGATTGATGCTGATACGAGAAAAGCAATTCGTCTGACTGCAGAAGAATTCGAAGGGAATTCTGCAAGAGGTGGTCATCCATTCATAGCGCTCATCTATTATCGTGAATTCGGCATGGGTGGTTTTGATTCAATTGTTGGTGTTGCCGGAGGGAATGTCTATGGCTCCTGGTAACATTCCGGGAATCCTTCTTTTCCTAGGTTATGCATGGTCTCTCTTTTTGAAATTGGCAAGGCCAATACTGCTTCTTACTTCTGCGAAGTTTCGAGAAAGAGAACAAGAAATTACTCAACAAGAACCAAGTCGGAAAAGTAAGAATACAAGATTGTCGATATGGATACATGCATCCTCTCTAGGTGAATTTGAACAGGCGCGTCCAATCATAGAAGCATTGAAGAAACAACATGTCAATTATGATGTCACCGTCACATTCTTCTCTCCATCCGGATATCGCATCAGGAAATCTTATGAATATGCAGACAGAGTGCTTTATCTTCCGCTTGATACCAAAGCAAATGCACATGTATTCTTGGATAGCATAAACCCCGATCTCATCATCTTTATTCGATATGAATTATGGCTGAATTATCTCATTGAAGCAAGAAGAAGAGCAATACCTTGTTATGCAGTGAATGCAACTTATCCTCGTTCGGCAATGTGGAAATTCTTTCCAGCTATTCTGCGTTCGCTCCTTGGTTTATTTTCTGAGATATATACTGTTGGCAAAGTTGAAGCAGAATTATTTAGACAATTGAATATTCCCATTCCGATTCATTCCGGAAATGATACAAGAATCGATAGAATTCATTCTCTTGTGTCTGAAATGAAACAAAGTCCGGGTATCATTCAGAAATTTCTACCGGGTTTATTTGATTCGTCCATTCCTTGTATTGTCATTGGAAGCTCATGGGAAGATGATGAGCGAATATTCATCGAAGCTTTGAAATTCATGCAAACTCCCATTCGATTGATCATTGTTCCGCATGAACCAACCCATGAATATTGTGCCAGATTAAAAGAAGCACTACCAAATAGCATGCTTCAAAGCGAAGAGGAATTGATTGAAGATCAGCATATCATCATAGATTCCATTGGAAAATTACTTGCAATCTATTCCATTGCGAATGCAGCATATATTGGAGGCGGATTTGGTACAGGAGTGCATAGTTGTGCCGAACCTGCAGGTTATGGTTTGCCACTTGCTTGCGGACCCTTCATTGAGCGCTCGCCCGATGCAGTTACATTGCATGAAATGGAAGCTTTGGAAATTATCAAGAATAGTCAGGATGCACTCGCATGGATGAATGCCATTTGTGCGGGAGCAATGCAGAAAGCGGGAGAGAGATCTCTGGAATATATTGAATCTAGAAGGGGAATGACGGACATCATTCTTCGTGATATTATCGGTATTGATTAGGAATTTTTCTTGCTAAAAAAGATAATTGTTCCGGTTATTGCAAGCGCCACTGAAATCCACTGAGCTTGAGATAAACCAATATATAAGGGATTCATTCGAAGAAATTCCACGAAGAAGCGTTCTATTCCTGCCAAGATCAAATACACACCGAATAATTGTCCCATCGCAAAATTCTTTTTGCGAAGCACCCAAAGAATGCCAAAAAACACAAATGCAGTAAGGGTTTCATAAACAGGTGTTGGATGAACGATGATGTCTTCAGGTATGGGGCGTCCCGGAAACAATTGTTGAAAATACCCGACCAGTTCCGGATTGCGTGCTGATAATGTGGAAACCATACCCTCCGGATAACTCATTCCGAATGAATGATCTGTTGGAATTCCATAATCTCCATCGCCAGCCAATTGACATCCAATTCTTCCGATTCCATAAGCAATCATGAGAGATGGACCCGCTGCATCAGCAACTCCAAGAAAAGGAATGTTTTTCTTTTTCAAATAGATCATGATCATCACAATAGAAGTGATGAGTCCGCCAAAAAAAGTCAAACCTTCGCCACTAAACAATGAGCCGATTGGATCCGCAAAGAAAAACGAAGGATTTTCTAATAGATGGAATAATTTCGCGCCAAAAATACCACCAATCAATGCAAGCAATGTGATGGAAGAGCCCAATTGTTCATGTTGAGGAAATGCCTTACGCTTAAGTTCTGCATTCAATAGCCAATTGGCAGTCAAGAATGCCGTGGCAACCATTAATCCAAAACTATAAATCGTGAGAGGTCCCAGGTGAAAGAGAATGGGATACATGAATTCACTGCTCCATCAGAAAAAATCTTGTGCAAGTATATGGTATTTGCACGGATGTCATTATCGTTTATTCGGGATATCGATATAATAAGCGCCATTTTTTGGAGCAGGTAAAGCTCTTTTCAAAATCCATGGATTCAATAGTTTGACATCTTTATACGATGTGCCATTATTGATTGACCATAACGCCAAATCCGTAATCGGTCTGTCCACTTTTACCGTAGTAACAAGTGGTTCAGGATAAACATCATCTTTGGATAAAACAATGCCATACGTATCGGCATGTTCCATTAATTCCTTGATGACTGCTATGCGAAGTATATATCGCGATGTCTCTTCATTGAGGAACAAATCATAAAATGATTCTCCTTTTTGAAAAGTGATATTCTCTTTTACGCTGCCATGTCCCATATTATATCCTGCGGCTGCAAGAGACCAACTTTTGGAAGCATTGTAACCGGACCGTAAATATTGTATCGCCGCTCTGGTGCTTTTCCCGATATGTCTTCTTTCATCCACAAATTCATCAACCTGCAAACCCATCGACTTTGCGGTTGGCTCCATGAATTGCCAAACTCCAACTGCATCTTTTGGTGAACGAGCCATGAATAAAGCACTTTCTGCCACTGCCAAATATTTCAAATCATCCGGGACTTGTTCTTCTTTAAGGATTCTTTCAAATAAGGGGAAATATCTACCGGCTCTTTTGATATATAAAATCAATTGACCGGGAGATTGTAAATTCAAATAGAATTCACGCTCAGCTCTTTCACGAACTTCGAGTATTTCCAAAGGAACTTTTTCACCACAAAAACTCAGGGTTTTCGGAAATGGGATTGCTGATAAATAAGTGAGATAGTTCCCCTTCGATGCATCAATGGATACCTTCTCCTTGCTCTCCGAACCTGTGCATGAAGAAACAGAAATCATGAGAAAAAGCGAAGAAATCAGAATTACCCCGAGATACCGTATTCGAGATGAAATAGCCATAATGAAAAATCAAGATAGTGAAATGATATGATCACAGAAATTCGTTTCCGCCTCTTCATTTGTCGCAATAATTGTGCCACCACCCATAGCTTTTTGCATATTCACGATTTGTCTAACAATCTCCTGCCCCTTGGTATCAAGATTCGTTGAGGGTTCATCCAAAAGGAGTATTGGGTTCTGTCGTATCATTGCGAGAAGATATTTCACTCTCTGTTTCATTCCCGATGAAAATGCTTTGATTTGTCTGGATTCATGTTGCATTAATCCGGTGACCTCAATAAGCTCTTCATAAAGCGATGTATTGAAATCAACACCACTCATATCGCAGAAAGATTGTGCATGTTCCTTTGGTGAGAATTCTTCATACACAGTAAGATATGGAGCAATGAAGCCAATCTGCATGGGAATTTGCTCATTCTCAAGTTGAGTCGCGTCTATGTGAAAAGTCAGAGAGCCGGTGCTGGGCATTAATGTGCCTGAAAGCATTTTCATCAATGTGGACTTTCCGGATCCATTCCAACCAATGATGCCGAGAATCTCGCCATTTCTGAGTGATAAGTCAATAGGCGAAAATACCGATCTGAAACTGTCAAATGACTTGGAGATATTAACTGCCTTTAGCTCAAAGGGAGGGAATTGTTTCATTCATATCGCTCCAATGAGAAAGTCTCACCGAGATATCGTTTGCGAACTTCCTCATTATCAGCAATTTCTTCGGCGCTACCGGAACAGAATATTTTGCCATCGATTAGAATATATGCGCGATCTGTGATGGATAATGTTTCATGTACATTGTGATCGGTGATTAGAACCCCAATTCCTTTTTCTTTTAGTTTTTTTACAAGATGCATAATCTCTTCAACCGTTATCGGATCAATACCCGCAAATGGCTCATCGAGAAAAATGAATTTTGGATTGGAAGCAAGTGCTCTAGCGATTTCACATCTACGGCGCTCACCACCCGATAGCATATACCCCTTGCTCTTTCTGATATGTGTGATTCTGAAATCTTCTAATAATTGTTCAAGTCTTTCTTTGCGTTCGGACCTCTTCATGGATTGCAATTGGAGAATTGCGAGAATATTATTCTCAACAGAAAGTTTTCTGAATATGGATGCTTCCTGAGGAAGATAACTTACGCCAAGTCTAGCCCTTCGATACATGGCCATGGAAGTAATTTTTTTATCATTCAGGTATACATTGCCTTCGCTTGGTTTTACCATGCCGACCATCATATAGAAAGAGGTGGTTTTTCCTGCTCCATTTGGTCCGAGCAAACCAACAATTTCACCTTCTTTCAATTCAAGAGAAACATCATTCACTACCGTACGCTTACTATATCGCTTGATGAGATGCTCGGCTCTTATGGATTGTTTCTCTTCTGTTTGCACGAAAGCGCCTTGAATTAGTTATTTCTTAATGCCTTCAAGATACAATTTTTTCTTGATTGTCTCGCCCGAGCGATCGATCAGTACCTGCATGGATTGACCAACAACACCATCAAATATCACCATTTCAAGGTCTTCATTCTTCTCAATTTTTGTACCGTCAATTTCGAGTATGATGTCACCGGGTTCTATCCCTGCTTTGTCACCGGGCGTTCCTCTGCGAACTTCTACTACCACAACACCTTGTTTCTTCTCCAATTGAAAATATCGAGCAACTTGATCATCGATTTGGCGAACAAAAAATCCGGGTGTGAAATTGCGATCTACTTTGCCTTCCTCTTTGAGTGTCTCAAGGATTTTCTTCACGCGATTGATAGGAACGGCAAAACCAATGCCTATGCTACCGGAACCTCTATTGCTTGTTGCTGTTGAAAAGATGACGGTATTTACACCAATGACTTCGCCACGGGCATTGAGCAATGGGCCTCCCGAATTCCCTGAGCTAATGGCCGCATCGGTTTGAATCATGTTTTTGTACACTCGATTATCCTGCTTGAAACTCACCCCTGAATTGCTAACTACGCCGACAGTCACTGTTGGTTTTGCATTATTGTCAAAGAGTCCAAATGGATTTCCAAATGCAATTGACCATTCTCCAATGATAATGTCATCCGAATTGGAAAAAGCCAAAAAGGGAAAATTGCTTCCTTCTATTTTGAGTAATGCAACATCCGTCACAGGATCTGAACCAATGATTTTTGCATCATATTTTTCACCATTGGTCATGGTAACCACAATTTTTTTTGCATTGCCGGCAACATGATCATTGGTTACGATATATCCGTCCGAAGAAATGAGGAATCCTGATCCTACCTGCTGCACTTCCACATTCCTTCTTCTTCCCATAAAGAATTGATCAAAAAAAGGATCGCTGAAGAAACCACCAAATGGATTGTCATTTACTTGTCTGACTTCAGTAACATTGATCCCAACAATAGCCGGACTGGCTATGCGAACTGTTTCCGTGATGGCTGTTTGGCGAGAATTTGAAATAGCATCATTACGATTAACTATGTCTGCGCGTGGTTTTTGCGCTTTGTCTGATTCATTCAAGAATGCCGGTTCCTGTGAACAGCCAGCTATGAGAACTCCCGTACTGGAGAGTAAGAAAGATATGAATGTGGCCAAAATTGAACGAGTTTTCATTGGAATACACCTGATAAACTATTGGTTGATTATCTTTGCATGCGATCAAAAGCGGGCTTCCGCCATATTCTTCGAATGGCGTCTTGACGAATCAATTCCAAAAACATTTCCAAAATTCGTAATAGTTTGATGATCTCCTATCTATCCATAGCATTGTCACTTCCTGTTCAAAAAGTGTTCACTTATCGTTATGAACATGAAATGTCCGTACATGACTTGATCGGATGCCGTGCATTGGTTCCATTTGGGAAGAGAATATTGACTGGAGTGATAGTGGAATTGGGACAACCGGTTCAGGGAATGAAAGACATCATCGAAGTAATAGATGATACTCCTTTCTTCACGCAATCAATGCTCCGACTCACCAAGAAGATGTCTGAGTATTATATGTGTTCATGGGGTGAAGCATTAAAGGCAGGTATTCCTCGCGGAATGACGCCGCAAAGTGTCATGCATGTGGAATTACTCACGAGAATTGATACGCAGGAATTGATTGCAATGAAAAAAAGAGCTCCCAAAAGAGCTGCTTTACTTGAAGTTTTGCTTAGTCATTCAGGTCCTCTGACGGAAGTATATCTCGAAAAAACGCTGAAAACCGGGACAATATCAGATCAACTGGATGCCCTTGAAAATGCCGGTGTGATCAAAACAACAAGAAATCTCGAACAAGGGTCGAAGCCCCGACTACAAGCAATGCTATATGTGAATCCCGAATTCATGCAGGATGAACAGAAACTTCGGGAAATTCTACATTCATTGGATGAGAAATATCCAAAACAGGCATCTGTGTTCAGCCATGTGTATCTACAACAAAAAAGAACAGGTAATGGAATAGCAATTTCTAAAGTGAAAGAGGACTTACAACTTCAATCACATTCTCCAATCAATACTTTGACTACAAATGGAATACTCATCTCTACAAAAGAAGAGTATGTTCCCGAGCCGGAATCCATCAAAGACAGCTTGGCACAAAGAGATGAGTCCTTGCTTAATATGACGCTTGAACAAAAACATGCACATGCCATGATACATGAGGCCTTGCATGAAGTCCAAGCAAAAACATTCCTA